>CACZRP010000093.1 GCA_902783575.1 uncultured Eubacteriales bacterium
CCTCACCACGCTCTGCGCCATCATTTACGCTGTCGACACCCATGCTGACTTGCTCCGCATGACGACCGCTGGCGCCGGCAACGACCATCGCCTCGGTGCAAACGAAGCGCCTCCGGCCATTGTTTCCATGTTCCTGGGCGAAGAGCTGACAGACATTCTGGAAACCATTGAAAAGGGTCAGGACTATCAGCAGCATGATAAGAAGATCCTGAAGGTGGGCGTTCATATCCTGCCCCGGTTTGCCCAGGATACCACCGACCGCAACCGTACCTCGCCCTTTGCCTTCACCGGCAACAAGTTTGAGTTCCGTATGCCCGGCTCCGGTCAGTCCATCGCGGGACCCAACGTCATCCTGAATACCGCGGTGGCGGAATCCCTGTCCCTGTTTGCCGACGAACTGGAAAAAGCCCTTCAGGCCGGCGAAGACTTTGAGGACGCTCTGGACTGGCTGATCCGCCATGTCATCAAAGAGCATAAGAGAATTATCTTTAACGGAAACAACTATTCCGAGGAATGGAAGGAAGAAGCCCGCCGCCGCGGCCTGGCAGATCTGCCCACCACCGCCGACGCCATGAAGGCTTACCTGGCTCCGAAGAATGTGGAGCTCTTTGCCAGACACCGGATCTTCAACGAAGTGGAGCTTCATTCCCGGTATGAGATTTCCATGGAGAACTACATCAAGACCATCAACATGGAAGCCAATACCATGCTGGATATGGCCTACAAGGAGATTCTGCCGGCCGTGAGCCGCTATGTGGATGAGCTGTGCCGGACAGTGGAACACAAAAAGGCCATCGGCATCGCTTCCCGGATTGGCTCTTTCCATGAGGCCAGTCAGGCTCAGGAGCTTTCGGAGAATTCCGACAGCCTGTTCTCCTGCCTGAAGCAGCTGGAACAGCTGCTGCAGAAAAGCCAGGATATGACAGATATCCAGGAGAAGGCGGATTTCTTCAAAAACCAGGTGATTCCGGTGATGAATCAGGTCAGAACCTACGCCGATGAATGCGAGCGTCTCACGGCGGAGGACCTGTGGCCCTATCCCACCTACAGCAAGCTGCTGTTTTATGTTTAATTTTTCACAAAAGCCTCCCCGGGAGGCTTTTTTTCTTGGAGAATGTGACGAAATGTAAATATATTCAGAAAAAGCTTGCATTTTATTCGTAAAAAGCGTAGAATATGACGCATATTCATTCACAAGAAATGAATGATTATTCATAACGAGAAAGAAATGGAAGGATTGATCCCATGAAAAAACTGATGACACTGATGATGGCCCTCGTCCTGATGATGACAGCCCTGGCCGGCTGCTCTTCTTCCTCTTCCGATAAGGTTCAGCTGAAGATTCTGGACACCGAATATATTACGGAAGAATATGCCATTGCCCTTTCCAAGGAAAACACGGATCTTCTTGGCAAGATGGACCAGGCTCTGACCGAGCTGAAGGCTGACGGCACCCTGCAGACCATCGTCGACAAATATATTTCCGGAAAAGCTCATGACCTGGTTTTCCAGCAGAATGCGGAAGGCAAGGAAGAACTGGTGATGGCCACCGACGCGGCTTTCCCTCCCTATGAATATTATGAAGGCGAAGTGATTGTCGGTATCGACGCGGAAATTGCCGCTGCCATTGCTGACAAGCTGGATATGAAGCTGGTGATTGAGGATATGGAATTCGGTTCCATCCTGGCCGCCATCGAGACCGGCAAGGTGGATTTCGGTATGGCCGGCATGACCGTTACCGAGGAGCGCAAGACTCAGGTCAACTTCACCCAGAGCTACGCCACCTCCATGCAGGTAGTCATCGTTCCCGAAGGCTCTCCCATCACCTCTGTGGATGTGCTCTTTGAGGAAGGCCACAACTGGAAGGTCGCGGTTCAGCAGAATACCACTTCCGACATCTACGCCACCGACGACATCGAAGCCGCCGGACTGGGTACCCTGGAGCGCTACGCGAAACCCACGGACGCTGTTCAGGCGCTGATCACCGGCAAGGTGGACTGCATGATTACTGATAATGAGCCTGCCAAGGCCTATGTGGCAGCCAACAACAAGTAAGCATGAGTGAATGGTGGCAGGGTTTCCTGGATGATTTCACCCTGAACTTCATCGACGGAAACCGGTGGAAATTTCTTGTCAGCGGTTTGGGCGTAACCCTGGAGGTAACCTTCCTGTCGCTTCTGGTGGGTATCTTTATGGGAACCATCGTCGCCATTATCAGGGCAACCTATGATAAGCAGTATCAGGAAATGCGTCCCGGCTTCGGAAAGAGCCTGTTCGGCATTATCAACGGCATCGCCAAGGTGTATCTGACCGTCATCCGGGGAACGCCTGTGGTGGTGCAGCTGCTGATCATGTATTATATTGTATTTGCCAGCTCCAACAACAAGGTGCTCATCGCCGTGCTGGCCTTCGGCATCAACTCCGGCGCCTACGTGGGCGAGATCGTCCGGGCGGGCATCATGAGCATTGATGAGGGGCAGACGGAGGCAGGAAGGTCTCTGGGATTCAACTTTGTCCAGACCATGTGGTATATCGTGATTCCCCAGGCCCTGAAAAATGTGCTTCCGGCGCTGGCCAATGAGTTTATTACCCTGCTGAAGGAAACCTCGGTTTCCGGCTATGTGGCCCTGCAGGATCTGACGAAGGCCGGCGATATCATCCGCGGCCGTACCTACTCAGCTTTTATGCCGCTCATCGCCGTGGCTCTGATTTATCTGGTCATGGTTATGTTCTTCAGCATGCTGGTAGGAAAGCTGGAGGGGAGGCTGAGAAACAGTGACCACTAAAGACGGAAGCGTGCTGATATCGGCAAAGAATGTAGAAAAGCATTTCAAAGGCAAGAAAAACACCATCAAGGCCCTGGACGGCATCAGCCTGGATATTAAAAAGGGAACGGTGAATGTCATCATCGGACCCTCGGGCTCCGGCAAATCCACCTTTCTCCGCTGCCTGAATCTGCTGGAAATTCCCACCGGCGGGCAGATCGTGCTGGAGGGTGTGGACATCACCGATCCGAAAACCAACATCAACCTGCACCGACAGAAAATGGGCATGGTGTTCCAGCAGTTCAACCTGTTTCCCCATATGACCATCATGAAAAACCTGACCCTGGCTCCGGTGAAGCTGCTGGGTAAATCCCAGCAGGAAGCGGAGCAGAAGGCCATGGAGCTTCTGAAAAGAGTCGGACTCAGCGACCGGGCGGAGGCCTATCCCTCCCAGCTTTCCGGAGGACAGAAGCAGCGGATCGCCATTGTGCGGGCCCTGTGCATGGAGCCGGATGTGATGCTCTTTGATGAGCCCACCTCGGCCCTGGATCCGGAGATGGTGGGTGAAGTTCTGGAGGTTATGAAGGAGCTGGCCAAGGAGGGCATGACCATGGTGGTGGTAACCCACGAGATGGGTTTTGCCCGGGAAGTGGCGGACCAGGTGGTTTTCATTGATGAAGGACATCTGGTGGAGCAGGGAACCCCGGAGGATATTTTTGAACATCCCCAGTCAGAACGACTGCGTTCTTTCCTGGCCAAGGTTCTGTAAAACCCGGCGGAAAACCTTACGGACAGCCTAACGGACAGCCTTCCGGCGGGCATATCGACAAACAGCACGAAAGTGTGTTATAATCGCCTTCGTGCTGTTTTTGTGTATTGTATTAAATTTGGGAGGTGCCCATGGATTTTACCGGCATTATTACCGCCCTTTTCAAGCTGGTGGTACTTCTGGCCATCGGCTTCATTATCTATCGGAAGCATTTTATCGATGAACACTTTAACCGGGGCCTCAGCTGGCTGGTGGTCAACATCACCAACCCCGCGCTGATTCTGGGCTCCCTGGCCTCCGCCGGGGATATTCCCCAGGAAACAGTGATGAAGCTGGTGGTATTCGGCATCGGATATTATCTGATGCTGCCATTTCTGGCGGTGCTGATTGTCAGGAGCTGCCGGATTCCCAGGCAGGACCGGGGAACCGCCGAGCTGCTGGCGGTGTTCTCCAACACGGGATTCATGGCCATACCCATCATGCAGACGCTGTATGGCGACATGTCCGTATTCGTCATCAACATTCTGAATCTTCCCTTTAACTTTCTGGTGTATACCTATGGCATCTATCTGATCCAGAAGGATATCCGGGCGAAGAAGGCCCTGGAGGGAGGCGAGAATCAGAAGCAGAAGGTGAAGCTGGACTGGAAGCTGTTCTTCACGCCCGGCATTATTGCTTCCATCATTGCCCTGATCCTGTATTTCTTCCATATTCAGATGCCTCAGCCTCTGACGGTGACTCTGCGGTTTGTGGGCGATGTGACGCCGCCGCTGACCATGCTGCTGTTAGGCGCGGTGCTGGCGGAATCTCCCATTGCGGACGCCTTTAAGGATGTGCGGCTGGATCTGGCCATGATCCTGAAGCTGTTTCTGATGCCGCTGCTGGCTTTCCTGGCAGACCGGCTGCTCTTCGAGGATCCGGTAATCATCGGCATCGCCGTGCTGACCTTCGCCATGCCCTGCGGCACCATGGGCGTGATGCTTTCCAAAAACTTCAATGGCAATACAAGGATGGCCGCGGGAGGAATCTTCTTCTCCACCATGGTCTCCCTGCTGACCATTCCGCTGGTTTATTTTATTCTGATGAGGGTATTGTAATATGAAAATGACAACCATGTGCTACATCACCGGCCCCGATGGAATCCTGATGCTCCACCGGGTGAGCAAGGAGGTGGACATCAACAAGGGAAAATGGGTTGGTGTCGGCGGCAAGTTTGAAAACGGCGAGAGCCCTGCCCAGTGCGTCATCCGGGAAATTCGCGAGGAAACGGGACTGAATCCGCTGGATGTGAGACTGGCGGCCTTAATTACTTTTAATTTCCTGGATCCGGATCCGTCGCTGGCGGACTGGGATACGGAATATATGTTTGTCTTTGTCTGTGATCAGTTTGAAGGCGAGGTGGATTTCACCTGCAATGAGGGAAATCTGGCCTGGGTGCCGGAGGAGGTGCTGCCGTCCCTGCCCATGTGGGAGGGGGACGCCCTGTTTATGGCTCCCGTGCTGGGAGGCGCTCCCTTTTTCTCCATGAAGATGATCTACCGGGGAGACACCCTCATCAGCTGGAATCTGGACTAAACAAAAAAGGGGAAGATCCCCTGGGTTTTACTGAACAAAAAATCAAAAGGAGCTGTGCGGCGGCACAGTTCTTTTTTTTCGGATCATTTGGAACGCTCAATGGCGTTGTGGTGATAGTAATAGGCGCTGCGGTCAATCTCCATGGCTTCCAGCAGCTCGTGAAGAGAATATTTGGAGCGGAGCACATCGATAATCTCTGTTTTTTCTCTCTGGGAAATGGGGGAGAGATTAAAGACGGGCAGCATCTGCTTGCGCCGCACGATTTCCTGAAGAATATCCAGGACCATTTTACTCCGGTGAAGATCAGCCTGCAGCTTATCAACTTCCTGAGGACTCAGAATATGCTCACTGCTCAGATTCAGGTCATTGATGGCTGCCTGGGCAGCATTGCGCTTGGAGCGGTTAGCTCTGCGGTTTTCAGGTGAGCTTTTACCATCGCGTTCGCGGATCCATCCGTACAGGCACCGGCGGGTGGGATATCCCAAAATATGAATTGCCTGATCGACGGAACCGACTTCGTCATAAATCCGAAGAGCTTCGTCTTTTTGAAACTGTGAAAACATTTCAGAACCTCCACAACTGATAATCATAGACGCGATGTTATGATTATAGCAGAGGGTATGTCACAATAATGTCATAAATAAGTATATTTTTGCACTTTTTAATGAGTCTCCAGAAATTCTTTTTTGGCGTTCAGTTCTGCCAGGCGCCATTCTCCCCAGCTGTACTGGGACATATACTCTCCGGAGAAGGCGTCTGCGGAAAGCTTTCCGTCCATGTAGTCAAAATAATCACAGCTGACCAGCGTCTTGTTGATGCCCAGCAGGCCCCGGCGCTGGATGAGGATATCGGAAGCGTCATGCTCCTTCAGGACGTTTTTCAGGTCCGAGCGCACATTTCGAAGGTAGGAGCTGTGGCGGATGGTGCCTTCGGAATCCTCCCAGAGGACGTCCAGAATTTTGCCGCTGGTGGTAAGGGATCCGTTCTGATCCACCAGATAGGCCAGCAGCTCCCGGGCCTTGGCGTATCCGAAGGTCATGGGATGGTCATCCGCGAAAATCTGAAAATCGCCGAAGGTTTTAATGACAATCCTGCTGCGGGAGCTGTCTGCCGCCGGAAACCTGAGATGCTCCAGCTCCGTCTGCACCTTAGCCGGAGTGATGGGCTTGGTGATATAGCCGCTGACATGGAGCCGGAAGGCCTCGCTCATATATTCCTGATATCCCGTGGTAAATATAATATTGACCTGAGGATGCATTTCCTGAAGATGGGCCGCAGCCTCCAAACCGCTCATGCCCCGCATTTCAATATCAAGAAAAATCACATCCGGCCGGGTTTCCCGGGCGAAGGCGAGGGCTTTTTCGGCTGACTGGAAACTGTGGACGCTGCTGTCGGGGCTGGCGCTTTTAATGGCCAGGGTCAGACCTTCCAGAGAAAGGGCTTCATCGTCCAGAGCAATAATAATCATTGAGATTCACCTGACTTTTGTCTTATTTTGTACCGGCTTCCAGACCGGAATGGATTTTTGGAATGCGGATCCGCACCCGGGTGCCCTTATCCGCCGAGCTTTCGATTTCCAGGGTTCCCTCACAGGCGTTTTTCAGACGACTCTTCACATTGGCGATGCCGATATGATTCTGGTCGGAATCCATCACCTTCTCCGGGTCAAAGCCGACCCCGTCATCGGAAACATCCACATAGTAATACTTTTCATCCTCGTGGGTGTGGATCGTTACGGTGCCGCCGCCTTCCTTCTTGTGGATGCCGTGCTTAACGGCATTTTCGCACAGAGGCTGAACGCTCAGGGGCGGAACAAGAAAGCCGTGGCTCTGATGATGGATTACCACCCGGAGCTGATCCTCAAAACGGATCTTTTCCAGGGCCAGATAATGCCGGACGTGATCCAGCTCCTGGTCGATGGTAATCAGCGTTTTGGCGGTATTCCCCATGTTGGCCCGCAGGTACTCCGAGAAATCCGCGATGGCCTCCTGAGCCTTGGCCGGGTCCTTGCCGCAGAGAACATAGATGGAGTTCAGGGCGTTGTACAGAAAGTGGGGACGGATCTGGCTCAGCATGATGGTCATGGAGCTTTTGGCCAGCTCCAGCTGCTGAGCCTTGGCCCGGTAGGCCAGATTCAGATGGACGAAACCGTAGATCAGCAGCAGGGACAGGGTAACGGACAGGGAAAACAGCTGCAGACGGGGGAAAGCGTTCCGGATGAGCATCCCCAGCAGCGGCATGATCATGGTGGTCAGCATAACCATCTGATCGGCCCGGGTCATCCGGGGACGGCAACGCAGAAGCATCCACACGATGACCAGAAAGATGCATATGCCGCCGAAACGAAGGATAAAGCCCGCCTGCTTAGAAAAATCCGGCTGCAGGATCGTCAGGGCCCGCAGAAGGGCGCAGATGAGAAGTGTGGCGCCGGTGACGCTCAGGATGATGGTATCCAGCCGTTTCGCGGGAGAGAAATATTCCTTCAGATAAAAAAGAAACTCGAAGAAAATTCCGTAAAACAGAAACTGGATCAGACACTGCAGCACCGGCAGCAGGATCTCCGCCTCTACCTGATGCTGCCGCAGGGCAACGAAGGCTGAGGAACCTGTCAGCTGGAGGATGTTCATAATCATCATCAGCAGCAGAGGCCGCGGCACGTGGGAATCGATCTTTCTTTCGGAAATGGCGGCGATCAGCAGAATCAGCATGATGATGGCCGCAAAAAGATGAAGGGCAATATTGACCTGATCCATGAGTTCCTCCTTTCTTCGGTTCAAATTACTATCATATTGCATTCCTGACAAAAAGTCCATGGTTTTTTCGTGATTTTTACACTCCTTCCGACGGAGGAAGGTTGAGAAACCCGCGTCCCCGTGATATAATTTCTCTGACATCAGCACCAGAATCAGCCCCCGCGGATTCTGGTTATATAGATGAATACTTACAGGAGACAGATGCGATGAATCTACCAAAGTATTTTGAAGATCCCCAGAAGCTTCACATTGGGACTGAGGAAAACCGCTCCTACTATATCCCCTTCAGCAGCGCCGAGGAGGCCCTGCTGGGCGACCGGGAAATGTCGGACCGTTTTCTTCCACTGATGGGCTTATGGGGTTTTCGTTACTATGACAGCGTGTATGATCTTCCGGACAATGTCTATGAGGAATATGTGGCTGACGACGAGATCCCCGTTCCTTCCGTGTGGCAGATGCATGGCTACGACCGGCATCAGTACACCAATGTCAACTATCCCTTCCCCTATGATCCGCCTTACGTGCCGGATGACAATTCCTGCGGCGTCTATCAGCGGACCTTTGAAATCGGAGAAAAGGGCAGCGACCGTTATTATCTGAATTTCGAGGGAGTGGACAGCTGCTTCTATGTGTGGATCAACGGCCAGTTTGTGGGCTACTCCCAGGTGAGCCATTCCACCAGCGAATTTGATGTTACCGACGTTCTGAGCGAAGGCGACAACGACATCACCGTGGCGGTGCTCAAATGGTGCGACGGCAGTTACCTGGAGGATCAGGACAAGCTGAGAATGAGCGGCATCTTCAGGGATGTCTATCTGCTGATCCGTCCCCAAACCCATATCCGGGACTTCTTCGTTCAT
This sequence comes from uncultured Eubacteriales bacterium, assembly GCA_902783575.1. GTDB lineage: Bacteria > Bacillota > Clostridia > Lachnospirales > Bianqueaceae > RUG760. Next base: position 8,723 of record CACZRP010000093.1, read on the forward strand.
ACGGAGCTGGATTCTGCATACAAAAACGGCAGCCTGACCGTGGATGTGGAGTTTGCCGGCCGGAAGGGCATGTGCAGCGCCTCTCTGTTCTCCCCGGAGGGAGAGTTTTTACAGAGCGCGCCGGTGCAGGAGGGAAAGGTCTGCTTCGACGTCAAAAACGTGACCCTCTGGAACGCCGAGTCTCCGAAGCAGTATACCCTGCTGCTTTCAGGGGAAGAGGAGCATATCGCCCAGAAGATCGGCTTCAGGAAGATTGAAGTCCGGGACGGCGTTCTGCTGCTGAACGGACAGAAAATCAAGTTCCGGGGCGTCAACCGCCATGATTCGGATCCCTTCACCGGCTACACCATCAGCGAGGAGCAGGCCATGCAGGATCTGATCCTCATGAAGGAGCACAATATCAACGCTATCCGCACCAGCCACTATCCCAACGCCCCCTGGTTCCCCCAGCTGTGCAGCGAGTACGGCTTCTACATGATCGCCGAGGCGGACCTGGAATCCCACGGCTCCACCAGCATTATCGGCGGCGATCCCGATCCCGCCAAATGGAGAGAAAACTGGCTGGACAAGTATTCTCTCATCGCCATGGACGAGCGCTTTGAGAAGGCCAATCTGGACCGCCAGCAGCGCAATGTCATCCGCGACAAGAACAACGCCGCCGTGCTGATCTGGTCCCTGGGCAACGAGGCCGGCTCCGGCGTGAACTTCGAGAAGTCCGGCCGCTGGGTCAAGGAGTATGATCCCTCCCGTCTGACCCACTATGAGCGGGCCCATGACGATCCCACCTATCATCAGGGCGACTTTTCCATGATAGATCTCTACAGCCGGATGTATCCGCCCACTGAAGAAATCGACGAATATTTTGAGAAAAAGCCCTATAACAAGCCTTACATTCTCTGCGAGTTTATCCATGCCATGGGCAACGGCCCCGGCGATGCGGAGGATTACTGGCAGTGCATGCAGCGCCACGACGGCTTCTGCGGCGGCTTTGTGTGGGAATGGTGCGACCATTCCGTATACATGGGCACCACGGAGGATGGCAAACCGAAATACTACTACGGCGGTGATTTCGGTGAATTCCCCCACGACGGCAACTTCTGCATGGACGGCCTGGTATATCCGGACCGCACCGTCAGTGAGTCCCTGCTGGAATACAAAAATGTTATCCGTCCCGTCCGGGCGAAACTGGTTTCCAAATCGGCAGACAGCATCCGGGTGCGGCTGACCAACTACTTTGACTTTACGGATCTGAAGGACGCCCTGTCCGGCTACTGCGAGATCATCCGGGACGGGGAAGTGCTGAAGAGCTTCCTGCTGCCGGAGACCTCCTGCGCGCCGCACAAGAGCGTGAGCATCGATCTTCCCGCCGGCGTACCGGACAGCGGAGACTGCTATCTGAATCTGTTCTATATCCAGAGAAATGATGATCTGCTGACGGAAGCGGGCCGGGAAATGGGCTTCGATCAGCTGAAGCTGAGAGAAGGAGATTTCCGCCTTGAAAAGCTCTCTTCCGACAAGGCTCCGGAAATCACCGAGGACGACCGGGAACTGAGGATTACCGGCGATCATTTCTGCTATGTCTTTGACAAGAGAAGAGGAGAGTGGACTTCCCTGGCCAAGAATAACCGGGAACGTCTGGCCGCACCTCTGGCCTTTAACATCTGGAGAGCGCCCACCGACAACGACCGGAACATCCGCCTGGCCTGGGAGAAATGCGGCTATGACCGCGCGCTGCCCAAGGTCTACAGCGTCAAGGCCAAAACTGCCGAGGACCTGGCCCAGATCAAAGTCAAAATGTCCCTGGCCCCCATCTATCTGCAGCCCATCCTTCAGCTGGAGGTGGTCTACCTCATCAGCGGCACCGGCGAAATGGATATCTCCGTGAAGGCGGTCAAGGATCCCGCCATGACCTGGGATCTGCCCCGCTTCGGACTGAGAGCCCAGCTGAAGAAATCCATGGACCAGGCCGAATACTACGGCTACGGTCCCGAGGAAAGCTATATTGACAAACGCCAGGCCAGCCGGATGGGTCTCTTTGAGACCACGGCCAGAGAAAACCATGAGCCTTACCTGAAGCCCCAGGAGACGGGTTCCCACTACGGCACTCGATATGCCCGGGTCACCGACCGCTACGGCTGCGGTCTGAAGGTCACCGGCGCTGCTCCCTTCAGCTTCTGCGTTTCCCGTTATACTCAGGAAGAGCTGACACAGAAGAAGCATGCCTTCGAGCTGAAAGAGGCCCAGGGAATTCCTGTGTATTTCGACTACAAGGTCAACGGCATCGGCTCCAACAGCTGCGGCCCCAGACTGAAAAAGGAATACCGGTTCGACGAGGAAAAATTCAGCTTTGCTCTTCGCCTGGAGCTGATTGGAGAATAAGGAGAGGAAAGCCGGAATGAAGCTTTTTACAGATAACGGCCGGTGGCTGAGAGGAAACCTCCATGCCCATACCACCATTTCCGATGGCCGCGTCACGGCCCAGGAGGCCATCGCCCGCTATATGGGCGAGGGCTATGATTTCCTGGCCATCACTGATCACCGCAAACGCTTTGGAGGCTATGTCCGCTTTCGGGACGGAAGAGTCCTGATGGCCGGAACGGAGCCGGAGGATGTGCTGGCCGGAGGAGATCAGGTGGACGAGGCCCTGACCGGCCGGGAGGATTACCGTTTTCTGGTGATTCCCTCCACGGAGTTTGACAGGAATTTTATTCAGAAAGGCCCGGAATATGCCTATCATATTACCGGAGTCGGCATCCGGCACTTCATTCCCCAGACCGGGGACTGGACGCCGCAGCAGATCGTGGATGCCATCCATCAGGAGGGCGGCTTCGCCACCCTGGCCCATCCCATCTGGTCTCTGATGACCTTTGAGCAGTGCATGGAGCTGGAGGGCTATGACGCCACGGAAATCTACAATACCGTTTCCGAGGTTTACAGCGGCCGGGGCACCTCCGATCTTTATGTGGACATGATGGCCTCCCGGGGCAAATATGTGCTGCTGACGGCAGTGGACGATACCCACTTCTATGACAGAGATCCCTTCGGAGGCTGGGTGATGGTGCAGGCCGAGAAAAACAACTGGCCCGAGATTCATGAGGCCCTGCTGAAGGGACTGTTCTACAGCACCCAGGGCCCCCTGATCCATCAGATCGAAAGGAAAGAGGCAGAAGGCAGGCTGACGGTCAGCGTCCAAATGTCCCCGGTAAAGAGCATCCGGTTTATGACGAATTCTCTCTACAACGGACACCGCACCGCCTATCCTCCTGAGGGGCAGGAATTCATTACCGAGGCTTCCTACACCCTGGCGGATCAGGAACGTTTTGTGCGCATCGAGGGCAGAGATGCTCAGGGAAAGGTCTGCTGGTCCAATCTGATCGTAAAATAAAAAACCTGCCGGCGTAAAAACCGGCAGGATGAAAAGGTGATACAAATGAAATATGATTTTACTACACGTCCTGACCGCCATGGCAAGGACTCCATCGCGGTGGATGCCCCGAAGGGTCTTTTCGCGGAAACAAAGGAAGGCTTTTCCCAGATTCCCATGTGGGTGGCGGATATGAACTTCCTGTGCCTTCCCACCATTCAGGAAGCCATCATTGAGCGGACCAAGCACCCCGCCTTCGGCTATTATGCTCCCACGGACGAATATTATCAGTCCATTATCAGATGGCAGGAACGGCGCAACGGCGTCAAGGGTCTCGAGAAAAAGCACATCGGCTACGAGAACGGCGTCCTGGGCGGTGTGGTGACGGCGCTGAACGTTTTCTGCTCCAAGGGAGACAAGGTGCTGCTTCATACCCCCACCTATGTGGGCTTCACCGGCGCCCTGGGCAACAATGGCTATGACATGGTGCTTTCTCCCCTGGTACAGGACGAGCAGGGCACCTGGCGCATGGATTTTGAGGATATGGAGAAGAAGCTTTCCGAACAGCATATCCACGCCGCTGTCTTCTGCAATCCCCACAACCCCTGCGGCCGCGTCTGGGAAAGATGGGAAATCGAAAAGGCCATGGAGCTCTTCAAAAAGTACGATGTTTTCGTGGTCTCCGATGAGATCTGGTCTGACCTGACCCTGAACGGCCATCAGCATATTCCCACCCAGTCCGTGTCCGAGGATGCCAGAATGCGCACCGCCGCCATGTACGCTCCCTCCAAGACCTTCAACCTGGCGGGCCTGGTGGGATCCTATCACATTGTCTACAATGACTGGATCCGGGACCGCATGAATAAGGAATCCTCCCTGAGCCATTACAACTCCATGAATGTGCTTTCCATGCACGCGCTCATCGGTGCGTACCGGGAAGAGGGCTATCAGTGGGTGGATGAGCTGAAGGAAGTGCTTTCCGAAAACATCAACTATGCCTGCGATTTCATCCGGGATCATTTTGACGGCGTGACCCTTTCCAAGCCGGAGGGCACCTATATGCTGTTCCTGGACTGCACCGGATGGTGCGAGAAGCACGGAATGAGCATCGACGACCTTTTGAAGAAGGGCAATGAATACGGCATCCTGTGGCAGGATGGAAGAGGCTTCCACGGACCCTGTCATATCCGCATGAATCTGGCCCTGCCCACTGCCTGGATTAAAGAAGCCTTTGAACGGCTGGACAAGTATGTTTTCAACGCCTGATTTTCAAAAGCCACGCAAAAACGGACCTTCCCATCAATGAATCCATTGATCGGAGGGCCCGTTTTCTGATTGTTTCCGGTATTTCGGGCTTAGCACTGCCTGAAGGCAGTTGCCTCAGGCAGTTGTCTTTAGGCAGTCGCCATGGCCTTTTCCAGAGCGATGGCCAGCTGGTCGGGGCAGGAGGTGCTTTTGAAGCCGCAGGTGTTGCCCTTCAGAAGGTCAATAATTCTCTGAGCGTCCTGACCTTCCACTAATTTGCTGATTCCCTTCAGGTTGCCGTTGCATCCGCCAACGAAGGAAACATTATATACTTTGCCGTCTTTGAGGTCGAAATGGATTTCCTGGGAACAGGTTCCTTTGGTCTTATAAGTGTACATATTTTCTCCTCATCAGAATAGTTTACTGGCTTATTATTATAGCAGATGCGGGCCAGAATGCAATAGTTTTTAAAGATTCTTTGAAAAGCATTTCCAAAGCCCAAAAAATCTGATATAATTAAATGGATAAGTATTATAGGAAGGACAGAAAATGCCAGGAATCAAAAAGGGAACGACCCGGGATATGACCAGCGGAAACATTGTCATGCAGATTCTGATGTTCTCGCTGCCTCTGATGCTGGGCAATATTTTTCAGATGCTGTACAACACGGTGGACTCCATCGTGGTGGGAAACTTTGTAGGCAAGGAGGCGCTGGCGGCGGTGGGATCCACCACCATGATTGTGAACATGCTGGTGTTCTTCTTCAATGGTTTCTCCATTGGAGCCTGCGTCATCATTGGCCAGTATTTCGGTGCCCGGGACATGGACAAGCTCCACCGTTCCGTGGAGACCACCATGGCCATGACCTTCATTTTCTGCGCGGTGATGACAGCCATCGGCGTGCTGGGCGTGAAGCCCATGCTTCGCTTCATGTCCACCCCGGAGGATGTGTTTGAGGATGCCACCACCTACCTGACCATTTATTTCTGGGGCTTCAGCGGTCTTTTGATCTACAACATGGGCTCGGGAATCCTCCGGGCCGTGGGCGATACCACGAGACCGCTGTATTTCCTGATTCTGACCAGTGTGCTGAATATTATCCTGGATCTTTTGTTCGTGCTGGGATTTCATATGGGCATCGATGGCGTTGCCTATGCCACCATCATTTCCCAGTTCGTATCCGCGGTGCTGACTCTGGTGCTGCTGACCCGTTCCCGGGATATTTACCGGCTGGTGTGGAAGGATCTGCGGGTGGACCTGAAGCTTTTGGGCAGAATCTTCGCGGTGGGCCTGCCGGCGGGCATTCAGTCCGTCATCACGGCCTTCTCCAACATCTTCGTCCAGTCTTACGTCAACTTCTTCGGCTCCAGCTGCATGGCAGGATGGAGCTGCTACAACAAGCTGGATTCCTTCATCATGCTGCCCATGCAGTCCATGGCCATGGCCGCCACCACCTTTGTGTCCCAGAACATCGGCGCCGGCAAGACCAAGCGGGCGGACCAGGGATCCCTGGTGACCATCGGCATGTCGGTGGGCGTGACTTTTGTCATCGCTCTGGTGCTGGTGATTTTCGCCCGGCCCTCCATCCGGCTGTTCTCCAAGGATGAGTCAGTCATTGAATTCGGCATGCTGTTTTTGAGGACCAATACCTTCTTCCTGCTTTTTAACTGCGTCAACCATGTGCTGGCGGGAGCCCTCCGGGGAAGAGGGGATTCCAAGGCTCCCATGGTGATTATGATTACCGCCTTCGTGGTGCTGCGTCAGATTTATCTGTTTGTGGTGACCCACTACGTGGCCAATACTCCCATCCTGGTGGGTCTGGGCTATCCGGTGGGCTGGGTCAGCTGCTGCATCCTGGAGGTCAGCTACCTTCTGTACAGAAGAAAACACGGCTGGAAGAAATCCGCCGCTTAAGATTACATATCAAGATACGGGAAAGGAGTACTGTTAATGGCACGTGAATTTTACTGCAGCGATGAGCTGACCGTGGTGAAAACCACCGAAGGTCTTCTGAAGGGATATTTCCTGGACGGCATCTATACCTTCCACGGCATCGACTATGCCTGGGCGGAGCGTTTCCAGCAGCCTCAGCCGCCGAAGAGCTGGGAGGGCATCAAGGACGCCACCAACTACGGCTATATCTGTCCCACCATGGGAGAGCCCGCACCTTCCGGCGAGGTGCTGATTCCTCACCGCTTCTGGCCCGCCAATGAGCACTGCCAGAATCTGAATCTGTGGACGCCCACCCTGGATCCGGAAGCCAAAAAGCCAGTCATGGTGTGGCTGCACGGCGGCGGCTATGCCAACGGTTCTTCCATTGAGCAGGTGGCCTACGAGGGCGACTCTCTGGCGGAATACGGCGATGTGGTGGTGATCACCGTGAATCACCGTCTGAATATTCTGGGCTTCCTGGATATGTCTTCCTTCGGCAGCAAATATGCCAACTCTGTCAATGCCGGCATTGCGGACCTGGTGGAGGCGCTGCGCTGGATCAAGAGAAATGTCCAGGCCTTTGGCGGCGATCCCGACAATGTGACCATCTTCGGCCAGTCCGGCGGCGGCGGAAAGGTGGAAACCCTGCTGCAGGTGCCAGAGGCAGATGGCCTTTTCCATAAGGGCATCCTGATGAGCGGCCTTTTCAAGGGAGAGAAAAAGGACCCCGCCAAAATTGGCGAGGCCCATAGAAAGCTGGTGCTGGGAATCCTGAAGGAGCTGGATATTCCCGAGGAAAAGGTGGAAGAGCTGGAAAAGGTTCCCTACGACGTGCTGGAAAGAGCCTTTAACCGTGCCCAGTACCGTCTGCTGAAGGAAGAAGATCTGTTCATCAACTGGGGTCCGGTGCCCAATGAATTCTACATGGGCAATCCCATGCATGTGGGCTTTACCGAGCACGCCAAAACCGTGCCCACCATGGCAGGCTCCGTCATTTCCGAGTTTTCCACCTTCGGTCCGATTCCTGATGTGGAAATGCCTGAGGAAGCAAAGAAGGCCCTGATCCAGTCAGCCTACGGCGATCAGACAGACAAGATGATCAGCCTCTTTGAAAAGGCCTATCCGGACAAGGACCTGACCACCCTGACCGTGCTGGATGCCATGTGCCGCCCGGCCACCATCGAATGGGCAGAGAAAAAGGCGCAGGATTCCTCCGCGCCTTCTTACCTCTATCTCTTTGCTTTGAATTTTGATGTCAACGGAAGCCGTCCCGCCTGGCACTGCTCCGATATTCCCTTCGTCTTCTACAATACCCACCGGGTTCCCAACTGCAACATCGAGGGAGTCACGGAGAACCTGGAAGAGGAGGTGGCCGGTGCCTTTGTCTGCTTTGCCAGATACGGCAACCCGAACCACGAAGGCATGAGAAAGTGGGATGCCTACAACGACCAGACCCGCGCCACCATGGTATTCGACGAGGAAACCGTCTGCCGTAAGGGCGACTTTGACCGTGAGCTCATGGCAGCCGTGGAAGAAAAGGTCCTCGCTGCGGGAGCGAAAATGGGCGACATGTTCAAGGTCCACTTCCTGAAGCAGATGGAATCCGGCGAAGGCGGAAACTGGATGTACTAAGGCTCAGATGTGGAAGCACTTGTGCAGCGCCTTGTACTCTCCCACCACCATCAGTGACATATCATAAGTAAGAACCATATCCGGAAGGACGGTAACGCTCAGCTTGCCGTCCTTTCTGTATGCGATAATATTAATACCGAATTTGCGGCGGATATCCAGCTTGCCGATGGTCAGACCGATCCAGGCTTTGGGTACGGAGACCTCGAAAATGGAATGGGTATCATCCAGCTCGATGTAGTCCAGAATATGATTGGAGGTATAACGGATGGCAGTCCATTTGGCCATCTGCTTCTCCGGATAGACCACCTCGTTGGCGCCGTTTCTGAGGAGAAACTTGGACTGGACGTCCTGCTCGGAGCGAGAGACTACCTGGCGGGCGCCCAGTTCTTTTAATAAGGAAGTGGTTTCTAGGGAGCTCTGGAAATCCTTGCCGATGGCCACCAGGCACAGATCGTAGTTGTCCACGCCCAGGGAGCGGAGGAAGCCTTCGTTGGTGCTGTCGCCAATCTGGGCCGCTGTGACAAAGGGCAGGGCCTGATTAACCCTTTCCTCGTTGATATCCACAGCCATGACCTCGTGGCCCATGCGGGAAAGCTGCTGGGCCGCGTGCAGGCCGAATCTTCCGAGTCCAATCAATAAAACGGTTTTCATAGGGATACCTCCTTGGTTTAACCGACGGCGATCCAGTCCTGGGGCAGCCGGGAGAATTTCTGGGGAACATTAGCAAGGGCGGCGTATACAATGGTCAGACCGCCGACCCGGCCCAAAAACATCAGAACAATCAGGATCAGCTGGGATATGGGTCCCAGGGTGGGGGTCAGCCCCATGGACAGGCCCACCGTGGCCACGGCGGAGCCGGTTTCAAACAGGCAGATTTTCAGGGACTGGTTTTCCAGGGCGCACAGCGCCACCGCGCCGCCCACGGCCAGCAGCAGATACAGCATCATCAGGGCTGCGGCCTGGCGGACCACATCCTTGGCAATGCGCCGGCCGAAGAAATGGACATCCTCCTGGCGGCTGAAAATGGAAAAGGTATTGGAGACCAGCACCGCGATGGTGGTCACCTTCATGCCTCCGGCGGTGGAGCCGGGGGCTCCGCCGATAATCATCAGGACGATCATAATGCCCACCGAGCTGCCCTGCATCAGGGACAGATTCGCGGTATTAAAGCCCGCGGTCCTGGCGGTGACGGCCTGGAACAGGGAATACCAGACCCGTTCCGGCATATTGTGGAAACGGAACTCATACACGAAGAAGAAAACAGCCGGAATGGCAATCAGGAAAAAGTAGGTGACCAGAATCACCTTGCTCTGGGTCAGATATTTACGGAACTTAAAGCCATGGGACACGATATCCCGCCAGGTGAGGAAGCCGATGCCGCCCACAATGATCAGCAGCATAATGACAATATTCACATAGGGATCGGTTCCGTAGGCGGTGAGGGAGGAAAACTCCTTCCCCGGGGCGCCCATCAGATCGAAGCCCGCGTTGCAGAAGGCGGAAATGGAGTGAAAGAAGCTCATCCAGATGCCCCGGAGTCCGAAATCTCTCACGAAGACAGGCATCAGCAGCAGCGCTCCGGCCAGCTCCACCACCAGGGTTCCCTTGAGGATAAAGTTGGTGTAGCGGACGATGCCTCCCACCTGGGGAGCAGAGATGGCGTCCTGCATGGTGCTGCGCTGCCTCAGCGAGATCCTGCGCCCGGAAAGGAGGGCAAAGGCCAGGGCGATGGTCACCACCCCCAGGCCTCCGATCTGGATCAGAACCAGAATCACGGCCTGGCCAAAGGCGGACCAGTAGGTGGCGGTATCGTGAACCACCAGCCCCGTCACGCAGCTGGCAGAGGTGGCGGTAAAGAGAGCTTCGCTGAAGGGGGTGAATACATGGTCACTGGAGGAAATGGGCAGGCTAAGCAGGCCCGCGCCCAGCAGGATCAGTCCGATAAAGCCCAGAATGATGGTCTGAAAGGAGGAAAGGCGCTTCCTGCGCCGGATTCCCGCGGTCATAGGCAGATCCCCTTTCTGTCAGGATATATATCTTATAGTATAGGTGGAAATGACGAAAATGGCAAGTTAAGAAATTCTTCAGGATATGGGGTTGCATAATTTTAGATGATCCACTATAATGGTGGAGGCGTCAACAATTTTGCCTGAGCGCAGAATAAACGCCGATTCAACTATATTGTAACGGGGATTAATCAATGAAAGATTTATTCGCAAAATGTGATAATTATACCCTGGCCAATGAGCTCAGAGCCCAGGGTCTGTTTCCTTATTTCCGGGAGCTTCAGTCCCGGCAGGACACGGAAGTCATCATGGAAGGCAAGCGCCGGATCATGCTGGGTTCCAACAACTATCTGGGACTGACCACTGTGCCGGAGATCGTGGACGCGGCCAAGAAAGCGCTGGATGAGTACGGTACCGGCTGCTCCGGTTCCCGTCTGCTGAACGGAACCCTGATTCTTCACCAGCAGTTCGAGAAAGAAATGGCCGAGTTCCTGGGCAAGGAGGATGTGGTCACCTTCTCCACCGGCTTTCAGTCCAACCTGGGCATCATCAGCGCCCTGGTGGGCCATGGCGATTATGTGATCTGTGACCGGGAAAACCATGCTTCCATTTATGACGGATGCAAGCTTTCCTACGGCAAGATGATCCGCTACAAGCATGCCGATATGGATGGCCTTGAAAAATGCCTGAAGACCGTTCCGGAAACCGCCGGAGCCCTGATTGTTACCGACGGCGTCTTCTCCATGGGCGGAGATATCGCCAAGCTGCCTGAAATTGTGGAGCTGGCGAAAAAGTACGGAGCCAGAGTGATGGTGGACGATGCCCACGCCCTGGGCGTCATCGGCAAGGGCGGCCGCGGCACTGCCAGCTATTTCGGCCTGGAGGATCAGGTGGATGTCTATATGGGAACCTTCTCCAAGTCCCTGGCTTCCCTTGGCGGCTATATGGCAGCCAGCGCCAAGGTGGCTGACTTTGTCAGATGCAATTCCAGACCTTATATTTTCTCTGCTTCCATCACGCCTTCCTGTATTGCGGTAGCCACCGCGTCCCTGCGTTTCCTGAAGGCTCATCCGGAACGAGTGGACCAGCTCCAGAGTATCGCTTCCTACATGAGGGATCAGCTGCAGGCCAAAGGAGTGAAGATCCGCATGTCCGAGACCCCCATTATCCCGATCTTTACCTATGATACCATTCGTACCCTTCAGGTACAGAAGGCGCTGTATGAGCGGGGCGTTTATGTCAACGCTTCCATTCCCCCGTCAACCGCCCCGGGCGAGGCACTGCTTCGCGTCAGCCTGATGGCCACCCACACCAGAGCCCAGGTGGATGAGGCAGTGGAGATCATTGCGGAGACCCTGAAGGATTTCCCCAATGAGGAAAAGACCGTTTAAACACATAAACTAACCAGAAACGCCTGTTTTAATCCACAGGCGTTTTTCCTAAGTATGATAGAGCCATCTTTATATTTCTGAGATCTGCCTGCGGAAAAGACAGATCAATATTCAGGAGGAGAAAATGCTGCAAGTTCAGAATCTGACAAAGAAATACGGAAAACTTCTTGCCTGCAATCAGGTAAGCTTTGCCCTGGATCCGGGCAGTGTCACGGTGCTGCTGGGACCCAACGGTGCTGGTAAAAGCACCCTGATGAAAGCGGTCATCGGATTTCTGCGTTACGATGGAACCATCACGGTGGGAGGCTATCCCAACAAAACCACCGATGCCAAGCGGATCATGGGATATATTCCAGAGATGCCCTCGCTGTATCCCAACCTGACAGTGTCGGAGCACCTGGAATTTCTGGCCAGAGCCTATCGCCTGACAAACTACAAGGATCGAATCAATCAGCTGCTGGATCAGTTCGAGCTGGCGGATAAGAAGAAAAAATTCGGCGACGAGCTGTCCAAGGGCATGCAGCAGAAGCTGAATATCTGCATGGGTCTGCTGCCGGATCCCCAGTTCCTGATGCTGGATGAGCCTATGATTGGTCTGGATCCCCATGCCATCAAGGAGCTGAAGAGCGTCATCGAGCAGATGCGCATGCAGGGCAAGACACTGCTCATCAGTACTCATATCATCGACAGCGTCGATATGCTGTGGGACCGGACCCTGATTATGCAGAACGGTCAGATAAAGGCCAACATTACCAAACATCAGCTCGATGAAACAGGCAAGAGTCTGGAAGACCTATTCTTCGAGGTCACCGAAGGGGTGGATAACTCCGCCATGACCCATCAGGATGCCGGCGTGGATTATGACAAGGTGCCTGAGGCCCGCCGTGGACTCTTCGGAGGAGGCAGGAAATGAGACTGTTTCTCTACTATGGCCTGCATTCCTTTGTCAACCAGCTGAAAAAGCTCTTCAAGACATGGGTTCTGGTCTTTATTGTGATCTGTTTCCTGGTGGGCGGAGGCATCGGCGCCGGTGTAGCGGCGCTGGAGGATGCCACCGAATCCAGGGAGGAGTCCCATCTGGAAGAATCTCAGGACTCTTCGGCCGAAGAAGCAGCTGCATCAGCGGAAACTCCCGCCGAGGCGGAAACTCCCGCTGAGGCGGGAGGGGAACTGGTCTTTCCTGTGGAAGATCAGCCAAAGGAAAATCCTTTTGAAAAACCGGCTTTTCTGGAAGCCATCGCCGGCCTGCTGATCCTGGGAGTTCTGGCCTTTGAGATTTTAAGCGCGGACCGTAATGGCAGCAAGATCTTTCTGCCCGCCGATGTGCCGTTGCTTTTTGCCGCTCCCATGAAACCCCAGTCAGTGCTTCTGTTCCGTCTCATGACCCAGATGGGCACCGCCATTGTGGCCAGCCTTTACCTTCTCTTCCAGCTCCCCAACCTGATTTTGAACCTGGGTCTCGGCCTCTTCTCAGCTCTTGGGCTGATTGTGGCCTGGATTCTGCTGATCATTTTGGGACGGCTGGTGCAGGTGCTGCTTTATACGGTATGTTCCACCCACCCGGAATTCAAGCCCTGGATCCGCCGGATCCTGTACGCGGTGCTGATCCTTTTTGTGGTGGGAATGATCTGGTATCTCTACAGCACAGGCGATATCTATATCAGCCCATACTTTGCCGCTAAGGGCGGCGTGGATTATCTGACCCTTTCCTGGACGAGGTGGATTCCCATCTGGGGCTGGCTCAAGGGATTTGTCCGCATGGCTCTCGACGGCAACCTCGTTGGATCCCTGATTTACCTGGGACTGTGTGTGGCAGCCATTGTCATCCTGGTGGTGGTCATCTATCACGTCAAGGCGGACTTCTATGAGGACGCCATGGCCAAATCCGAAGAGACCGCGGAAATTCTGGCCCGGGCCCAGTCCTCCGAGGGCGGCCTGTTTGTGGGCACCCGCAGAAAGAAAGACCGCAGCGACTCCCTGACCCGGGACGGCCTGAACAAAGGCTCCGGCGCCAGCATATTCCTGCAGAAGGCGATCTACAATCGCTGGAGATTTGCCCATCTGAAGATTTTCACCAAGACCGCGGAAACCTATCTGATCTTTTCCGTAGGCGTGAGTCTCCTGGTCCGGTTCGTGGCTGAATCCAACACGCTGGTGCCCACGGCTCTCACGCTGGCGGCCCTGGCCTTCTTCCGGACTCTGGGCAATCCCCTGACCCAGGATACCCAGATGAGCTATTTCACCCTCATCCCAGAGACCACCGGAAAGAAGCTCTTCTTCTCCCTGATGGGCGGCAGCTATAACTGCCTGATGGATGTGATCATAGGCCTGATCCCGGCGGTGCTGATTCTGAACGCCAGCCCCCTGGACGCGCTGCTCTGGGCAGTGGTGATTGTCTCCATTGACTTTTATGCCACCGTCACGGCAACCTTCATCGATCTTTCCGTGCCTGTCCATACCGGCAAGACCATCAAGCAGTTCATTCAGATCCTGTTCATCTATTTCGGACTGATTCCCGATGTTATTGTCATCGCCCTGAGCCTGGCCCTGCTCCAGATGCCCGTCATGGCAGCGGCAGGCACCATCCTGATCAACCTCTTCTTCGGAGGCCTGTTCTTCTTCCTGTCCGTCATGGCCATCGACCATGCCTTTGGCAAGTAAGGAAGGCTTTGACTATCAGCTAAGATGCCATATTTATAACTATTATTAAACCCGGAAGCCGCATTGATGCGGTTCCCGGGTTTTTCTTTTGGGGGATGGATGGGCAGAAGGGGCATTCCAGCCCATTGTGGGCTCAGAATGAGTTCGCTGCTCACCTTTGTAGAGTTCATTCGAGCTCGCTGCTCACCCTTCGTAGGGTTCAATCGAGGAGATTTCCTGATACGTGCATTTTCCCTCGATTTTGATCCTTTTCTGTTAATTTTCGTCGAGGATATTTCCTGCTATATGCATTTCTCCTCGATCGGTTCCAAATCAGGGAGACGACTTTCCTCAAATTTCGAGGATATTTCATTGTCAGAAGAATTTTCCTCGAAATCTGCAGGACAAGGCCCTCCAGGCATTCGAGGAAGAATGCCTATATTGTGATTTTTCCTCGATCACAAAAATTTCGTCGAGGAAAACTGCCTCCTGCGAGAAATTTCCTCGACAAAAAAATAGCGTTCGAGGTTTTTTCCACTAAACATGAAATATCCTCGAACGAAGAATTATAATTTAGTAAGCAAATGGATGGGTTTTAATAATACAGAGCCGTTCCTACTGCCCAATCAGTATGGCGATCAGGGAGAACAGCAGGGCCGGAATGCCGATGGCGATCCAGATCTTGAGCAGATAGGTGGGTTTGGTGCGGGTCTTGGATTTTTCGATGGAGTACTCGCGGATGGTCTTTTTCTGGCGCACCTGGCCGTTTTCCAGGTGAAGCTTGCCGGCGCCATCTTTCAGATAGGTGATGGCGTCAAAAAGACCGTTGTACCAGGCCATGGCGGCAACCCAGACACCAAACATAATAATCCCGGTCACCAGGAGGGAGTCTCCCACCACCCTGAAGAAAGTAAAGGCACTGTTGATGTATAAAACGCCCTGGAGAAAGAGTTGGGCAATGAAAAGAGCGGCGGCAACGCAGATGTAGATAATCAGGTATTTTTTTTCTTTCTGATTCATGGGGGGAGAAAACTCCTTTATTGTTTTTCCTGTTTCTTTCCATTATAATAACGTGAAAGACTAATTTTGTCCACAGGAGATTGTGGTTGAGCAAAAAATGATGAACTACCATGAATTTATTCAGTGGCTGGAAGAGGTGCCCCTCTACGGCCATAAAGACGGAACCAACAATATCCGGAAGCTGATGGAGCGCTTTGGCAATCCCCAGCAGACCTTCCGGGTGATCCATGTGGCGGGAACCAACGGTAAGGGATCCTGCTGCGCCATGCTGTCCAGCGTGCTTACCAGAAGCGGTTACCGGACGGGACTTTTCACCTCGCCCCATCTGGTGGATTATACAGAACGGATTCAGATCGACCGGAATCCCATCCCCCGGGAGGAGTTTGTCCGGCTGGGGCTGATGGTGAAGGCGGAAATCGAGAAAATGGTGGCAGAGGGAGAAAACCACTGTACCTTCTTTGAGATTCTGACAGCCATCGGATTTCTCTATTTTGCCGGGCAGAACACGGATATCGTGGTGCTGGAGACCGGCGTGGGCGGACGGCTGGACGCCACGAATATTGTGGAGACGCCCGCACTCATGCTGACCCTCATCACCAGCATCAGTCTGGATCATACCAAGGTGCTGGGGGATACCCGGGAGCTTATTGCCGCGGAAAAGGCAGGCATTCTGCGCAGCGGCGTGCCGATTGTTCTTTCCATCAATACCCCCGGCGTCCAAAAAGTGGTGGAGGATAAGGCCAAAGAATTGGGCTGCGAATACATCTATGCCGGGGACATGGACTTTATGGACCCCCGGCGGTTTGACAGCCGGGGCATCCGCTATGCTGTGCCTCTGGAGGGAGACTACCAGGCGGAAAATCTGACCAGTGTGCTGGCCTGCCTGGATCTGCTTTCCGGTATGCTGCCGGAGGGACGCCTGACGGATGAGACTATCCGGGAGGGCCTGCTTTCCACCAGCTGGCCGGGCCGCATGGAGCGGCGGATCTTTGAGGGCAAGCCACTGCTGCTGGACGGAGCTCACAACCCCGATGGCGCGTCGAAGCTGGCGGGATATCTGGGGAAAAGCTGCCCGAAAAACAGTGTGACCCTGGTATTCAGCGCCCTGGGCAAGAAGGATGTCAGCGGCATTCTGGGTCTGCTGAGGGACTGCCCGGCGGTGAGAAAAGCAATATTTACCCGGATTCACGGGGAAGTCAATGAAGACAGGTTTATTTCCATATGGCAGGAAGGCAAGGGGCACAAGCCCTTTGAAACCGTGCCGGAGCCCCTGGAGGCTCTGAAGCATGCCGCGGCGGAAATAGAGACAGATCTGGTGGTATGCGCCGGATCCCTGTATCTGATCGGAGACATTATGGAAAAGACGGAAGCGGGAGGCAGTGATGTTTGATTTTCATCAGGAGCTTATGCGTTATCAGCAGAGCCTGACCATAGGAGAGGTGCCGGATCCCTCCAAGGGCGAAACCTTCAGCGAGGACGAGGTAAAGGATATTCTCGATATCGCCCGGGTATTCGCGGAAAATGAGGTGGTGGGCACCCGGGCTGCCAAGATCGGCAGCGATGTTCAGAAGTGGGGCAGGAGCTGACCATGTCTCAGCAGAATATCTACAAATCGCCCCGGACCATTGAGAGGGAAACCCGGGAACGGCTCCAGAGAACCTCGGACCGGCTCTATGCCGCAGGGCTCAGCTTCGCCGTGGATGGGGATTACACCCACGGAACCGAGTGTCTCAGGAAGGCCATCCGCTATGACAAGTTCAATATCCGGGCCAGAAACCTCCTGGGACTGATCCAGTTCCAGCAGGGAGAAATCGCCGAGGCCATCCGGGAATGGCGCCTGAGCCTCATGGTGCGGGCGGACAGAAACCGGGCAGCCTATTATCTGTCGGAGCTGGGCAAGGAGCGGCAGCTCATCGCCAACATGGGTCAGAGCCTGATTTTATATAATGAAGCATTAAAGCTGGCGGGAGAAGATCAGGGGGATTTCGCCCTGGTGCGCCTGAAAAAGGCCTGCCAGCTGAATCCCCGTTATGTGAAGGCCCATCTTCTGCTTTGCGCCTGCTATATCAACAAGCAGGCATATTCGGCGGCTTCCGATGTGCTGAAGCGGGCTCAGGCGGTGGATCCCTTCCATCCGGATGCCCTGCGCTACGAAAGGCTCATCCGGGAGCAGCTGGAGCAGGGGGCCGAGGATGAAACACCGGAGGAAATCAAGGACCTTTCCTCCGATGAAGAAGCCCTGCGGTCTTTGAACGACCCTGATCTGGGGGAAATCTCCTGGGAGAAGGAAAAGGCGGAACGGGTGCGGGACCGCAAGCTGATGCTGTCCCAGCTGGGACTTTTCATCGTGGGATTGATCCTGGGAGGCCTGTTTATCGGCTATTTATGGATGCCCCAGCAGCTGAAGGAAATCTCGGAGGAACTGAGGCAGACCAACCTGAAGATAGTATCTCTGGAGCAGGAGAACCAGGAGCTTCAGGGAAAGGTTTCCGAGGCTGCGGAGGTTCTGAAAACCATCAGTGAAGGCAGCACTTTTATTTCAGAGACGGTGATGGCTGATGTGCGCCGGGCGCTGAATCAGCTGGAGGCCGGTGATTAAAAGGAGGACAGAGATATGAAGATTCGTTTTGAAGGAGACGTGGAAAGCCTGCGAGAGGGTATTCTTCTGCTGCAGGAGGAGATGGATCTTCAGCCCGTTTTTGCACCGGAGGAGGCTGACGTTGCCTCTCCGGAAAAAGAAACATCTTCCGTGACGGTGAAGGCGGTCCAGAGCAGCGGTGAAGAGCTGGACATTGCCTACGAAGCCGCAGCGGGAAAAGCGGTGATTATATATGGAAAGAAAATCGGCTTTTTCCGGGGCCTGGATCTGCTGGCCGCGCACCTGAAAAAGGAGCCGGAGGCCGATTATTCCTGCCACGAGCATATGTACTTCACCATGAACGGCCCCATGTATGATGTATCCCAGGGCAATGCCGTCATCAATCAGGAAACCGTGTACCGGCTGCTCCGGTTCATGGCGCGCATGGGCCTCGATATGCTGATGCTGTACTGCGAAGACAGCTATCAGGTGAAGGAAGAGCCTTACTTCGGCTATATGCGGGGTAAATATACGGAAGAGGACATGAAGGCCATCGATGATTACGCCTATGCTCTGGGCATTGAGGTCATTCCCTGCATCCAGACCCTGGCCCATATGGCCAACACCTTCCGCTGGGACGGTGTTTACGGCGATATCGCCGAGGATGGCGAATGTCTATTTGTAGGCGAAGAGAAGACCTATGAGTTTGTCCGGAGGCTGATTGAAACCGCCTCCCGGCCCTTCCGCACCAAGAGAATTCACATCGGTATGGACGAGGCCTGGCAGCTGGGCCTGGGCAAGTATCTGAGAAAACACGGATATACCGAAAAAACAAAGATCATGCAGGATCATCTGGCCAGGGTCATGGAGATTGTCCGGGACCTGGGCCTGGAGCCCATGATGTGGGCCGACATGTTCTTTAGGGCCATTACGCCCCGGGGCGAGTATTACGTGCCGGAGGATTTTGTGATTCCCGAAGAGTCCCGCCGGGCGGTGCCGGAGGACATGGAGCTGGTCTACTGGGATTACTATCATTTTGACGAACCAACCTACGCTCATCATATTGACAAGCACCGGGCCCTGTGCTCCGATCCCTCCAAGACCATCTTTGCCGGAGGCATCTGGACCTGGCTGGGCATGGGCGCTGACTGGCCCATCACCTTTGAAAGTATGGAGCCGGCCCTGATGGCCTGCAAAAAGAAAAATGTCCGGGAGGTCTTCGCCACGGTATGGGGCGACTGCGGCACGGAGTGCAATATTCTCGCGACGCTGCCGGGCCTGGCCTTTTTCGCGGAGCACGGGTGGAACGAGGCTCCTTCCCTGGAACAGATTGCCGCTCGGTTCGAAGCGGTGACCGATGCCCGCTGGCAGGATTTCATGGTCTTTTCGGATATTGATTATATCCCGGGAACAGAGAAGGAGAGTCACAGCAAATACAGCCCCAGCAAATTCCTTATGTACCAGGATGTGCTGGAGGGCCTTTTCGACGCGAATATCCGGGGAAGAGGCATTGAGGAGCACTACAGAAATCTCACGGAAAGATATCGCGAATCCCTGGAGAGGAATGCTTCCTTCAATGACCTGATGAAATTCTATTATCTGACCAGCCGGGTGCTGGAAATCAAGGCCGAGTTGGGCATTCATCTGACAGACGCCTATCTGAAAAAGGATCGGGCGGCGCTTCACGAAATCCGGGAAACAGTAATTCCTGAGCTTTGTGAAAGGGTGAAGGAGCTGAAATCCTTCCACCGAGATCTCTGGAGTGACACCTATCAGGTCTTTGGATGGGATATCATGGATCTTCGCTACGGCGGAATCCTGAGCCGGCTGGAGACTGCCTCCTACCGGATCGGAAAATATCTCGCCGGAGATGAGAGGGCCCTGGCGGAGCTGGAGGAGCCCAGACTTCCCTACAACGGCGTCGAGGGAATTCCCATTTATACCAATAAATATGAAGATATTTCTTCCCCCAGCACTACCGCCAGATAAACGGCAGAACAGCTGAGGGGACGGCTGAGCAGACAGCTGAGCTGAAAAAACCAGGAATGTACGGCTGCGGCGGACAGTTAGGATGGGAATATTACAGTAATATTACAGTTGGACCATAGAAAAAGCTTTTCTCTGTTGACAATTTGTGAACATTGTGTTACCATTCATGTATCTCAATGGCAGAATTTTAGCATTTTGCCAAATTTAAAGGAGGTAACAACATGAAAAAGCTGTTAGTTATGCTTCTTGCTGCTGCAATGTGCGTTTCCATGCTGGCTGGCTGCTCCGGCAGCGGCTCTGGAGACAGCGCAGCTCAGCCCAGCGGCGAGGCGTCTCAGCAGGAATCCCAGGCTGCTCAGAATACTGAGAAGACTGAGGAATCCACCGCTCCCGCAGAACAGACTTCCGGTCTTCGTGACCTGACTGCTCTTGGCGACGAGCATATGGCGAGCTATTTCCTGATGGCTAACACCATGGAAGAGTTCACCGCCTGGCAGGCTCTGCGTAAGATGATGGAAGCAAAGAACATCAACATCGTCGCAGAATTCGTAGCTGACGACCAGTACCAGTCCATGCTGCAGACTCGTTTTGCATCCATGAACAATGTACCCATGTTCTGCTACAACAACCTGTCTGACAACGAAGTTATGGCCCTGGCTGACAACGGTCAGATCCTTGACTTCCTGCCCCTGATCGAAGGCGGCGACGGCACTGCGAAGAACTTCTTCGAAGTCAACCCCTTCGGTTCTGCTGCCCTGGCAAAGGTTGCCCTGGACGGCAAGATCTGGTGGCTGCCCAACCTGTATGTCACCACTTGGAACGGCACTCAGGGTGAGCATGGTACCAACGTTGGTCTGAACATCCGTCATGACTGGCTCGAGAAATATGGTCTGGACTATCCCAAGACCCTTGACGAGTATCATGATGCACTGAAGACCTTCAACGAGCAGGATCCCTCCGGTTCCGGCGCAAACACTCCTGGTATGAACGTTTACTCCTACTCTCTGGTAGGTGGTAATGACGCTCAGGCTATGCTGTTCGGTCTGGTTCGCGGACTGATCAACGTTAACTGGGATACTGATGTGGCTACTTCCATGTGGAAGCAGGACACCATGAAAGACTACATTGCCTGGGTTCAGGGAATGGTTAAAGAAGGCCTCATCGATGAGACCATGATTGGTTCCAACACCGAGCTTCGTTCCAAAGCCGCTAACAACCAGATCGGTGCTTATACCACCTATCCGAATGCTACCGGTTACGAGCCCCTGATCGAGGCCGCCAAAGATGAGAACGGCCAGATTACCGCTTGCTACGCAGAGATTATCCCCTTCGCAGCAGTGGAAGGCGTGACTCCTCTGCTGGCCATCGAAGACCCCATCTACATGTGGGATCACTTCGTATTCACCTCCGTTCTTACCGATGCACAGCTTGGCGCTGACTTCCTGGATGTATACTACTCCGATGCCAGCATCGACCTGATCAACTGGGGTGTAGAAGGAATCAACTACGAAGTCGTCAATGGCGAGAAACAGTTCCTGAAGGGCAAATCTACTGTTGAAGGCGTGGACCTTGAGTTCGACCTTGACCAGCAGAACAAGTTCATCCAGGAGAAGGCTGACCTTCGCGCTTCCTATGGTAAGCACCTGTACAGCCGTGCACTGTTCCCGGATATGACCTACTACAACCTGGATGCAGATATCGACCAGCTGATCAATGGTACCGAGCCCTGGGCCAAACCCAAAGGAGAGGCTTGCTACGAGACCATTAACAACTGGGAGCACTACTGCTCTATCGACGTATCCGGCTGCCTGGCTGCCGCTACCTCTGAAGAGTCTGCTCTGTACAACCAGTACTATTCTGATCTGTCTACCGCTTCTCAGGAAGCTATCATGTCTCTGGCTACCAGCGAGACTCCTGTCGATGATATTCCTACCATCGTAGAGAACCTGGATAACCTTGGACTGAGCCAGATCATTGATCAGTATCAGGCTCGTCACGACCGTTTCATCGGCAAATAATCGAATCTGACTGATAGAAGA
>CACZRP010000094.1 GCA_902783575.1 uncultured Eubacteriales bacterium
AAACCATGGGAGAGCTTCATATCGATGGCGTCACCGCCATGCGCGAGTATGGAGCCATGTGGGTGTTCGTCAAAAACCGGATCCGGATTTTTCATCTGCCCCGGTGGAGAGAGAAATTTGAAACCCGCTGTTATATTTCGAAGGTTACCCCGGCCAAGCTGATGATCGATACCGAGATGCGGTCCCTGTCGGGAGAAACCCTAATTGTTTCCAGACTGGAGCTCTGCGCCCTGGATTTGAAGGAAGGGAAGATCCGCAAAACCGATACCGTGGGCGTCAGACAGGACATGGTGGGCGGGGAGCCCCTTCCGGATATCTCCTTTGTGCGCTTTCCCAGGACGGAGGCTGAAATGCTGGAAGCGGTGACGGTCCGGTCCACCAACCTGGATTACTGCTTCCATACCAACAATATTGAATACGTCCGGTTTATTCTGAACACATATCCCGCCAAAGAGCTTCTGGAGCGGGAGATTTCCGGCCTCGAAATCCATTACGGAAACCAGACCCACGAAGGGGATGTGGTGGACATAGGGAAAATTCCCATGGAAGAGGGCGACTGCTTTACGCTGACAAGCGGAGGAAAGACTGCCGCTGAATGTATGATTTACTGGAATCAGAAAAAGGAGGAACTGAATTAATGCAGCGTTACGGAAGGTTTTTATTCACGCCGGTTCTGCCGCTGGGCAAAGACGGCCGTCTGGTGACGGGAAGCCGGGAACACATTGAGCTGTCCAAGAATGCCGCCCGGGAGGGTATGGTGCTTCTGAAGAATGAAGGACAGGTACTGCCTCTGGCCAAAGGGACCCGGGTGGCCCTCTTTGGAAAGGCTACCTTTGACTACGTCAAGGGCGGCGGCGGTTCCGGAGATGTGACCTGTGCCTATGTGCACAACATCTATGACGGACTTTCAGCCGATGAGGATATTCTGATTTATCAGCCCACTGCGGATTATTACCGGAATTACTGGGAAGAGCAGAACCGGAATAACGCGGCCACCACCGGCGCCATGGGCATGAAAACTCCCGGACTGATGCCGGAAGCTCCCGTTCCCGCGGACCTGATTCCCGGAGCTGCCGCCTACGCGGATGTGGCGATTATTTCCATTTCCCGCTATTCCGGCGAGGGATGGGACCGGACCGTGCCCGATGTGAAGCAGTCGGAGGACGGACAGGAATACGCCGCCGGCCGCAGCCGCTTCCAGTTTGTCAAGATCCTCTCCGGCATCTTCGAAAAAGGCGATTTCTATCTGAGCCGGGCCGAGGAAGCCCTGGTGGAGGCCGTGGCCTCCAGCTTCAAGAAGGTCGTCGTGCTGATGAATGTGGGCGGCATGGTGGATACCAAGTGGTTCAAAAACGATCCCCGCATCAGCGCGGTGCTGATGACCTGGCAGGGCGGCATGGAGGGCGGCCTGGCAGCGGCCGAGGTGCTGACGGGCAAGGTGAGCCCCTCCGGCAAGCTGACGGATACCTATGCCAGGGATCTGGCGGACTATCCCTCCAGCTACAACTTCCACGAGTCTGAGGATTATGTGGATTATACGGACGATATCTATGTGGGCTACCGTTATTTCGAAACCATTCCCGGCGCAAAGGAAAAGGTGGTTTATCCCTTCGGATTCGGCCTGTCCTATACGACCTTCTCTGTGGACAACATCCGGGCCTGCGAAAAGGACGGAGAGATTTTCGTCACGGCCGAGGTGCTTAATACCGGCAATTTCGCTGGCATGGAAGTAGTGCAGGTTTATTACGGCGCGCCCCAGGGCAAGCTGGGCAAGCCCGCGAAGGAGCTGATTGGTTTCCAGAAGACCCGGCTGCTGGCTCCCGGCGAAAAGGAGACGCTGCATATCAGCTTCAAGGTGAAGGATATGGCCTCCTACGATGACCTGGGCAAAGTCCAGAAGTCTGCCTGGCTGTTGGAAAAGGGCGATTACCGGATCTATGTGGGTACCGACGTGGCCAGTGCCGAAGCTATCAACTTTGTTCATACCGAGCCGGAGGACCGGGTTACCGAGCAGCTGACAGCCCGCATGGTGCCTTCTCAGCTGAAGGAGCGGATGCTGGCGGACGGCACCATGGAGCCGCTGCCCCAGACCGAGCCCCACGACAAGGATGCAGACGGACTGGTTCATCAGTCCTACGACGAGATGCAGAGCATTGTGCCCGCCACCCGGGGCCGCGGCCGTGTGGCCAGAGTCTGGGGCGGCTATACCTATTCGGGCAAGACCCTGCTGGATGTGACGGAGGGAAAATGCACCCTGGATGAGCTGGTCTCCCAGTTTTCCGATGAGGATCTGATTTCCCTGCTGGGCGGCCAGGCCAACACCGGCGTGGCCAACACCTTTGGCTACGGCAACCTGCCGGAATACGGCATTCCCAATGTGATGACCGCCGATGGCCCTGCGGGCCTGCGGGTGTTCCCGGGAAGAGGCGTGCTGACGACGGCCTTCCCCTGTGCCTGCGTGCTGGCCTGCACCTGGGATCCGGAAGTGGTCTGGTCCGTGGGTGAAGCGGCGGCCAAAGAGCTGAAGGAAAACAATTTCGGCTTCTGGCTGGCGCCGGCGCTGAATATCCACCGCAGCCCCCTTTGCGGCAGAAACTTTGAATATTATTCGGAAGACCCCTATCTGGCCGGAAAGCTGGCGGGGGCCATGGTGCGGGGCATTCAGTCCCAGCGCATTGGTGCCACCATTAAGCATTTCGCCCTGAATAACAAAGAGACCAACCGTAAAAACTCCGATTCCCGCGTTTCCGAGAGGGCGGCCCGGGAGATTTATCTGAAGGCCTTTGAGATGATCGTCAAGGAGGATCAGCCCTGGTCGCTGATGACTTCTTATAATGTCATCAACGGACACCGGGCTTCGGAATACACGGATCTTCTGACCGGCATCCTTCGTGATGAATGGGGCTTTGAGGGCTTCGTCACCACCGACTGGTGGACCCTGGGCGAGCACTATCAGGAAGTGAAGGCCGGCAATGATATCAAGATGGCCACCGGATACCCGGAGCGGGTGAAGGAGGCCCTGGACAAGGGTCTAATCAGCCGGGAGGAACTGGAGCTGGCGGCGAAACGGCTGCTGGGCGTTTTCCTGAAGCTTGAGTGATACAGCCCCAAAGAGAAAGGAAGAACGTAATTCATGGAGATACGAAGAGCCGGGGAGAAAGACCTGGACATGGTACTGAAGCTGCTGTCGGAGGTGCTGGAGATTCACGCGAAGATCCGCCCGGATATCTTTATTTCCGGCACCACCAAGTACAACCGGGAAGAGCTGAAGGCGATTTTCCGGGATGAGAAGACCCCGGTCTATGTGGCGGTGGATGAAAAGGATCAGGTGATGGGCTATGCCTTCTGCATGATCAAAAACCAGCCCAAGAGCGACAATCTGGTGCCCTATCGGTCCATCTACATCGACGATCTGTGCGTGGATGAAAACTGGCGAGGGCATCATGTGGGCGAGGCTCTGTTTGATTTTGTCAGGGAAGAGGCCCGCCGGATGGGGTGCTACGAGATCACCCTGAATGTCTGGGAGGGCAATGACAGTGCCCGGAAATTCTACGACAGGATGGGACTGAAGCCTCAGAAAACCCAAATGGAACTGATTTTGAAATAATGTGCCTCTTTTCACTGAAAAAACAGGGCGGAAACCGGCACAAATATGCCATTTTCTCTTGAAAAACCCGCAGGATATGACTACAATGGAAACAAAGAGTCTGTCTTGGAATAGGCTGGAGACGCGGTAGAACAAGAGATATGGAAACAAAAACTGTGACTACCGAGGGAGGAGAGATATGAAAATCACCGGGACGAAAGTAACCAGTGTTCAGATCTACCGAAGCGGCGCTGAGGTGGTGAGGCAGGGCGTGATGGAAGTGCCGGAGGGCGTCTCCAGGATCCGCATCGGCGGGCTTAGCTGGGACGCGAATCTGGAAACGACGCGGCTCTTTGTGCCGGAGGGAATTACCCTTTCCGATATCCGCTTTGTTTCGGCGGAGGATGGGGATGAAAAGCCCTCCGATGCCCTGGAGCAGAAGATCACCGCCCTGAAGGCGGCGCTGAAAATCCGGGAAATGCAGGCGGACATGTGGGAAAAGAACGGCGACTTTTCTTCCTGCGCCAACCTGAATATCCGGGATATCGAAGCCTATATTGAAAACCTGCCGGGGCGCCTTGAAAACCTCTTTGAGGAAGTCCGGCGCCTGAACATGACGATCGAGGAAAAGGAAAAAGAACTGGAGCGGGAGAAGGAAAAGGAAAAACTGCCGGTGATGGCGGTGGAGCTTTGCGCCGCCAGGGCCGGATCCTTCCCCTTTGAGATTCACTGCTTTGAGGCCAATGCTTCCTGGCAGCCGGTGTATGAAATCCATACCAACGCCAAGGATCCCATAACCCTGCGGGTCCGGGCCAGGATTATCCAGAATTCACCCTATGACTGGGAGCAGGTGAAGGTTTCCCTGCTGACGGGCAGACCCGCCGGGGGCTCCGCCCCTTCCCAGAAGCCGGTGTATCTGGAGATCCAGCCGGAGCTGCCTCCTCCGGCGCCTAAAATGAATTCTCCGATGATGGGCGCCTTTGCCATGAGCATGCAGGCGGCCGCTCCCATGGTTGATGGAGCTGCGGCAGGAGATACCCTGCGGCTGGCCAGAGCAGAAACCGTCAGCGCCGAGGTGAACTCGGAGGAAACCATGACCGAATATCTGCTGCCGAGCCTGAAGGACATTCCCACCAGCAGAAATGGTCTCAGCGAAGGGACTCTGGCGGATCTTCAGACCTTTGAGGTGCCTGCGGAGTATGAGACCCTGCTGATTCCGAAACAGGATGTCCGGGGCTATCTGACAGCCAACATCCGGACTCAGGATATTCCGGATACGGTCCGGGGCAGCGCGGCCATCTACCTGAAGGGCATCTACACCGGAGAGGCGCGGATCTCTCCGGATCTTTCGCAGGATATGGTGACCGTATCCCTGGGAGAGGAAGAGTCGGTCCGGGGAATGAGGATCGAGAAGACCAAGAAAGCCTCCCAGGCAATGCTGAAAAATACCCAGAGCACGGAATACCTCTTTGAGATTAAAGTCAGAAACGGCAAAAACCAGGCTCTCTTGCTCAGTGTGAAGGATCAGATTCCCGTATCCCGGGACAAAACCATCACGGTGGATGTGCTGAATCTTTCCCATGGCGAGCTGGAAGAGGCCACAGGCCTGATCAAATGGCAGCTTTCCCTGGCTCCGGGCGAGACCCGGACTCTTCAGCTGGCCTACCGGGTGAACTGGCCCAAGGATAAAAAAATAAAGGAAACTTTCTCTGCTTCCGCTTCCATAGGCGGACGACGCTTCTGCAAATCCTGCGGAGCCGAAGTATTCGGGCGTTTCTGTCCGGAATGCGGAGCAGTGATCGACTGAGTACAAGGAGGATGCCATGAGCGCATCAAACACCAATATAAAATATGCCTATAAAAAAGAACTTGGACTGGAAACCTTTGTGTTTCCAGTCATTTTTGCGGGCATTTTTATATTATTCGCCAGCCGCATGGGCCTGGCCAACGCTTTAAATACCATGATGAACACCGCCTACCGGCTGCTCATCGATACGGTGCTTTACATTACCGCCATCTGCGTGATTATGGGAGCCATCTCCCAGCTGCTGTCCGAGTTCGGCTTTGTATCCCTGGTGGACCGGCTGCTGCAGCCTCTGATGAAGCCCATCTACGGTCTTCCCGGCGCCGCGGCCCTGGGGGTGGTGAGCACCTTCCTGTCGGACAATCCGGCCATCCTCGCCCTGGCGGAGGATCAGAATTTCCGGCATTACTTTAAGAATTATCAGTTTCCGGCCCTGACCAACATCGGTACGGCCTTCGGCATGGGACTGATCGTCTGCACCTACATGTATTCCCTGACGCCCGCCATGGGTCTGCCTTTGGGCATGCCGGTATTTACCGGCCTGGCGGGAGCCATCATCGGCAGTGTTGTTTCTACCCGCATCATGCTGATCTTCACCAGAAAATACTACGGGGAAGAGGCCGATCAGCCGGCCTCCCTGCCGGGCGAGACAGAGGTGCCGAAGAACATGCGTCAGGTGCGCTACGGCGGCATCGGCACCCGGATGATGGGCGCCATTCTGGAGGGCGGCCACAGCGGAGTGAAGATGGGTGTGAGCATTGTCCCCGGCGTCCTGGTGATCTGTACTCTGGTGATGATGCTGATCAACGGGCCCTCCGCCAGCGGAGAGTACACCGGCAGCGCCTATGAGGGAATCCGGCTGCTGCCCATGCTGGCCCAGAAGGTGGACTTCATTCTGAAGCCCCTGTTTGGCTTTTCGTCGCCAGAGGCCATCGGCGTTCCTGTGACGGCTCTGGGAGCTGCAGGCGCCTCCCTGAGCCTGACCTCCAGCCTCCTGTCCCAGGGCATGATTCAGCCCGGGGATATTGCGGTATTCACTGCTATGTGCATGTGCTGGAGCGGCTATCTCAGCACCCACGCCTCCATGATGGACAGCCTCAACTGCAAGAAGCTCATCGGCAAAGCCATCCTTTCCCACACCATCGGCGGCATCGCCGCCGGCGTCGCCGCCCACTGGCTCTACGTGCTCTTCTCCCTGATCTAATCTGGCCAACTAGCCCTGGCATTCTTCGGAATGGGGATTTTTTGGCACAACTACCGCATACCAGCGGAAGCTGTAATGGCATTGGCAATAGAAAAGGACCCACGGCATTGTGGTGTGCTACCCGTCAAGAGGACAGTGAAAAATTAAAAAGTTTTGTGCCGCCAGTCGAGCAATCGGCTGACGGCATTCTTATGCC
>CACZRP010000095.1 GCA_902783575.1 uncultured Eubacteriales bacterium
TCCGGGAAGTGACGGATCCTGTTTTTCTGGAAAAAAAGCTCCGCGAGCTGGGAAAGAAATATATTCCCACACAGGCGGAGCTGGATGAAGAAATTGCGAAATCCATGAGCCGGGTATGCTTCCTGGAAATGACCATCGAGCATATGACCGGTAAACTGGTGAAGGAATCCTGATCTTTAGGAGACCTTGTCAATCCTCGTCAGAGAGGGTGAATATTTTATCCGGATTCAGGAGGCCTTTGGGATCAAAGGCCTCTTTTATTCTGCGCATCAGGCCGATCTGAACCTCGCCCAGACGCTCCCGCAGATAGGGTCTCTTGGCAAAACCGATGCCGTGCTCACCGGAAACCTGACCGCCGAGCTCGCCGGCCTTCTTGTACATTTTTTCAAAGGCGGCCGCGAGCTTTTCTTCCCAAAGGGACTGCTCCAGACCGTCCCGGCAGATATACACATGGAGATTGCCGTCGCCGGCATGGCCGAAGCTGGGGATCCGAAGGGAAAGCTCCCTGGCCACCTGATGGGTATATTTGATAAAGTCAGCAATTTTGCGGCGGGGGACCACCACGTCGCATTCGTCCATTTCATCGGTGGAGGCTTTAATGGCTTCCAGGAAAGCGCCTCTGGCGGACCAGACGGGTTTCTTGCGCTCATCGGTGTCCACAAAGTAGGCATCCGCGGCTCCGTGCTCGATGGCCAGCCGGCAGGCTTCGGAATAGTTCTTTTCCGCTTCCTCCTGGCTCTGGCCGTCATAGGTCAGCAGCAGATAGGCGTCGTGGGAGGTATCGGGGAACTTCTTGGAAAGATAGTCCTGAGCGTACAGGATTACATCGGTGGACATGTATTCGATGGCGGTGGGGTTGGTGCCGGAGCGGACCAGGAAGGGTACCGTGTCCAGGGCCTCGTCCATGGTCCGGAAGGGAATCAGCAGAGAGATGGATACCGCCGGCAGGGGCAGCAGCTTCAGGGTGGCCTGAGTGATAATGCCCAGGGTTCCCTCGGAGCCAATCATCAGATTCAGCAGACTGTAGCCGGAGCTGTTTTTGACAATTTTGCCTCCCAGCTCCACCACCTCGCCATTGGCGAGGACCACCGTCAGGCCCCGGACATAATCCCGGGTAACCCCATAGCGCACAGCCCGCATGCCGCCGGCATTGGTGGAAATGTTTCCGCCTATGGTGGCGGTTTTTTCGCCCGGATCCGGCGGATAAAGATAACCGTGCTCTTCGGTGAAGGCGGCCAGCTCCATCAGCAGGACGCCCGGCTCCACGGTGACGGTCAGGTTATCCTCATCCAGCTCGAGGATATGATTCATCCGGGAGGTACACAGCAGGATGCCTCCGTGGACAGCCACGGCGGCGCCCACCAGGCCGGTGCCGGCGCCCCGGGTGGTGACGGGAATGTTCCGTTCATAGGCAAATTTCATTACCCTGCTGGTTTCTTCGGTGGAAAGTACAAATACCAGGGCCTCTGGCTCGGAATGGGTCCCGGAAAGCTCGTCGTGAAAATAATCGGAAAGGATCTCATCGCCCGTCAGAACCCTGTCGGCAGGGATTATTTCCCTAAGAAGGGCAATGTCCTCAGAAGTCATGGAATGATACATCAGAAATCTCCTTTCATCAGTTCATCAATCACCTCGTAGAGGTCTCCCACCAGACAGTAGTGGGCGATATCAAAAATCGGAGCGGCAGGATCCTGGTTGACTGCCACGATGCAGTCGGAACCCTTCATGCCGGCGGCAAACTGCACCGCCCCGGAGATGCCCAGGGTAATGATCAGCTTCGGCTTCACGGTTTTTCCGGAAAGGCCGATCTGATGGGAAGCATCCAGCCATCCCGCTTCCACCAGGGGACGGGTGCAGGCCAGATGGGCTCCCAGCTTTTCCGCCAGCTTCCTGGCCAGCTCCAGGTCGTCCGGAGATTTGAGTCCCCGGCCCACGGCTACGATTTTTTCGGCTTCGGATATATCCTTGACGGGGGGCAGGGCAGTGACATTTTTAATGCGGATCCGCTGATCTTCCCAGGAGGGATCGGTTTCCATCCGAATGATCCTGGTCCTGATGGCGGGATCCTGCATGTCCACCGGCCGCTTTTCCGGGGTCTGGAACACCTTATAGCGCACTGTGGCGAACTGGGGCCGGGTGCGGGTGGTGATGATCTGAGCCATGATATTGCCCCCGAAGGCAGGCCGGATCTGCACCAGATCCGTGTTTTCCTTCATCTCCAGACTGGTGCAGTCAGCGGTGAGACCGGTTCTTAAGTGAGCCGCCACCCGGGGCGCCAGAGAGCGGCCGGTGTTGGTGGCGCCCACCAGCACGGAGGAGGGCTTCACTTTTTCAATGAAATCCTCGAAGGCCCGGGCAAAGGTGGTATTGGAAAAATAGGTATAGATGGGAGATTCGTAGAGATAAACCTCGTCCGCTCCGTAGGAGAGCAGCTCCGCGGCGGCCTCGCTGCCGTCGCCGGGAAAAAGGAGCAGGGCGTAGACCTTCTGGGAGGTGACGCCGGCCAGTTCCCTGGCCTTGCCCAGCAGCTCGAAGGTCACCGGATGAATCCTCAGATTTCCGTCGTCGCCCCTCATGGTGTCGGCATAAACAGCGATGCCCTGCCAGAGAGATTTATCGATCTCATCGGAAGCGGCTTTGTTTTCCGCATATTCAATGACCCCGGCCGGCCCCTTGCGCACACACATGCGGCAAAGCTTGCAGGCAGAGGAAATATCGAGCTTTCCATTTTCGTAAGAGATGGCGGCGAAGGGGCACAGCCGGATCAGTTCCTCGGCCGCTTCTCTGGTGACTTTTTCCTGATGAATCAATAATTCAGCCATTTTCTCGCCTCCCTTACAGAATCTTTCTGGCCTTCAGCAAATCCAGCAGCTTTTGGGCGCTTTCCCGCGGATCTCCCTGCAGAAAGACATGCTCGTCATTTTTATCGGGAGGGAAAATCCGTTCCACGGCGGTGGCGGAGCCATTCAGACCATAATGGGCAGGGTCGCTGTCCTTGAAGTCCGCCAGAGTCAGGACCCGGATCAGCTCATTCATCCGGGGATCCGAGGCCTGTTTGCGCAGATAGGAGGGAAGTCTCGGAGTATTGATTTCCTGATCAGTGCAGAGAACGCAGGGCAGATCGATGCTGGCGCTTAATATGTCGGAGCCCAGGGTGGAGACGACGCTGAGAGCCTTCGGATTCTCTTCGGAAAGGGTCAGGGAGCTGATATTGCTGTACTGGGGAAGGTCCAGATACTCTGCCATTTCGGCGCCCACCTGGGCAGTATCGCCGTCGGTGGTCTGCTTGCCGCAGAGAATCAGATCCACCGGCTCCTCGGGAGTCTCCAGGGACCGGATGGCAGAGGAGAGGGTATAGGCGGTGGCCAGCACATCCGCTCCGCCGAATTTTCGGTCGGAAATGAGAATGCCGTCATCGGCCCCCATATAGATGGCCTCCATCAGCACCTGGCGGGCGGGAAGAGGCCCCATGGTAATGACATGCACCTTTCCACCCGCTTTTTCACGGAGAGAAAGGGCTGCCTCCAGAGCAAACAGATCGTAGGGATTCATTTTGCTGGCAATTCCGTCCCGGATCAGAACACCGGTGACAGGATCTACCTTGACATTGGAACTGGCCGGCACCTGCTTGATGCATACGACAATATTCATCGCTGCCCTCCTTTGTTTTATAGGGAATCAGTCCTCCAGAAAGTCCAGATGGGGCATTTCTTCTCTTTCAGGCTGATCATCGAAACGATAATCTCTGAAGTAGTATTCTTCATCGTGCTCGTTGATTTCGCGGTAGACCTTGCAGGGGGTACCGAAGGCCACCACGTTGTCGGGAATATCCTTGGTAACCACCGAGCCGGCGCCGATGACGGAGTTCTCGCCTATGGTAACGCCGGGCATAATCACCACGTTGGCTCCGATCCATGCGCCATTCTTGATGGTGATGGGGAAGGAGTACATGCCGTCGCCGCGGTGCTTGGGGGAAATGGGATGGCCGGTGGTGCAAACGGTCACATTGGGCCCGAAAAGAACTCTTTCGCCGATGGTAATGGGCGCATCATCAATCAGGGTGGTGCCCAGGTTCATGTAGGTACCCTCTCCGATGGAGGTATAGGTACCGGTCATCACCTTCAGGGGCGGTATGATCCATACATGGTCTCCGCATTTTCCGAAGATTTCCTTGGTCAGAGCCATGCGTTCCGCGTTGGCGTCCGGCGGCAGAGAGTTGTATTTTTCGATCAGGCCGCGGCACCGGGCCTGCATGGCCATATTTTCTTCATCGTCCAGCCAGATATAGCCGGCTTTCATTCTTTCCTGTTCAGTCATGGGTTTACTCCTGGTAATTGATATAAGAACTACCTCCCATTATAACTGATTGACAGGAAAATATAAAGGGATTATACTGGAGTATTATCAGTCAAATTGAAGGTTCTTTGCTTTGGAGGATATTATGAAAAAACCAGTCATTCATCAGGAACAGGTGAAGCCGCTTCTGGATACCAGATTTGTGAAAGTATTTGATCTGCAGTACGAGGAAGGAAAGCATTATTATGACGCCAGCCGCCGTGAAAAGGAGGATCTGATCGCGGTCAAATCCGATGAGGAATTCCGCCGGCTGATGCCGGACGCGGCCACCTGCTTTGTTATTATAGAGACCCCCGGGGAGGAGCCCCGGCTGCTGCTGACCTATGAATACCGTTATCCCACGGGACAGTTTCTGCTGTCTCCCCCTGCGGGACTGATGGACCCCTCCGACAGGGAAGAGGCCCTGCAGAAGAGCAACGATCCGGAAGAGCAGACCCGGGCCGCCCTGGTGACTACGGCCATCCGGGAAATTCACGAGGAAACGGGACTGACAGTGCAGCTTTCCGGCCGGACTGACGGCCTGCCCTGCGACCGGGTGATCATAGTCGATCCGCTGGTCTTTTCCACCCCTGG
The DNA here is from genome assembly GCA_902783575.1 of uncultured Eubacteriales bacterium. Lineage (GTDB taxonomy): Bacteria > Bacillota > Clostridia > Lachnospirales > Bianqueaceae > RUG760. The sequence continues at coordinate 4,930 of CACZRP010000095.1, forward strand.
CATGACGGACGAGTGCAACGGCCTGGTCTGCGCCGTGGTTCAGCTGCAGGATCTTTCGCCTCTTTCTCAGACCGGCGCGGTGGGCACGGAGGTCTTTGACGGATTTGAACTGCTGACGGAGGCGGAGGCGAAAGAAGTGCTGACAAAGGGCAGAGACCGCCATGGGAATTTCTACTCCGCCTATACCTGGATGGCGCTGATCTATTTTGTTTCCGGACTGTGGAGAAGCTGAAACGAAGAAAAGGCTTTTGCGTCTTTACTCATGGAGGAATAGTATATGCAGCTTTTAGAGGATGAGGCGATTGTTGAGCTTTATTTTGCGAGAAAACAGGAAGCCATCACCCATACACAAAACAAATTCGGGCGTTATCTGCTGAAGATTGCCATGAATGTTCTTTCCAGCATGCCGGACAGTGAAGAGTGTGTGAACGATACCTATCTGAGGGCCTGGAATGCCATTCCGCCCCAGAGGCCGAATATGCTTTCTACCTTTCTGGGACGAATTACCAGGAATCTGTCCATCGACCGGCTCCGCAGGCAGCGGGCCGCCAAACGCAGCTCCCGTTACGAGACCTCTGAGACCGATCAGGAAGGCAATGTCGTCACTATGATGGGGGCGGGATATGATCTTTCCCTCAACGAACTGGAAGAGTGCCTGCCCGGGGAATCCGCCCCGGAGGGAGGTTTTTCCGACGAGGTGGGAGAGGCGCTGGACGCGAAGGAACTGGGAAAAACCATCAGCGAATACCTGAGAACCATCTCGGAAGAAGCCCGGAGGCTGTTCATTTACCGGTATTACGATATGGAATCATTAAAGGAAAGTGCCGCTCTCGCAGGCGTCAGCGAGGCGAAGGCAAAAACGCTGCTCTTCAGAACCAGGCAGGGACTGAAGGCATATTTGGAGAAGGAGGGCTGGAATCTGTGAAAAAGTCGGAATACATGGTAGACGCCATCGGCTTTCTGGATGAGGACCTGCTTCAGGAAGCGGAAGAGGCGAGGTTCTCCGGCGCGCCAAAGGAAAACCGGAGGGTATACTCTAGACCCATGCGGATCGCTGCCCTGACCGCCAGCGCCGCCGTTCTGATTTTTGGCGCCTTTCTGTTCCCGCGGTTCTTCCTGCGCATGGGTAATCAGGCGGGCACTCAGTCTCAGGAAGCGGTTCTGACTCAGGCGCCGGCAGCTGCCGAACAGAAGTCGGAAACGGAAAACGGCGGAGCGCTTCTGACGCAGGGGGCCAGGACTCAGGAAACCGCCGGGGAAGCGGCAGAAGATATTGATGGCTATTCGGCGGAGGAAGCCGGGCCGGAGGAAGCTGCGGCGGAGGAAGCTGTGCCCGCGGATGCGGCAGCTGCCGGCGAAGTTCAGGAGAACTCTGTCAGTGCCAGCGCGCCGGCGCTCGATTTCTGGCCGGGAGAGGAAACCGTTTCCTTTGAGGGAAAGGTTTACCGTCCTGCCCTGCCGGAGGAGGCGGAGGCTGCATGGAAGGCTTGGGAGACATTCCCCGATGAGCCTTCCGGAACGGTGTCCGGCACTGGCTCTGAACTGGATGGAGCCGATGTTTTCGCTTCAGAGGATAATCCCGACGCCATCCTGATCAATCTGGAAGGTAAACTCTACATTTTTTTCCTAAAACAATAAAAAAATGGAGGGCGAATTCGTTGATCTGTGGTATAATACCTATATTATGGGTGTGTGTGTCCTGACACACTTAAATCGCAGATTTCAACCAGATATTGGGAGGGAAATTGAATGCAGCTTTCCGGTAGTTTAGGAGACCGGATTGCCAGTCTCCGGGCCAAAAACCGTATCTCTCAGAAGGAACTGGCTGACTATCTATATGTCAACCAGGGAACGGTTTCGCGCTGGGAGAAAGGAATCCGATTTCCGGATAAGGAATCGATGCTGAGAATGGCCGGCCTCTTCAAGGTGGATCCGGATATTCTGCTGTCGGCGCCTCTGGACGGGGCTCCCGCGGTAATGGTTCTTGATGATGAGCCAGAGATTCTTGAAAGCAGTACCGAGCTTATCAGGCAGGCGCTTCCGGATGCGGAAGTATTCAGCTTTTCCGGCAGCGAGAAGGCGCTGCTTCTCCTCAGAAAACGCCGGGTTCAGGTGGCTTTTGTGGATATCCGCATGGCCGACGAAAACGGACTTTCGGTGGCGGAAAAGCTTCTGCAGGTCCAGCCGCAGATGAATATCATTTTTCTGACCAATCATCCGGAGCATATGAAGTCGGCTTTCCGGATGCATGTCTCCGGCTATATTCTCAAGCCAGCGGATCTCTCGGATTTTGAAGACGAGATCAGCCATTTGCGGTATCCCTTATAGAAAAAAGCGGATTATGCCGTATTTATGCCGATGCGGGCCGGAATATTGAAAAATGCCGGAAAATCATATATGATACCCATAGTCAGAGAAGAGAGAAAACTTCTTTACTCAAGCAATTCATGGGGCTTTGGCCCTAAACACATTTTATCCAAGGAGGATATATAACCATGTTCGAACAGATTTCAAGCCCCATTGTTCAGCTGATCTACAATCTGCTTACTCCCGCGCTGGCCATTGTCGGCGCCGCCGGAACCATCTACTGTGTTGTTCTCGGTGTCAAGTACGCGAGAGCCGAAGAGCCTCAGGACAGAGAAAAGGCTAAAGGCGCTCTTAAAAACGCCATCATCGGTTTTGTACTGATATTTGTACTGATTTTCGCGCTGCAGCGGCTGATGCCTATCATGGTTCAGTGGGCGAACCAGAACGCCGGCAGCTCCATTATCAAATAAAAATCTCTGCAAAGCAGTAAAGAACGGCCGGACTGTATTTCTCATTTGATGAATACCGGCCGTTTTTGGTTAGTTATGAGAAAAAGAATTGAAGGAAAGGAGCACGGGATGAATCTGAAAAAACCTTCCGGAGCGGCCGGAAGCCCGGTGAGCGGAAAACGGCCGTTTTATCTTCGGGGACTGACGCTGGCTGTCTGTGCGGTTCTGCTTCTTTCGCTGTGCTCCCTGAAAGCGTCCGCCTTCGAGATTGATACCAGCAAATTCCAGGATATTCAGGACGGCATTGACGGAACCACGATTTATTACTGGTACAAGGGCGCTCCCCCCCAGGGGCAGTCAAGGTACGGATATCCGGTTCTGGTGGTCTGGGATGATAAGTATTACTGGAATCTCGGACAGGGCTTCCTTGATCATGTAGACGATACCTCCATCAGAATACGTGGTACCAAACAGCTGGCGGATGATGTGCCCGGCAACTTCTGGGGGCCACCCAAAGGCGATATCGACTGGAAGGACGGCTACTATGCGGGTGTCATTTCGCATTCAGTGATTTGGGGGGATAGCTATTATGATTACAAGGATGGATATCCGCCTGCCTATTATCGCTATACCAATTATGTCAGCAGCTCCGGCTCTCTGCTGAGCCAGCTGACAAACCTGGATGTGGAGACGCTGAAATCCAAAGGCACGGCTGTTTCTCTGGAGTGCCCTGAGGTACCGGAGATGATTCCTGCCGGATATACTCAGGACAGTAACAAGCGGCCTCTCTATGCTTTTAGGGGTTATGACAAACCCGCCTCCAGAGATTTTTATGTCATCGGCTATGCGGAAATGAAATCCTACGTTGATGAGGACCTTTTTGGCGTGGACTACGATCAGATCAGCTATCTGAACTGGCAGCTGATGGTTCTGGAGGAAGGTTCTACCTTTTTGGTCAATGGCGTGCCCACGCTGGAAAAGGAAGTCAGCAAGAAAGTCTGGCAGGTTTACCCGGCGGATGAATACGACAACGTATATATCTATGGTGCCCAGGGATTTGTCTGGAATGATATATCCCGTATCAGTCACCGGTGGAGCTTCTGGAAAGACGTGGAGAAAATGCGTGACCGCACCACGAACCATCATTATATGGTTCACAGCGGCGACAAAATCGGCGACAGAGGTTATCAGTCGAAGGCGCCTGGCAATGGTACCTTTAAGATCTATTACGCGGATCCCAAGCTTCTGGCTTACCTGAACGGCAACTTCACTGTTGAGAGCGGCCAGGTGACCAGTCTGGACGGCCCCGTGCTGCTGCCGAGAAACTGCACCATCACCGTCAGGGACGGCGGTGTTCTGTCCGTAACGGGATGGATCATCAACAACGGCACCATCAAGGTGGAAGCGGGCGGCACCCTTCTGGTTCAGGAAGATGCGGCCATCACCACCTGGGAATCCGCCTCCGGCCTCCATGCGGGACGCATCGGCTGCGACGGAATCATGATTGTCTCTTCCAACGGCAAGGTGCACTGCGGCGGCATTGACGGACTGCAGTTCGGCCAGGGAGCGGCGTGCATCAATTACGGTACCCTGATTGCGGAAAACTTCAGTGTCAGCTCGGATTATACCATTGAAAACCGCGGCAGCCAGAGCCGTGTGTTTGCCGGCTGGGGTTCCTCGGAGTCGGGCTATGGCCTTCTGACCACTTCCATTACCGGAGATAGTTACCCCGGAAAAGGAACGCAGGAGAAGCAGTTCAATGTGAACCTTCCCACCGGTGCGGTATATGGCGCGGGAGCGGGAAGAGTCTATGTCAACGGCCGGGCGACCGTTTCCGGCAACTCCCTCAGCGGAAGCGCCTGCGCCAGAATGAACGGTACCGATCCGAAGCAGGATATTCAGCCTGCGCCTGAAGAAAGAACCGAGTAACGGAATCTCTGTAAGACTGAAATCTTAGGATAAGCGGGAATAACATGAAGCGAATTCGAAATAAAACCAAGGCCTGGCTGCTGATCTGCGCTCTTGTGTGCTGTTTGTTCAGCACAGCGGTGCTGGCGGATACGGGATATTCTGGATATCTGGATCCCGAGACGGGGGAGCCCGCTGAGGATGACACCTCCGATTCCGGCCGGGTTGAGCTTTCCGATACCATGTACTATGACTGGGATTCTCATGATTATGTCTATCCCATCAACTCGAATCTGGGAGATCTCCACTGCAGCGTGGCCGATGGGATGATTGTCACCAGTCCGGTTTCCGTCAGTACGGGCGTCAGTACGGTGATTACCGTATATAAAGACGGCGAAGTATATAACGGAAGCTACAGCGGCATCAGCGACCCCGGCGAATATGTGGTCCAGGCGGACGTGGACGGACAGAAAAAGCAGATCCTTTCCTTTACCATTCTGGGTGAACTGGTGAGCTCCCTTTCCAGCTTTATTGTTCCTGACGGATTCTATGTAACCGAAGCCACCCGGAACGGGGAACCCATTTATACGGACCGGTATTCGGTCTCCCTGGCGGAAGAAGGAACCTACCGCATCACCTACGAAAGCTACGCGACGGATCTTTCCTATACCCTGACCACTACCATAGACAGAACGGGTCCGGAACTGATATTCGAGGGCCGAACCGACAAGCAGGGCAGGTATCACAGCGCTGTGACCTATTCCAAAATTCTGGAAGGGGACTATGTGGTCCTTTTCAGGGACGGCGTGGAGGTGACGCCCTCCATTGCCCCCGATGGTACGGGAACGATTCTGGATAGCGGCAACTATGTCCTGGACGCTTATGACGCCGCAGGAAACATGACGGAATATACCTTTACCATCATGGTATATTTCAACGTAAACAGTGTGATTTTCATTATTCTGGTGCTGCTTGTGATCGCAGGTGTGCTGGCATATATTTTCTTCAAACGGGAACGTCTGAAGATTGGATAAAACTCCATGACAAAGTATTGCATTATTATCAAAGAAAGGCGGAGGTGAGATCTGATGAGTGGTTTGATCAGGCTGGATATCCTTGATTCACTGGAAGGTATCCTTAATGCCACCATATTCAAACTGGTCTATTACATCGAGTACGGTCTGTGCTGGATCATCAGTATTCTGTCTCAGCTTTTCGGTGTTTTTGCTGGCACGGCCAGGATCGAATACAACGAAAGATATGATTATCTGATCAATATCTTTTTCTCCAACCGTGTGATCAGCAATATCTACTGGGCGATGGCTCTGATCGGCATTGCCCTGACCATAGGATTTACCATCTGGTCCGTCATCCGGAAGATGTTTGACGCCTCGGGCAAGGTTCAACAGTCGCTTGGACAGATCATCACGGCGGCGATCCGCAGCATCATCCTGATCCTGGGACTGAATCTGATTATGGCAGCCGTCATCAACGGCACCAACAAGCTGATGGAGCAGGTGGACATCATCTTCAAAAACGCCTACTATCTGGACCTGCCGGAAACCAGATATTTCACGGAAGATGAATATGCCGCCATGGGACGGTGTCTGATGACCATCGGCACCTATTCGCTGAATGATTCCAGCAACAACCGCTATAACATCAATCAGTGCTACAACAGTATCCGGCAGGATCTTCTGATACTGGAGGAGAACGGCGTTTTCCGTTACTCCTACTACGAGACGGATCCCAAAACAGGAGCCGTCAAGCAGACCTGGCAGTCGGTGCTGGCGAAAATCGCCAATTCGGCTGATCTTACCCAGGATATGAAGGTGGACAAGTACGACGAAGGTCTTTCCCAGAGCATCCAGGATGCCATGACCTATCTCAGACAGACCGGAAGACCGGAGGCCAAAGAATTTGTGGTCCGTTCCTTCAAGAGTGACGGCGATGCCCATCTGGACCGGCTGGTATTTCTGATGGGAACGCTCCGGGCGGCCAAGAAGCCTTCGTTTAACGAATCTCCCGCACTGGATGACCCCTTAAGAGGTCCCTACTACTATACGCCGAAAGAAAAGGACATCTACAATCTGGATCAGGTGAACGCGGACTTTAACATAGGATTCCAGATGGACCATATCGTCATTATTCTGGCAGCCATTGCCATTATCTTCGACCTGGTGGTCATCATTCTGAACTGTGTGGCCAGAGTTTTCAACCTGATGTTCCTGTACATTATCGCTCCTCCGGTCATAGCGGCCTCACCGCTGGACCAGGGAGGAAAGTTCAAGCAGTGGACCACCGCTTTTCTGGTGCAGGCCCTGTCCGTGTTCGGTACGGTCATCGCCATGCGGCTTCTGCTGATTTATCTGCCCATTGTGGTGGATCCCAAGCTGGTATTCTTCAAGGATAACCCGCTGCTCAACATGCTGGCCAAGTTTGTGCTGGTATACGGCGGTTTTGAGGCGGCGAAAAAGTCCACCGCTCTGCTGACCGGTATCCTGGCGGACAGCGCCGGATGGCAGTCACTGCAGGCTGGCGACATGTCCATGTCTGCGGCGAAGGCCATCGGTACCGTTACCGGCGTGGGAAAACGGATCGGCGGCATGGCTGCGGGAGCTGCGGGAGCAGTGGTGGGCTTTGCCTTCCGTCCCGTTACCAACGCCATCAAGCGGCCCTTTAAGGCCATTGGAGATTACTGGAACAATGCCGGCTCCGGCAATGACAAGGATCCCTGGAAGAAAAAGGGCGGCGGAGGAGGCGGCGGAGGCGCTCCGGAAGGAAAGAATCTTCTTCAGAATCCCGGCAACGGCGATGATGATAACAACAATAATAATAACAATAACAATCCTCTGGACAATCAGAATCTGAACCAGAACCCCATCAACCGGCGCAATTCCCTGAGGGACAACAATAACCATCAGGATATCTACAACCGGCTGCTGAACGGGAACGGCAACGGAAACAACCAGCCACCTCAGAACCAGCATAATGCGAACAACAACCAGCCTCAGGTGAACAACAATCCGGTGGCTAACAACCAGCCTCATGTGAATAACAATGTGAACAATAATCAGCCCCGGAGAAGGGCGGGCTCTCAGGTGCTTCAGGCTCCGCCTCCGCTGAATATTAACCGGAACCAGAATCGCAATAACAATAATAACAACTGATCTTGACCGTGTGTTTCTAAAAGGAGTGTCGACATGCAGCGATTAATACCCAACAAGACGAAAGTCCGTATCGAGCTGTTCCGCGGCGTCACCGTCGGGGATCTCATCGTATGCGCGATTGCGCTTGTGCTGCTGGTTTTCGTGGTCAGTTCAAATCTGGCCTGGAAATGGGGCATTGGTATTGTTATCATCGGCATCGCGGCATTCCTTTTAGTCAGACTGGATGATCAGCCCAATTATCTGTATCTTCTTCATATCCTCAGCTTCCTGGGTTACCGGCGCAAATTTGCCAGGACCGTCACGGATCAGACCCTGCTGGGCATGGAAGAAAAGGGCGAGACCAATGCCCTGATGGACGAAATGTTCGAGGGCGATGCCTCCGCTGTGAGAACCGAAGTTTCGGGGAAAAAGAACAAGAGCAAAAACAGAAAACAGGAAAAAACCAGACAGTCCGGGAAAAAGGTCAAGGAGCAGGAGCTCTCGGAAGAGGAGCTTCAGAAGCGGGCCTGGGAGAAGGACGCTCAGATTCACAGAGCCGATATGAACGAGATTATGCCTTTCACAGGCATAGCCGACGGATATATTGAATACCTGAACGGTGCCTATTACGGCGCGGTTCTGGAAATTGACCCTGTGGAATTCCGCTTCTTCAGTGAACACCGCCGGCTGAACTCCATTGAAAACTGTCTGGGACGCATCATGCGGTCTCTGAATCCCAGCTTCAGTGCCAACATAGTGAAGCTGGAAAGACCCATCATGTATGATCATTCTCTGACGCTGGAGTATGATAAGCTGGACGGCCTGAGAACCAGCTACGAAAACGGCGCTTTATCCGAGGAAGAGCTGAAGGCCCGCGTGGAAATCGAATATGACCGCATCAACGAGCTGATCAGCTACACCGAGAACAATCACGTCGTCACCTCCTTCTTCTATCTGGTGCTTTTTGAAAGCGATAAGCGCCAGCTGGAAAACCAGATCCGGGATGCCCAGCAGCTGCTGACCAACGGCGAAATGAAGACCAAACGGCTGGGAGACCGGGAGCTGGCTGTATTCCTGAAGTATTCCAATCAGATCGATTTTGACGAGCGCGATGTGGAAAAGGTCCGTCCCGAGGAGCTGCATATCTGGGCACAGCCCGATACGGTGGATATTCATCCCAGACGGATTGAAGTCAATCATATTATCACCCACAATTTCCGGGTCGTTAATTATCCCACCATCGTTGATGATGCCTGGCTGGCATCCCTGATGAGTTATCCCGGAACCAAGGTGATGGTCAAGTTCAAGCCCATGGAGCGGGGCAAGGCCATCCGCAACATTGACCATTCTCTTACCGAGCTGCGGGGCCAGTGGAGTGCCACCGGCATCGACTCCAGAAGAATGGAGATCGAAAACCATATCAATACGCTCCAGACCCTGCTGGTCACCCTCCAGAACGACGCGGAAGTGCTTCTGGAGACCAATATCTATATCACGGCCTACGATATTATGGCCACCCGTTCCAACCGTCATCTGCCTCAGCCTCCCATTTCTGACCTGCCGAACATGTCAGAAATGAAGAAGAGCATCCGCCGCAGCTGGCAGGAAAGCGGTTTCAGACTGAACAACATGGAATTCGAGCAGGTACAGGCGTTTATCGCAACTCAGGTAAGCGCGCTGGATCCGCTCTCCAAAGAAGGCCGAGGGATTGCGAGCAATACGATTGCTGCCTGTTATCCCTGGGTTTTTGCGCACATTTCCGACGAAGGCGGCATCAAGCTGGGTGAAACGGATGGCGTTCCGGTATTCATCGACTTCTTCCGCCGTGACTCTGAACGTGTCAACAGCAATATGGTGATCGTCGGTAAATCCGGTTCCGGTAAATCCTACGCCACCAAATCCCTGCTGGCCAACATGGCCGCCGAGGATGCGAAGATTTTCATTCTTGACCCGGAAAATGAATACACCGAGCTGGCCGGAAATCTTCACGGACAGATTATCAACGTGGGCAATGCGCTCTATGGAAGACTGAATCCCTTCCATATTATCACGGCCCTCGATGATGACGAAGCCGGCGATGGAAACCCCAGCGGCTCCTACGCCACCCATCTGCAGTTCCTGGAGGAGTTCTTCAAGCAGATTATGCCTGACTGCGAAAAGGATGCCATGGAGTATCTGAATACGCTGGTGGATCATATGTATATGAACCACAACATCACTCCGGACACGGATCTTTCCACTCTTTCTCCTGAGGATTATCCCATTTTCGACGATCTCTACGATGAGGTTCTTCAGGAGTTCCAGAACAGTGACAATGTCTTCACCAGAGATCTTCTCCGTTCTCTGATGAATTATATATCCAAATTCTCCACCGGCGGGCGCAACGCCAATATCTGGAACGGTCCCAGCACCATTACAACGGATGAAAACTTTACGGTTTTCAACTTCCAGTCCATGCTGGCCAACCGCAATACCACCATTGCCAACGCGCAGATGCTGCTGGTGCTGAAATATATTGACAACGAAATCATTAAAAACCGTGATTTCAACCTCAGATACCACGCCAACCGGAAGATTGTGGTGGTGATTGATGAGGCTCATGTCTTTATCGATTCCAAATTCCCCATCGCCCTGGACTTCATGTTCCAGCTGGCCAAGCGTATTCGAAAGTATAACGGTATGCAAATCGTTATTACCCAGAATATCAAGGACTTTGTCGGTTCCGAGGAACTGGCAAGAAAATCCACTGCCATCATCAATGCCTGCCAGTACAGCTTTATCTTTGCCCTGGCACCTAATGACATGCAGGATCTGATCAAGCTCTACGAAAATGCCGGCGGCATCAATGAGTCTGAGCAGGAGCAGATCGTGCAGGCCCCCAGAGGACAGGCCTTTACCATCATGTCTCCCAGCAGCCGTTCCACCTTCCAGGTTGAGACGGCCCCGGGCATCTCTGAGCTTTTTGAAGAGGGCCAGTATGTCAGCCACTACTTCACAGGCGAAGCGGATGATCCCGTATGGGAGGACTTTGTAGGCCCCAGCCGTCCTGCCCATGACAGGGTCATGGAGGAGAAGCTCCTCAGAGCGCCCAAACAGCATGAAGACAGCTATTCCGATGGAGGAGTCCGCTTCAACGTCTTTGAAGAGGATGAATATGAAGATCTGATGAATGCCGGAAAAGAGCAGGAAGAGGATTCCTCCTCCATCAGCTTTTCCGTCACAGAAGATATCGATGAGCCTCAGCAGGAGGAAGAGCCCGCTGCGGAATCCAGGCCGAGACTGGACCAGATTACGCTGGATCGGCCGGCCCAGCTGAATACATCCGATGAATCCATGGCTGTATTCGGCATGATTGCCTCTGCCCTGGGACGTATGGCTGATGCTGCCGAAAGAGGCGGCCAGGATCTGGCTGCCGGCATTGCCGCGCCTGCAGTCTCCGCGCCTGGTGCGCCGATTACCTCTTCGGAAGAGCAGAGCGATATCCGCGAAATGCTGGAGCAGCGGGATGCGGAGATGGCAAGAGTCCGCCAGCAGATGGAGGAAGAAATCCGCAAGCTGCGTGAAGAAAATGAACAGCTCCGCGAGGCTGCCGAAGAAGAGAAGGAAGAGAATGAAGATTATCTTCCCGAGGATGATTTCGGCGATGAGGAAGACGGAGATCTGTCTCTTCTTCTGGACGACGACAGCGATCTGGATGATGATCTTGAGCTCGATGAGGATGAGTCGCTGCTGGATGAGGATGAAGATGAATTCGGTGACGATGAAGATGAATTCGACCTCGATGACGATGATCTCGATGATGAGGACTTCGACGAAGACGAAGACGATGAAGATGAGGACGAGGATGAAGATGACGATGATGACTTCATGTCATCCTTCTGCAACTTTGCCGCAAGTCTGATGAATATGACAGCCTTTGAAAGAATGAGAGCCGACGGTAAGGAAACCATGACCATCAGTCTGGATGACCTGACCAAGGAGGCGGATGCCCAGCTGGAGCGCCGCCGCAAGCACTGATTGTTATTATTGAATTGACCTTTTGGAGGAACGAACGCTGATGAAATTTTACGCAAAGGAACATGTGGCCTTGAAGCATGGGTATGGCCGTCGGATACTTGCTGCCGTACTCTGCCTTGTTATGTGCCTGGGACTCCTTCCGCTGAAGAAAGCGGAAGCCGCCCCTCAAACGGATGCCCTGGCGAACCCTGTGGCAGCCTTTACAGGCACGAAGGTATCCGGCGGCTCCAATCCCTCCAATACATACATCCTTGAGGTCAGCACAGGTACGGTCGGCGGTGGCGGCACCGCTGATAATATTCTCTATTTTGCCGTTCACTATACTACCGGAAAGACCAAGCGCACGCAGATCATCCTGCCTGGAGAGGATGATCTCCAGAGCGGCTTCGAATTGGCGAAGAAGGCTGGTTACCGCCAGAACCGGATGAACATAATCACCAATACCTTCGGCTATGAGGAGCCGGATCTCGGCGGCCGCAAGGCGCTCCGCTCCGTGACTACGGATCAGTTTGTTTTCCAGACGCCGGAGCCCATTATCAGCATCGATAAAATACAGGTTTTCGGAAGAAGCACGGCCCAGGCTTCCGACTGGGCATGCCAGGGACTGCGCGTATTCAGCGTCAGCTCCCTTTACGGCCTCGATATGTATGGCTGGGCTTCCGGTGACGGATATGTGGATTTCGACGGTACTCTGATCGCTGAGGCCGGCATGACTTCCGGCGGCGGCATTTTCCGCTGGTCCACCAGCGGCGGCGTATTCAATATCGCTCCCCAGGGGTCCGATTATTATACCAGAGGATGCGAGCTCATCAATATGTCCAACTACGGCTCTTATCCCAGCGGCATTGCCGGCGGTATTTCCACCGATGGCAGGCCTCTGACCTTTGTGGGCATGGAGCATAAGTCTCAGGCGGAAAAACTGATAACCTTCCGGCTGGATCTGGCGGACATCGGCGGCGCGGGTTTCGAGTCCATGGCGGCTCTTTATGCCTCCGGCGCGCAGAAGAAGCTTTCTGAAATGAATCTCTGCGAAGCGGCTGTACTGAATATCCGTTACCTGGATATCTATGGCAATACCCGCGACACCAATATTCCTCTGATGATCTCCGCTCTGGGATATATTCAGGAGAACGTGGGAGATATCGCCATTGCCGGTTTCGCTCAGCAGGGCGAGAGTGTGGGTATACCGCTGATGCTTCCCGATTATCTCTCGACAGTTAACGTAGGTCTCAGTATCGGTCATGACATGGTTACCGAAATGACGGGTCTGGTCTCTACGGAAAAGGCGGAAGGAAGCAACATCCGGAATACCCGTATGGCTGCGACGGAAAAAGACAATATCAACTATACATGTTTTGCCGTATATGATGATGTCAACGCTTCTGTGACGCAGAATCAGGCGGTTCTCCGCTATACCTTTGAACCCGGAGCCCGCCAGCCTGTGAAATATGATTCCACGACCTCTGTCAACGGCGCCTCCATGGGCGCGGGGGCAACCTCTTACTTTGCGCTGCAGGGCTACAACGAGAATATGTCTCTGGTTCCCTCAAACATCGGTGAAAAGTATCTGATTACCCTGACCACGGACGCTGTGGAAAATGCAGGAACCACGGGGGATATTGCTCTTCAGTTTGAATATGACAATATCAAAGGAAAGCAGATTACCAGCTCCGCTTTCTATATCCGGCAATATATCGAGCAGTTTTATGGCGAATGGCCCGGAAACGTCAATAATTTCGCTTATTCCTATGGACTGAGCGCCGGAGGAACCGTTCAGTTTATCATTCCTCTGGATGGTGTTCAGAAGTTTACTAATGTCTCCTTCCGGGTAGAAGGAAATGATGAATGGCAGATCCAGGGCATGACCATTGCCATGGTGAAAAACTATGATTCCCGTATCGCTTCCTGGGAAGAGGTAGCCAGCTGGGAGACCGAACCCACCGACGCCAATACCCCGAGATACATGTCTCATCTGAGGTACAGCCGTCCGGTCAGCACCTATGATCCCTGCTTTACCCTTGGTACGGTGGATCCATCCGGAGCAGGACCCGCCCCGGGTCAGGCCGAAGGAACCCTGATCCAGGATGACGGTACCTGGAAAACCATCGGCGGAGAAGGTTCCATTGTCAGTGAAAAGGACGATTTTGACTGGGAGGAGCTTTCGGAGTCCATGTCCTACGAGGATACCAAGCTGAATCTCGGTTTCGGCCGTGAGCGCTGCCGATATAAGGTATCCGTCGAGGTAGACGGCACCAAGGTCAACCGCGATGATGATGACTGCGGCTCCGCCAACCTGTTCTACTTCCAGCTTGTCTTCGAAAACGGCACCAGCGGCGTTGTTCTGGCGAACCAGCAGATCAAGGGTGATGCCTTCCAGACCGGAACCATCTCTGAATTTGAAATCGCCACCAACATGAACTACGGCAACGTAACCGCTGTGATGATTATTCCCGATGATACGGATACCAACAGCAATATCTACGACAAGATGAAGGTTAAATCCATCTCCGTAGAGCTGGAGACCAACGCCGAGCTGGCGCCTGTCTGGTCCTGCAGAGGCGAGGGCGAGGAAGGTCTCGGATGGGTAGGCATCGAATACAGGGAGCCCGGAGAGGTTACCAATACCGGAGAGCGCCCCGGCCGTTCCATGACTGAGATTGCGAAGACCTATCGGGTCACCACCTTCTCTTACAGCGCCAAGCTGATGTTCAGTATTTCCACCGGTCCCTATCCGCAGAAGGGCAGCAGCCTTTCCGGCAACACCAAGTCGTCTCCGCTGGTCTGCGGCATGACCATGGAATACAGCTATCTGAACAACGACGGTCAGGTGAAAACCGTTAAAAATATTGATGTCATCAAGCTGATGGATGAGTATTCCGGAAGAACCAGCAGCAATAAGTTCTCTTATATGCTGGATACCGGACTTCAGACGGAAGAGGTGGATTTTGCCGTCAGCGATCCGAACTATCAGTTCCGCGCCGGCAAGACAGATAACTTTATTGTCAGCGTCGACAATATCAAGCAGCTGGTGGATATGAAGCTGCAGATCCGCAGCGCCGTCATTACGAACTGGAATATCACCGGCATCAGCGTCTATCTGATCAAAGGCAACGGAATCCGTATTCTGAATTCCAACGGTGAATATGACTACCGTTACAAGACGGGCGAGGAGCCGAGACTGATTTCCACCTGGACAAGACAGACCAGTCTGATTAAGGATATCCCCCAGATTTACCGGGTGCGTACGGACTATATTGATGGTCAGAACAGCTCGGTCTGCGAGGTTACCAACATCAACTTCCAGCCCATTGATATTTCTATTGAAAATGATGAATATACCTGGTCTGCTTCTGTTATCAGCCGTGAACCGGTTTCCCGCAATGATGTGGTGAATCTGTATATTTATCCTTCCATCGCCAACACGGCGGCCAGCCCCTACAATTATGACCTTTACGCCGGAGTTTCCTATATCGACGCTTCCAATAAGAAGCTGAGACAGGCCTCCGCGGGCAAGCTGACACTGGGAACTGACACCGATGGTCAGCTGATGTTCTACTCGCTGGGACTGACAGCCACCAACCTGGAGAGCCTTCAGGGCGTAACGGTGGAAACCAACGCTCCTGCCGCCATCAACGCACCAATGATTTCTGGTATTCTGCAGAGGATCCGAAACGGTGTTCTGATTGAGACCTATCGTCTCGGCCCTGTGGCCAACGCGGATGCCGGCGGCACCATGACCATCATGGATGATGCCGGAGACCGTTCCATGCAGCGGGTTCTGCTGCAGGTGCATCCCAACACCACGGCTCAGCAGCTGATTCAGGATGAGAGTGATCTGGCCATCGCGCTTTATTTCACCACTCTGTCCGGACAGGAGCTGAGAAGCCGCTACATCTACCTGACAGATATGGGATACAGAGAGATTTATCCCGGTGAGGTAATGGAAGTGGATTTCGACCTGGGTGAAATTGCCCAGATCACAGGCGTGGAGCTGGTCACCATGGGACGGCTGAACGCTTCCTTTGAAAACATGCTGATTGCCAACCAGCAGACCGATGGGAAGATCTCCCGGAAATGGTCTGTGGAAGGCATTATGAATCCCAGCGTCAACCCCATCCGCTACCGGCTGGAGGGTGACGTGGAATATGTGGATCTGGTCTTCGAAACCGCCGCTGATGAGGATACGCTGACCAGCGGAACGACCTATCCGATCCGCATGAAACTGGGATATCTGGATACCTCCAACAATATGCAGGTAAGAACCTATGAACTGAGAAGCTACGCCAACGGCAGCGGATTTACCGCTGAGGGCGTCGACGAAGTTCAGCTGCTCGTTCCCAGACTGGCTTCGGTGAGATATATCGAGCTGGAGCCCCACCATAATGCGACCAGCAGTACCAGCACTTCCGGCACAGGCACATCGCCGGTGGTGGATCTGGCCTCCTGGAAGATTCACAAGGTGGTGGAGACCACGGGTGTGAATGGTACTCCCGTAACCCGTATCCTGGATAAGCGGGTTTATGAGCAGGCGCCTGAAAAGATCTTCATGGCGGATATCATAGCGGAAGGCGTGGTGAATGTGATTCTTCCCGGCCAGAGCTCCGCAAGACCTGCCAGCGCCATTACGCTGCACAACACAGACCGGAAGACCATTACGGTGGACTCCGGCTCCAGCGTCACCATTGACCTGAAGATTTCCGGTTCGACCGATGGATTTGAGCTCAGATACCGTTACGTAGATCCCGCCAGCGGCGAGGAAGTGGAGACCAGCCTGGCCAAAACCTACACCGAGGACAGCACCTACATCAGTGATCTGGTGGATCTGGCTACGGTTTCCGCCAATGACGCCCTTTCCTCCGCCCAGGAGAAGACAGCAGCCCAGCAGGTGCTGAGCATCGCTACCCAGATGTACAACGGCGCAGGACGCTTTACCTTCGACGGAAAGATGATCACCTTCACGCCGCCCAGAAACTACACGGGCTCCGCCAGCAAATATGTGGTGCACGTGCAGTCCAGAGAGAATACCAGCGTGGCCTTCGATCTGGAAGTGGTGGTAAGGAACGAAGAGAACAAGCTTGCGGATGCCGTGAACGCCTGGAACGCGGTCCGCACCGCGGGTAAGGTTACCGTCGTCGACACTTCCCAGGCCCAGACCGTGGCCTCCGGAGGAGATGTTACCCTGATTGCTTCCAGCGGTCAGACCATTCAGATCATTCCGAGAATCCTCGGTTCCCAGACCTTTACCGCTACCCTGGGCACTTATGATCCTACCATCGGAGCTGTCAATCCCATCATCATGGAAGACGGCAGCAGCAGCTTCCTCGGCCCCATCGGAGGCTATACGACATCGGATCTCGCCAGCATGAGAACCAGGGCCACCGAGAGCCTTGCAAGTTCCGACGCGGCGGTTCAGCAGGCGGCACAGAATCTGATTGCCGCGCTGGATTCCGTGGCGGTGGGCTCCTATCAGGTGGGCACCACCGGTGCAGAGCTGAAGATTCCGGCCAACTATTCCGGAAACACCGTCTATTATCAGGTGAATGTTACTTCCAATGGCTCCAAGCTGTTCTCAGTCATTATCTCCGTGGGATCCTCTTCGGGCAATCCGATTACCGAGGCGGCCAGAGCTCTTGAAACTGCCATTACTAACGCTAATGCCAATGCTAATAACAGCGCCAGCCAGGAGAGCAGTACCGGAGACAACAGCAGCAATGAAAGCAGTACGAATCCTTGATTCCGGGGAGTTTAGATTATGAGCAAAGATGTAACATTTGAAAGTGAGAAGCTTGCCAAAAGGGAAGGGCGGAGGAAATGGATCATTCCCGCCGCCATTACCCTTGGCATTGTGCTCATTGTTCTGGCTGTGATTCTGATTCTCAGTACAGGAAAGAAAAAATACACTTCTCCGGAGGGACTGACCTTCCCCTATACCTGGACAGAAAACAAAGATACCATCACGCTGGAGATTGATCATACGGCCCTTCCGGAGTATGTTTGGAATTCCGTGCAGACCGATCAGGCGGACGAAAACGCGATTCTTACCGTTGCCAAAGACGCCAGACAGTCGGAAAACAGCACTTCCTTCACCCTGAAGGCTATGAATCCCGGACGCATGAGCCTGGATTTCGTTCTCCAGGACGCGGAGCAAGCGGTGACTGCCAGTGAACTGAACCTTCTGGTGGAGGTTGTTCAGGAAGAAGAGAAGCTGACAGCCGTGGTGCTGGGAACCGTTCCGGAGGAAAAAACCGAACCCATCAGTGTGGGAGAGGACACCATGTTTCCCTACCGGATCTATATGGAAAACCGGTCTCTGGTCATTGAAGTGACGGACGTCCGGGTGGGTCAATACCTGGATTATCTTGAATCCCTTCCCCTTGATGATGAGAATGACTCCCATATTGTGGAGGTCGATGAGAGCGGAAATGCCATTCGTGATGAAGAAAGCAATCCCTATGAAGATCTTCAGAGAAACATGCTGAACGACTGGGAATGCGTCTGTTCCGATGAAACCCTGATGACCTCGGAAGGAATTCTCTACAATGATGAAGTCATCCGTGCCTATGTCAGTCCTCTGGCGCCCGGCAGTTGTGAAATTCTTTTCCGCAGTGCCTATGCGGCTCAGGAGGTTTATGTTTCCTGTACGGTGGAAGAGGATGGAAGCGTAACCATCCTGTCCCATCAGATCCGCGCGCTGCAGGCGGAACCCTCGGAGAGCAGCGCACAGTAAAAACGTAGAAAGGAGGCCCCTATGGCAGGTCTTGGTGAAAAATTCAAGGAGCTGGATAAGAAAACCATCGTCCTCTATGTGCTGCTGTTTATTGTGGCAGCCTTTGTGCTGGGTTCTCTGATCCGGTTCGTCTTTGACAATTTCGGCGCCTTTGTAGGCATGGCGAAATGGAAGTTCGATCCCCATATGTTCATCGAACCGCTGACCTGGGGCATCGGGCTTCTGATCTGCGGCGTATTTGTGATGGTTTATACCATCAACGGCGGATTTCTCCGCGCCGGCAAGAAGGGCGCCGGACTTCTGGGCGGCAAGGCCGATAAGAATGTGGTCGACAGCCCCCTGGAGAACAGCCGCTTCCTGACGGATCAGGAAAGAGATAAATATTTCCCGCCCTTTACCTATGATACCCTGTCGGAGTGCAAGAATGACGGCGTTCCGGTGCGGGCGATTCTGGATAAAAGAGGAAAGCTGGTGGGCAATTTCAAGCCCGGCGTTCACGCACTGGTTATCGGTGCCACCGGTTCCGGTAAAACCACCACCTTTATCAACCCCATGATTCAGCTGATCGGAGCCACCAACTGCGGCAGCAGCATGATCATGACAGACCCCAAGGGCGAGCTTTTCGATCTGCATTCCGGCTTTCTGAAGAGCCGGGGCTACAATGTTCATGTACTGGATCTTCGTGATACCTACTCCTCCAGCCGGTGGAACCCGCTGGAGCCCATCTGGGACGCCTATCAGGAATTCCTGACAGCAGGATCGGGCATCGTGGCCCATCTGGATTCCATGGCTAAATATCCGGACCTTCGACGGATGAACGGCGAAGCGGATGAAGGCCAGGAATGGGTGGAGTGGAACGGAAGAGCCTACACGGACCTGAGTCACTGCAAGGACGATATCTCTGTGGCCCAGCAGAAAATCTACGATGAAATGTATGAGGATCTGTCCGACCTGATCGGCGGACTGATTCCTGTTCAGAACGAGAAGGATCCCCTCTGGGAGAAGGGTGCCCGAAGCATCGTCATGGCCACCGTGCTGGCCATGCTGGAGGACTCTGCCAATCCGGAGCTGGGGATGACCAAGGAAAAGTTCAACCTGTTCAACGTCAACAAAGCGCTGGGCAGCTCTGAAGACAACTATAAGGTTCTGAAAAACTATTTCGAAGGCCGCAGCAAGCTTTCCCAGGCCTATCAGCTGTCCCGTCAGGTTATGACGGCCCCCGATACCACCCTGGGCAGCTACATGTCCATTACCTTCGATAAGATGAACCTCTTTAACGACCGTGGTCTCTGCGGACTGACCAGCGCCACTGACATCAAGATGGACAGCTTCGCCAATGAGCCCACCGCCCTGTTCCTGAAGATTCCGGATGAAAAAGATACCCGCCATGCCCTGGCTTCCCTTTTCATCCTGAGCACCTACAAAGCGCTCATTAAAATCGCCACCAATCTTCCCGGCCAGACCCTTCCCAGAAATGTCTATTTCATCATGGATGAGTTTGGTAACATGCCGAAGATTGACAAGTTCGGACAGATGATCACCGTCGGCCGTTCCCGTAAAATCTGGTTCAGCATGGTGGTTCAGTCCTTTGTTCAGCTTTCCAACGTGTACGGCAAGGAGGTGGCCGATATCGTCATCGGCAACTGCGGCGTCAAGATGTTCATCGGTTCCAACGATACGGATACCTGTAAGATGTTCTCTGAAATGTGCGGCAATATGACGGTGCGCACCACCAGCACATCTTCCTCCCTGGGCTCCAAGGCGGGAGACATCAGCGTTTCCACCAACACCCAGGTCCGTCCGCTGATTTACCCCAGTGAGCTCCAGCGTCTGAACAACCAGGAGAGCACAGGAAACAGCATCATCGTTTCCTTCAACTCCTTCCCGCTGAAGACAAAATACACGCCCTCCTACAAGTGTCCCTACTATAAGTTCGGTCCCATGGATCTGACAGAGATCCGCAGCAACATGTTCCGTGCGGATGAAGTTTTCTATGACCTGAGGGAACGCAATGAGAAGGTTCTCGGTGCGTAAGGAAAGGAGCTTTCATGACCGAATTAGAATGGGAAGTTAAGCAGGTTCTGGTGGGAAGAACCATTCTTCTGGATGACGGAAGACTGGCCACCATGGGACCTGAAGATTACCGCATGCCTACGGGCGTGATGGATGGCGCCACCGAGGTCCGGCTTTTCGGCCTGGCCAAAAAGCAGGTGGTGCTGGAATGCGATATGGATCAGGAAAGCGCCCTGCAGGCCGTGGGAGACGTTCTGAAGAACCTGGGCCGGGGACTGGTGCTGATTTATCACCCGGAGATGGCAGCCTGCCTGTTCCGGTATATCCTTACCAGGCCGGCAGTGCTGACGGTGGGCTATGAGGAGGACAAGCTGATTCTCACAGCCTGGACCGGAAGAAGCCTGAACGCCTGGGCAGCCCTTCGCCGGGCCATCACCAGCTTTGAAAGGCATCTGCCTGAGGGCATCCGCTTTACCATGGAAGCGCCCCCGGTGGCGGCCGAAGAAGAAAAACCGGCGAAAAAAGCCTCTAAAAAGAAAAAAACAGTAAAGAAAACAGCGGAGGAAATCGACCAATGAGCATGGATCTGAATCTGATCAAAAGAGGAACTGAAGGCGAGCTGAAGATGAACGGCTATATCGACGCCAGCAACGCGGCGGAGATTGAGAAAATCATCGTTGATCTGGTGGCTCAGTTTGATACCCTGATTCTGGATATGGAAAAACTGGAATATGTTTCCAGCGCCGGTCTCCGGGCCTTCCGTCACGCTTATATGGATATGAGACAGAAGCATGGCCTGCTGGAGGCAAAGAATGTTTCCAGTTCCGTCATGGAGGTTTTCGAAATTACGGGATTTACAAGGCTGTTTAAGTTTATCTAGGAGGTTTCCCATGGAACGCTTGCTTATTCCTGCGAAGATCGACTATCTGGATGAAGTTACCGGTTTTGTGGAACGGTATCTGGATGAGTCCGGCTGTCCGGAAAAGACCAAGCTGCAGATCCGTCTTGCCATGGAAGAGGTCTTCGTCAATATAGTCAGCTATGCCTACGCGCCGGAAGACGGAGAGGCGGAGGTCCGCTTTGAAACCCTGAACGAGCCCTTCAGTATCCGCATTCAGTTTATGGACAGCGGAAAGCAGTTCGATCCTCTGGCAAAGGAGGACTCGGACACTTCCGAGGAGGCCATTCTGAGCCGTCCCGGCGGTATGGGAATTCTGCTGGTAAAAAGTGTGATGGATGATGTACAGTATTCCTACAGCGGCGGAAAGAATATACTGACACTGTACAAGAAACTGTAACGGGGGAAATATGCCTGAGAAAAATGTAAGGGAGATGTCCGCGCTGGAGCGGAGGCATTATTCCCTGGAAGCAAGATCATTTCGGATCACGGTGCTGGGTGCGGCGCTGCTGGGCCTGGTAGCC
The DNA here is from genome assembly GCA_902783575.1 of uncultured Eubacteriales bacterium. Taxonomy (GTDB): domain Bacteria; phylum Bacillota; class Clostridia; order Lachnospirales; family Bianqueaceae; genus RUG760. The sequence continues at coordinate 26,922 of CACZRP010000095.1, forward strand.
CTGGTCATTGGACTGGGGCTTTATACTTATGCGCTGGTGGGGCAGTATGTGGGCGAGTCCTTTGGCCTGGCCCGCTCCACAGCCATGGTGGTGAGTTCCGTGATGGACGTGGAATCCATGACCCGCACAGTGATGGATACCTATCACTCCCTTTCGGAAGAAGAGAGAGGCCAGACGGGAACTGACGGATACAGGGAGCGGTTCGCTGCCGTCCGGGAGAATGAGAATTTTGAAATGCTGAATTCCATTCTCCGGGAGTTTAAGAATTCCAGCGATGTGTATGATATTTATCTGGGAATGTACGACAGGGAAAAAGATGTGCTGGTTTATATCGTTGATCCCGATACGGAAGATCCCTGTTTCCCGGGCGAATGGGAGAGCGTTCCTGAGAAGGAGACAGAAAAGTTTTATTCCTGGGATGGCACCTCGAAGCTTTATGACATCAGCAATACCGAGAAATATGGCTGGATGTGCACCGCGGGCGTTCCCCTCACCAATCAGGCAGGGGAGATTATCGGCTTTGTGCTGGCGGATGTGACCCTGGAGGAAGTGGCTGCCGGCATGAAGAATTTTGTCATCCAGTATACCCTGGCCCTGTCTCTGAGCGTACTGATCTATGCCTTCTTCCTGAACCGGCATATCAAAAAGAACATGGTACAGCCCATCAATGCCATCGCGGAAGCCGCGGAAGCCTATATGGCTGCCAAGAATAACGGAGGTCTGGAGAAGAGCGATCTTTTCAGTTCCCTGAATATCCGCACCGGCGATGAGATTGAGAACCTGTCTCTGGTGATGGCTGACATGGAACAGGACCTGCATGACTATATCACCAATCTTACCACCGTAACCGCGGAGAAGGAAAGAATCGGCACAGAACTGATGCTGGCCACCAAAATCCAGGAGAGCGTTCTCCCCAATTCTTTCCCTGCTTTTCCCGAACTGGAGGAATTTGAAATTTACGCCTCCATGGATCCCGCCAAGGAAGTGGGCGGCGATTTCTATGATTTCTTTATGGTGGATGACGATCATCTGGCCATGATGACCGCCGATGTTTCCGATAAGGGAATCCCGGCAGCCCTGTTCATGATGACCTCCCGCACCATGCTGAAGGATGCCCTGCTGGCGGGGCTGGATCCGGCCGGAGCCCTCAGAAGAGTGAACAGCCAGCTCACGGAGAACAACAGCTATTACATGTTTGTGACAGTATGGATCGGTATTCTGGAGATTTCCACCGGTAAGCTGATTCACGCGGACGCAGGACATGAGCAGCTGATCGCGTACCATAACCATCAGTGGCAGCTGCTGCCCCGGGGCGGCGGTGTGGCTCTGGGTGCCTTCGATTCTGAAATGCTGGCCTCGGAAGAAAAACCTGTGTTTGTCAACCGGGAGCTGAAGATGGATCCCGGCGATATGATTTTCCAGTATACCGATGGTGTTCCGGAGGCCATGAACTCGGAGAGGCGGCAGTTCGGCATGCCCCATCTGCTGGATACCATGAATGAAATCGGCGAGCTTTCTCCCACGAATCTGCTGCCTGAAATCAGGAAGCGGATCGACGCGTTTGTACAGGATGCGCCTCAGTTTGATGATATTACCATGCTGGCGCTTCGATATAAAGGAAGTAAATAACCATGCCGGATCAAAAGGAGACTTACCGGTCTTATATTCACCGGATGAGCACAGGCGAGGGGGATCCGGGATCTCAGATCGCCGGGATGATCGCCGCTCAGATGCTCATGGCCGAGGCGCCTCCCGGAGCGGAGGTGGATGAAGCCAGGATCCTGGAGCTTCAGGACAAACTAATCAGACAGACCAGCTTCCTCAAAATGATGCAGGATCCTGAGACGCCGGAGCTGGCAGCCCGGGGCGACGGAACCGGTCTTGTGCTGAAGCTTGCGGATAAGGAAAATGAGCGCCGTCAGGAGCTGAACATCTATGCCAGGACGCCCGAGCAGGCACCGGCGGATGCCGGATTTCTGAAGAATGTCCTCTCTTCTCTGGAGGACAGAAGCCATGGGAAAAGTCCGCTGCAGCTGGAGCAAAACAGCCGGCGGTTCTACGATATGGTCAAGGAGCTGGATGCGGCCAGGATGGCATGCGAGCAGGGAGCCGCACTGGACGCCCTCCAGGTCAGAAAGCTGATCCATGTCTGCCAGCGCTATATTGATGGAAAGGAAAAGATTCCGGGAGGAGAACAGGAACGGGCTGCCTATCAACAGGCCATGTGTACCCTGAAGCAGTTCATGCCGGAGGAAGAGTTTTCCAGATACTGCCGCAGCATCAACCGGGCCCAGAAAGCCAAATCCCCCGCCCATTCCCGCTATGCGGATCCGGGGGCCTTTGAGGCCGGCCGCTTAAGCGGCGATGTGCGGACAGCCAAGGAAATTCTGTGGGATGCAAGAAGAGAGCTTTCCCGCGGAATCAAGCTTACGGACTGCGCCACCGTGGCAGCGGTGCAGGAGCTGTCCAAAGGAAACCCCAATGCCCTCATCGGTAAAGAAGAACTGGAGAAAACAAAACAGAAGCTCATGAGTCCCGGCTCCGCCTTCAGAAAGACCATGAGCGACCGGACGGCCCTGAGGCATTTTGCCTCCCTGGCTTCCAAAGGAAAGGTCATGGAAATGGGAAGATCCATGGTGACCGCCGCCCGGGAGCACTCCGTCAGAACCGCCCAGTGGCATATGAACCGCTCCAGCGAAGCCCTGGTGAAGGGAAATCTTTCCGGCAAGGCGGCCGTCGATCACCTGGCCAATGTGCTCTCAGCCAGAGAAATAGCTGTCTCGGCCTCGGCCCAGAGCCAGATCACCAATAAAGCCTTCCAGCAGAAGGCGGAAACGCTGAAGAATGACCCGTCCTTTGCGGATCTGGCTTCCCGCTATCTGAAGGAGCCTGCCTTCCAGACCAGGATCAATCATTCCCTTCAGGAAAACAACTCCGCCATGGATCTGGAGAAGGCCTATGAGGAGACCAAAAATCCGGTGAAAACCCCGGAAGAAGCACTGAACAGCCATTGAGAATTTTATGTACAGAATTGCCCTGAACCGCGGCAGAATCGGAAACGATCAGCTGCGGTTCATTTTTATGTCAATTTTATGCCGGATGCGCTTAACCTCTTGAAAAATCCGGTGCCTTTGATAAAATAGGGATATGAAAAAAACAAGGGAAAACCTTATGGATAGAACGAGAAGGAGTGAACAGATATGTCAGAGCCGAGACAAAATCAACCCCACAGGGACCCAACGGTTAACCCCGTAACCTGGGATGAATATATCCGTTCTCTTATAGCGAGAAAAGACGAAGATAACGCGGCAGATTTTCTTGCGCTGGCGATGGTTTCTCTTCTGCTGAAAAGAGAAGGGAAAGCCTTTGACAGAGCCGCTGCGAGAACCGCGGCCATTGCCCTGGCCGATGAACCTTTTTTCCGGACTCTGATTCAGGGAGAAGGCACCGCCCTCGGATTTCTGGAATCTCCGGATTCTGTCCAGGCGGCCCTGGATGAATTCGAACATCCCTACCGGTCGACCCCGGAACAGACCCGGGCAGTGCTGACCGAACTTAAGGCGCTGGGCGCCCTGATTGATGATCCGGCCGGCCGTTCTCCGGAATGGCAGAGCCTTGTCCGCTCCTTAAAAAATGTGGACGTGAACGCACAGGGTCAGGATGCGGAAAACATCATCAACCGGATCATGACCAACGTGGAGAACTATACCAAGAACAAAAAGTCCGTCAGAACCAACAAGGAAGGCAGATACAGCTTTGAACTGGCCATGGATGCCATGGGCATCTCAGCGAAGATCAGCAAGTACGCGAGAGTCAGGGCTGACCGTCAGGAAAGAAAAGTCAACTATGTCAGAACCAACCGGAGAAGACCTCAGCCCATTATCAGTCTTCTTAACCGTTCCGTGGCCGGTGCCCGCACCCGCCTGGGTGAATGGTATCCGGAACGGCTGACCATAGATAAAGTCCGGGGCTCCGAAGTCAACGGCCCCGTACCCCAGCCGGTGCAGAACCAGCCCGCCGAGAACCAGCAGGAGCCCCCGGCCCAGGATCCTCCCGTGGAACAACCCGTGGAACAGCCCCGGGTGATTGTAGCCTCCGATGAAGCGGATATTCAGACACTTCCCGTGAATGAGCATCTGGGAAAAATCGGTTATCTGGATCTGGTGCTGCCGGGAGTCAAGGGCATGCTGGGAGATACGGAAAACGCCTATATGCCGGATGAAGCCCTGAAGCAGAACCTGGCTACGGTCCTGGCGCTGGCCCAGTCTCCGGTGTACCGTTACAACGAGGAAGGCGTCGATTATCCGGTGGTGGAAAGAGAACCTTTCCAGCAGCTGATCGCCAGATATATGGAAGATCCGGTGCTGGCCGACATCATGCAGATGTATGCCGAGCCTGGTGAATACCGGAATTCCATGATCAAGGATACCCAGAATCCCCAGCAGAACAGCAGCCTGAAGGATTTCGCCTCCAAGCTTCTTGCCTCCTATAACGGCCTGAAGCTGGAGCGGGAGAACCAGCTGGCAGAGCAGGAAAGAAACCGCACCATCATGGCCATCGAAGATGTGCCTGTGGAGCGGCTTCCGGAAAAAGCACTGCAGACAGCGGGGAAAATTGACCAGGCCATTCTGGCCGCGAATTATCTGGGCCAGATGACAGAGGAGGAGCTCTCCCATCCGGAGACAGTGGTGGACTATCTTGCCACTGTCACGGCTCTTTCCCAGACCCCCCTCTACAAAAAGAAGATCGGGGAGAACAACTACGAAAAGGTTGTGGAGCTGCAGGAGTACAATCAGCTGTATGAACAGCTCCGGCAGGATAAGCAGATGAAAGCCCTGGCCGACAAATACTGCGCGGATCAGGAATTTAGAGACAGCCTGTTAAAGAAGGACGGCCAGAACCTGGATGCTCAGACATTTTTCAAAAACATTTTCAATGAGTATCAGGAAATGAACCGCCGGGCGCTGGAAGAGGAACAGGCCTTTGCCAAAGCCCAGGAGGAAGCAAGAGCCAAGGCCCCGGCTGATGTTCACAAGACGCTGATTCAGGATTATCCCACAGAAAACCTGCCTCTTTCCAATGGCCTTTACACCTATCAGGTTGACGACTTCATGAGAAGCTACAATCAGGAAATCCGCACCTATGTGGGCATGAAGCAGGAAGAGCATCTGCTGCGGCTCATGGCCAAGGCTGCGGTGATTGGTGAGCTGAAGCCGGAGAGAAACGAACAGAATGAGCTGGTGGTGGATGGCGCTGAATTATCCATCCGGGCCAAGAGGATGGAGAAAAATCCCAATTTCAAGCGCTTCGTCAAGGATGTAATCGCACATCCCGAGGACTATTACGGTACTTTCCTTACGGCTCCCGGTGCCCGGAAGGGACGGACGGCCCTACAGGTCATGAACGGCCTGGAGGAGGAGTATGCCAGCTACCGGAGAGACCACAGACTCGCCGAGCCCGAGCAGCCCGTCAATAACGGACCTCAAAATGAGCATGTGAACGAGCATGTGAATGAACGGCAGGTGAATGAGAAGCAGGAAAACCGGGGACCGGTCCTCGGCCAATAAATGCAGGAGATCCCCCATGAATGATAACCAGAAGGCAAGAAAATGGAAGTTCATGATCGGCGTTATCGTCGCTCTGGCCATTATCGGAATCCTGGACTTTAAGGGAATTTTCATCATACTGGCTTTTATTCTGGTGGTGCTGGTGATATGGTTCGCCGTTCCGCTGATTCATCTCTTCCGGATGGGTCAGCTGGGCAGCCGGCAGCCCGAACAGAAGGAAAAGCCCAAGAGCGAACGGTCCGCCTACCAGGGACCGGACGTCTGGATGGAGGAGCAGGCAGGGCCTGTGATTGATCTGGTGGAAGATGAGAACGGACGCCTGGTGAAGGCTTCCGAAAAGGATGAATAACAGTGAAACGATAGAGGAGGTACAGTTCCATGCCTGCAGGAACTTACGATGCCGCATATAATACATATGGTGAGTTTATTAATGATTACCGGGCTGAGGATCCCAAGGTTTATCTGAAGGACCTTTCCGCCTATGCCGGAAAAACGGGAGATGACGGGCTGCTTTTCAGACATGCCTGCGTCATGACCGCAGCCCATCAGCTGTCCGGCGGCGATTACAACGCTCCTTATAATGAGAGAGCCGTGGTCATGGAGTCCAAGAGACTGATGAAGGCCCCGGAATACAGGATTGCCTGCAGCGACAGAAATGTGCTGGCTCTTGCGAATTTCGGCCGTCTGAATGATTTTGAAAAGGTGGTTTCTCAGGTAAAAGGCAGTTTTGCCGCGCCGGAAGGCAAGGCGGAGCTGGAGGATAAAGCAGCGGAGGTCAAGCACTGCCTGAAGCAGCTTTCCGGCGGAAGAACCGGTGAAGAGGCGGAGGCTTACATGAAAAACCAGCCCCGGCAGCTTCGCTCCCTGTATGAGGAAGCGGAGGGTTATCTGGATAAATGTGAGAAGCAGATCAAGGACCCCCGCGGAAAGCATATTTCCGGCGAGGACTCCATGAAGCTTTTCTCCGCTTCGGCAGACTATATGGAGGGCCGGGAGGTCAAGGGCGAATTCGCCGATGAGCAGATGCAGTTCAAGGCTTCGGTGACGCTTTCCAAGGTTTCCACCGCGGATACCCAGGCGGAGCGTTTTTACCATAACCAGGTGAAGCACATCAAAAAGGTCAGGGAAGAAGATGCTCTCCGGCAGGAGGCTCCTGCGCAGGAGAAAAACAAGGAATTGGAAAAATCCAGCGGCATCAGTTTATAGGGATGGGAGGATCCTATGGCAAAAGAGGTTTCTTATGAAGAGCTGGTAGCTCATTTGATGGCTGCCTATCAGGATAAGAAGGACGATGACGGAAAACGGAACCTGGATTCTTTCATTGATATCGTGAACCGCAGCTCCGAAAAGCTGGCGGAAGAGAGCGCCAATCAGAAGGTGATCTTTTCGCTGAAAAGACTCTGCGCCTACGCGCTGGAGCTCAGAAGCAAGGCGCAGCAGGCCACCAAGGCCTACGCCATGGGCGATTTTACCACCGCCCGGAAACTGATGCGCCAGGCCAGACGCGCCGCCACGGATCTGAAGGTGCAGTGCTCCATATTCAGTCTCGACAAAACCTGGCCCCCGGATGTCCGTTCCCAGTGCCGTTCCATGGTGTATTTCATCGAAACCTTTGAATTCAGTAAGGGACAGAAATATCTGGAGCTTCAGCTGGATGACAAAGCCAAGTGGAGAAGATACATCAAGGATTCCCTGAATGAGTGGGAAGAGGAAAAGAAGAAAAAGGGTCCCGGCGTCAGAAAGATGACGGACCAGCAGTTTTTCGCCCTGATGATTGCGGCTACGATGCATGAATATGCCGGCGCCTCCTTTGATCCTTCGGTGCTGGCCAAGAATCTCGCTTCCATTCAGCGGGATCCCGTGTTCCGGTTTATGGCCAGCGATCCCAAGGTGATGATGGATTATCTGCGCAGTCCGGCAACGGTGGTGAGGGCATGGCAGAATATGTCCAACCTTTTTGTGGAAGCCGAGGATGACGCCCTTTCTTCGACGGTGGGCACCCTGAAGAAGCTGGGTAAAGCCGTATCTGACCAGATGATCGAGACCGAAGAGGACGGATGGGTGGTCTTTGAGCATGCCATGGATGAAGTCAATGACAGGGGAAACAAAGCGGAAAAGCTGGAGCAGATCAAAAATGTCACCAACAGCGCCGCCGCCTACGTTAAGGGAATTAAAGAATATCCCGAAACGCCGGTGGGACGTTACCGGATGGATCTGGTCATCGACGCGCTGGCTATCATTGCCCGGACCTCCGATGAAGCCCAGGTCCGGGTGGATGCCGTCATCAGCAAACTCAACCGTACCTTTGAAAAGAACGGCGGTGATATGAACCTGACCGTGGACCTGGAGAACAGGGGCATCAAGCACGCCCATAAATCCAGGAGAGCGTTCCTGGAGAGCCTGTCACTGATCTCTGTCAATGAAATGGTGGATGAGATGGAAGAGTTCCTGACGGATAAGGACTCTGTCTACGACAGTGACAGCACCGTCTCTGCCGGTCATGAGCTGGCGGTTACCATCGCTCTGGCGAAGGCCACCGTAGAGAAAACAGTGATTGGCGGCGTGCAGACGGAAGCGGTATCTCCGGCAGCCATCAAGAAGATGGCGGAAGAGCTGGAGCAGGATGAGGCTGTGGCGGCCATGGCTGCCGTTTTCGCTCAGCCCGGCGCTTACCGGAAGACCCTGCTGGGAAATTCCGAGGCAGACGCCATCTTAAACATCGAGAGAGAATATGAGCGGATTAAAAACCAGCTGAAGGCGGAAGCCCAGCAGGATCAGCGTTCCCTTTCCATGGGAGCCCTGGTAGCCAAGAGGGACAATTAATCAACAACTTTGAATCAATTCCGAAAGGAGTATTGCCGGTTGACTTATGGTCCAGCCAGTACATTACTCCTTTCTTTCTTTATTCATCAGCCTGACGACAGGAGGAAAACCCCTATGACGATACTGGACTGCATTGAAAGCATTCCTTCGGTGCTGGAGGGCATTCTCGATACTTATCCCGAAAACATGGCTCCGCTGGAGAAGGCGCTGGAAGGAGCACCGGACCGGCTTGATGAGCTGGTGCTGATCGGCTCCGGCACCTCCGATACATCGGCCAGAACATCCCAGAGCATCACAGCCTTTCTCAGCGGCCTGAGAACCACGGTGCTCTGGCCCGCGGAAATGGAGAGAATTCTTCAGACACAGAAGACAAGGGGGGCCAGGGAAAACAACACCAACGGCCTGAATCCCCGGGCTCTTTATGTATTTACATCCCAGACAGGAACCTCCAGGCTGACGGCGGACATGATGGAAAAAGTCCAGAAGGCCGGGGCCCTGTCGGTGAGCATTACGGAAAGCCCCCAGACGCCGCTGGCGCAGAAATCCCGGATCCATCTGCTGATGGGCTGCGGCAGGGAACCCTTCCTGATGCGGACCATCGGTTATGTGTCCTCGGTGCTGACCCATGTGCTGATGGGGCTGCGGTTAGGGGTGCTTCGGGGAAACATCAGCCCGCAGGAGGAGAAAAGCTGGCTTGCCATGGCCAGAGAGGCCTGTGAAAACCGGCGGATCATTACAGAGCAGGTGAAGGCTTATTTCCCGGAAATCCGCAGGCGTCTGATGGAATCCCAGGAGGTTATTTTCACCGGCCAGGGAGCCATGTACGGCATCTGTCTGGAGGGGGCGGTCAAGTTCTGGGAAATGCCCCAGAAGCCCTGTATCGGACTGGAGCTGGAGGAGGGCATGCATGGCCCGAATTACGGTTATTCCCATCGGCAATGCGTGATTTATCTCTGCGACGGTTCCGAGACCGATCCCGGCAAGGGCGTCTCCCTGATCCGTTATATGCAGGAGATTCATCAGAACGGACTGGCGGTGGGGGCGGTGAGTCCGGAGCTGGGACTGTCTCTTTCGCTGCGGGGCGGCCTGTTCAGCTTCATCGAGATGAGCGCGGTGTCTCAGGTGCTGGCTTATCTTCTGACGATGGCCATCGGAAGGGATATTTCCAAACCTCTGTCCCACGCGGATATGGATGCTTTTTTTAAAACCCATCAGTAAGAGGTGAACCATGAGAGAAGCGTTTCTAAACGAATTAAAGGCATCGGGATTTGTGCACCGGCCGCTGCCCCTTCACAGGGAAAAGTCCCTGGAGGCCGCCATGGCAGAAAAGAAGGTGCTGAAGGAAAAAACGGTTTATCCGGGAGAAGCGAAATTAACCGTCACCGGCGTCGGAACCATGGAAGAAGGCAGGGACGAAGAAGGCACGGCGGCTGTTTTTCTTCGGGGTCCGGTGCGGCGGGAGGGCCTGGTTCCCCGGCCGGAGGATGAGGAAAACGGCCTGGTGAAATTCCAGACCGTACTGAATCTGGAGCTTGAAGGGCTGGATCTTTCGGATTTCAACCGGCTGGTATTTGATGTCTTTCCCAGAATCCCGGGAGGAAGAAACGCCCATCTGCGCTGCGGCTATATCAATGAGGGCAGAAGTCCGGTGCCCGATGTCTACGGCCGGGAAGGGCAGTGCCTGTTCAATCTGGATAATCACTGCCGCAACAGCGTCATCTGGGAATGCGCTTCGCTGCCCAAGGACCGGGTTACCCGGCTCTGGTTTAAAATCGATACCGACGGACCGGATACCAGCACCGCGGAAAGCTGGGAATATGTTTTCTCCCGGATCCGGTTTGAAAAGGTTGAGAATCCCGAGCAGGAAGAGGGCTGGATGGTGCAGAGCGGGCAGATCGCCATGAGCATGGCCGGATATCAGCCCAACAATCCCAAAATCGCCCTCATGAGGATGGAGGATACGCCTCTCTCCAATGTGTTTACGCTGCTGGATGAAAAGGATCAGGCAGTGTTTTCCGGCATGGTGAGCTTCCGGACGGATCTTTATCACGCCTCCCGGCAGGAAAGGGGTCTTATCTCCGATCAGGGCTCTTCCCTGTATGCGGTGCTGGATTTTTCCGCCTTCCGGACGCCGGGCTTTTACCGCCTGAGCTGCGGGACGGTCCGGTCTCCCCTTTTTGAAATCGGAGAGGATGTGCTGAAGGAGCCCCTGTGGAAGCTTCTGAACTTCATTTTCTGCGAACGCTGCGGCTATCCGGTGCCGGGAAAGCATGGCCGGTGCCATGGCGATGTCTATGCCCGTTTCAGGGGAAAGATCATTCCCTATGCCGGAGGCTGGCACGACGCGGGAGACCTGTCCCAGCAGTCTCTCCAGACTGCGGAACTCACGGGGGTGCTCTTTGAGCTGGCCATGAGGCTTTCCTTGGAGGATCCCCTGTATCCGAGGCTCATGGAGGAAGGTCTCTGGGGTCTGGAGCAGGTACTGAA
>CACZRP010000096.1 GCA_902783575.1 uncultured Eubacteriales bacterium
ATACCATAACCGGTGAGGAGTTTGTTCTATTTAACACATAAAAATTGCCGCATTTATGCGGCTTGTGGCGTTTCGCAAACGCCTAAAACTTCTGATAAAAAGAGAGGAATTAATATGCAGATCTCTGAGGTTCAGGCTCTTTGCGCGAAAATCAAGGAAAACATGGAAAAGGTCATTGTGGGCAAATCCGACCGGATTGAACTGGTACTGGCAGCTCTGCTGGCCAAGGGTCATGTGCTGCTGGAGGACGTGCCGGGCACCGGAAAGACGGTGCTGGCCAAATCCCTGGCCAAATCCATTGACACGGATTTCAAGCGGATCCAGTTCACCCCGGACCTGCTGCCCTCGGATCTGATCGGCATCAATTACTTCAACCAGAAGGAACAGGAATTTGTGTTCCGCAAGGGGGCTCTCTTTACCAATATTCTGCTGGCGGATGAGATCAACCGCGCCACGCCCCGAACCCAGTCTTCCCTGCTGGAGAGCATGGAGGAGAAGCAGATCACCGTGGATGGCGTTACCTATGTGCTGGAGCAGCCGTTCTTCGTGATCGCCACGGAAAACCCGGTGGAAACCCAGGGCACCTTCCCGCTGCCGGAGGCCCAGCTGGACCGTTTCCTGATTCAGCTGTCCATGGGCTACACCGACAAGGCGGAAAGCGTGCGCATTCTGGAGAAATTCGTGAACGAGGTGCCCGCCGCCAACCTTGAAAGCGTCTGCACGCGGGAGCAGCTTCTGGATATGCAGGATTCCATCCGTCAGGTGACCATTCATCCGGATCTGGCGGCTTACTCCGTGGACATCGTGGAAAAGACCCGTCAGGCGGAAACGGTGCAGCTGGGCGTCAGCCCCCGCGGCAACCTGGCCCTGCTGAAGGCGGCTCAGGCCCTGGCGGCCATCCGCGGCCGGGATTTTGTGACTCCCGATGATATCAAAACGCTGGCGGAGCCGGTGCTGGGCCACCGCATCCTGTTAAGAGGCTCCTCCCGCAACCGCTCCACTCAGATTTCGGACCTCATTGCCGGCATTCTGGAAGAGGTAGAGGTACCCACGGAAAACTTCAGGAGATAACATGCCGATACTGATTATCCTGATCGTTGTGGGGCTGGTGCTGATTCTGCAGCGGCTGATCTACAAAAAGTACTGGGATCACGGCCTGGAGGCCACAGTGCGGTTTTCGGACTACTACCTCTTTGAGGGCGGCACCACCACGGTGTCGGAAGTGATGTCCAATGCGAAAATCCTGCCGCTGCCCTGGGTGCATCTGAAATTCCAGATTCTCCGGAACGGAAAATCCGACAACCTCTTCCGCAGCGATATTTTCAATATTCTCTTTAACCAGCAGATCACCAGGAAAAGCGACCTGACCCTGACAAACCGGGGCGTATATCAGATCAGCACCCTGGATCTTCTGAGCTATGATCTGTTCATTTCCAGCAAGTTTGTGAAGAAAATCCCCAATCAGGCCACGGTGACCGTCTTCCCGCTGAGTCTGGCGGATACAGAAATCGCGGTGCCCTTTGAAAAGCTCATGGGGCAGATTGCCACCCGGCGCTATACCATGGAGGATCCCTTCCTGTTTAAGGGCATCCGCCCCTATCAGCCGGAGGACAGCTTTAAGGATATCAACTTCAATGCCTCCGCCAGGGCGGGGGAGTGGCTAGTGAACACCCACGAATATACTCTGGACCAGAAGGTTCGCATCATCCTTCTGACGGATAAAAGCACCAATTATTACGATGAAACCGCCTACGAGCAGGGGCTGAGATTTGCCGCGGCCCTGACGGGACGCCTCGAAAAGGAGGGAATTCCCGTCAGCTTTTATTCCAACGGACTGGACTGTCTGGAAGGCAGCGAGCCCTCCATTGAAGCGGGCACCAGCCAGAATCATACGGACGCCGTGCTGGAGATTCTCGCCAGGCTGGACCTGACTCAGACAGGCACGGAGGGACTGAAGGTCATGGAGGAGCTGGCGGAAAACCGTCAGGCTGATGAGTATTATGTGATCATTGCGCCGGACCGCAGCCGTCAGATGCTGGAGGGATACCTTCATCTGCGGGATTATACTGATGCCTGTCAGATGATTGTGCCCGTGAGAACCATGGATTTTTTTGATCTTCCCGAAGAGGAGCAGAAACGGGAAGAGAAGGTGGACAATTATTTTTACTATAAGATCTGATTGAAACGAAGGGAAAAAGATGGGCGGTTACCAAGACGAAGAAAGGGTCCCGGAGATTGATTTCTACCTGAGACCCAGATACCCCATATGGATTGAGGCGCTGAAGGTTTTCCTGATGTTTGCCCTGGGCGGTATGGTGATTCTGTACGCGGCCTTTGATCTTGCCGGCGGGGGACACAGCTATACCCTGTTCGCCGCGGGCTTTTTTATGATGCCTGTTTTATCCACCATTCTCCGGCGCTGGGGTAAAAATATCTTTGTGTTCCTTCTTCCCCACGGCCTTTTTGCCGCCTATATATACTTCCTTTCGCCGGATCTGATCCTGACCTCTCTGGGGGTTCTCTACCTGATCGCCCTGGTGCTTTACGGGCTGGTGCGGCAGATGTCCCGGCAGGAAGAAAAGGATCTGAGCATGATTGCGCTGTTTGCCGCTGTGTTCGTCATGCTGATTATCTATGGGCTGGCCATCTACCGCGGCCACGGCGAATATGAAAAGCTGCTGCTGGGCCAGGGCATGGTGTATGTGGTGCTTTTCCTCTTCTACCAGCACCGCATCTCCCTGATTACCACCCTGGGCACCATTGACAAGGGCAGCAATTTCTCCACCAGGCAGGTGGTGGGATTCAATACCCGGGTGTTCTTTGTGTATATGTTCATGGCGGTGGTGCTTTGCATTGGCCTTTATCTGATGGGGCTGGGCGAGCTTCTGAGCATCTTCGGAAGATGGCTTCTTCTCATGATCCGGCGCCTGGTGCGGGCCCTGGTAAAGGTGGAACCCACGCCTGAGGCGGCCGAGGAAGAGATGGTGGAGGAGCAGCAAATACAAAAGGATATCGGCATGGTCATCGGCCAGGGCATCGAAACCGGCGCTTTTTGGATTTTCCTGCAGAAGATTCTGGAGGTGGTGGTGATGATCGGCCTGGTGGTGCTGGTGATGTGGGCCCTCTACAAGCTGGTAACCCGGTTCATGGGCAGCTACCGGTATCAGGGCAGCGGCTATGAGGAGACCAGGGTCAGTATATCCCGGGCGCCCCGGGAGAAGATCCGCTCCGCCGGCTTTTCCCTCTTTGACCGAAGCCCCGAGAACCGGATCCGCCGGGAATACTGGAAGCGGGTTAAAAGCGCCATCGACAAGACGGTGCGGCGCTCTGACACGCCCCGGGAGGTGGCCGGAAAGATGCCTCAGGTGGCGGAGATTGTGGAAGATTATCAGAAAGTCAGATATCAGAAACCGGAGAAATAATTATGTCACTCATTCAGATGGATTTTTCATCCACGGCGCTGCAGCGCTTTACCACCATGGAGGTTTTCCTGCCGGATATACCCGTGCCGGAGAAGGGCTTTCGGAGCCTGTATTTTCTTCACGGCTATCATGGCAATCATACGGACATGCTCCGCAGGCTGAACCTTTTGAAATACGCGGAGCAGAATGATATCGCCATCTTTATGCCCGACGGGGACAATGCCTATTACGCGGATTTTCCGGAGCGGGCGGAGTACTATCATCAGTATATTGGCGAAGAACTGGTGCAGCTGACCCGGCGGACTTTCCCCCTGTCCAGAGAGCGGGAGGATACCTATGTGGCGGGCATCTCCATGGGAGGAGGCGGCGCCCTGCGTCTGGGCTTTTCCTATGCGGGCACCTTCGGCCGGACAGCGGCCCTCTCCGGCTATATGGTGGAGAATGAAGCTTTCGATCCCGTGGGGCACGGCACCAACGCCTTCAAGGCTCTGGATGACGTGATGATGGGGCGCCAGGCCTCCCTTTTCTCCTTCGGTTTTCCCGGGGCCGCTCTGGTGGAGCTGCCGAAGATGTACCTGACAGTGGGACAGGAGGATGTGGTGCTGGAGGGAAACCGCCAGTTTCACCGGTCCCTGCGGATGTATGATCTTCCCCATGTTTACCGGGAATATCCGGGAGAGCATAACTGGGATTTCTGGAATGACCGGCTGGGAGAGATGTTTGACTTCCTGAACGGCAGGTTGGATTCTCTGGAGGAGGAATAAGCCATGGCAATTATGAAATTTGACATTCCTTCCGAGACCATGGGACGCCAGGTAACCTTTGAGGCCCTGGTGCCGGCGGAATCCCTCCGGGAAGGAGAAAAGCTGAAAACCCTGTATCTGCTTCACGGCGTGCAGGGAAGCTATATCAACTGGATTACCTGCACGAATATTTACCGGCTGCTGGGGACGCGGAATCTTCGCGCGAGCAACTTGCGCACGGACGGAGTGCATACGCGGAGTCTCTGCGGGCAGGACGATGCGGGAGAAGCGGTGAAGCTGGCGGTGATTATGCCCTCCGGCGGCAACGGCTTTTATCATCCCATCCCCGCCGGACCGGACTGGGGCCGGCAGCCGAATATGGGCCATCAGCACGACTACGAGGCTTTCATTGCCCGGGAGCTGGTGGAGAAAACCCGGCAGATGCTTCCCCTGTCCCGCCGGAGAGAGGATACGGGCATCGCTGGCCTCTCCATGGGGGGCTACGGGGCCCTGTACCTGGGCATCAAGTATTCTGATACCTTCGGCTTTGCCGGAGGCCTCTCCAGCGCCCTGCTGACCCAGAGAACCAGGGATGAGAATTTCGTGGAGGGAGCGTTTTTCCGTCAGCCGGAATTTCTGGATCTGGTTTTCGGCGGCTTTGATGAGAACCGCATCCAGAATGATGTATTCGCCAATGCGCTGATTCTCAAGCACAATGCGGGAACCGCCGGCGTGCCTCTGGCGGAGACGCTGCCGGAGATCTATTTTGCCTGCGGAGAGCAGGACCCTCTGCTGGAGCTGAATCAGAAGCTGGATGAGGATCTTAGCCGGGTGGAAATCCCCCACACATTTGAAACCCATGCCGGCGCCCATGAGTGGGCCTTCTGGGAGTGGGGAATTGAAAGGATTTTGGAAAGATTTTAAGATGGGTATTTTTGACGGTTATCTGCTTTGCTCCGATTGTGACGGAACCCTGACGGACAGCGAGAGCAAACTCTCACAGAAGAACATTGACGCCATCCGGCATTTTCAGGAGGAGGGCGGATTATTTACGCTGGCCACCGGCCGGTTCCCCAAATATGTGATGCGTTTTTCCGAGGAATTTTCTCCGAATACCTACCTGGTTATGGGCAACGGCAGCATGCTCTGCGCTCCCGAGGTTCCGGATCAGGCAGACGGCGAGGGATTTGCCAATCCCGTGCTGGTTTCGGAGCTGGTGATTCCCAAAGCGCCCCGGGAAGAGCTTAAATATATCACCTCCCGGCTGGGATGCCGCATGCTTTTCACGGATAAACGAAACGAGTCCGAACCCTGGACGGGGGAGATTCCCGAGGAGCAGCAGGTGGGCTTCTGGAAGGAAATCTACGATGCGGCCACTCACAACCTGGATGAATATATCCAGCGGTTTGAGGACCGTTACGCTGCCTACCGGGACAATCCTTCCGATGAGCTGCTGAGCCAGCTGGCTCACAAGATCAATTTTGTTTTCGATACGCCGGAGCAGACGGAAGCGGCCCTTCAGGGCATGCGGAAGGCTTTCCCGGACCGGCTTTTTGTCAGAAGCTGGAGCACGGGCATGGAGCTGCTGGCTCCGGGCGCGGGCAAAGGCGGAGCGGTGCTGAGGCTGAAGGCGCTGCTGGAAAAAGAAGGAAAAACCATCCGGAAGGTGATCTGCGTGGGAGACTACGGAAACGATGCCTCCATGCTGGAGGCTGCGGATATCGGCTATGCGGTGGCCAATGCCAGTGAGGAATGTCTGGCATCTGCCGACCGGGTGACAGTAAGCTGCGATGAAAGCGCCATCGCCGCCGTGGTTGAGGAGCTGGAAAAGGAACTGACTCTAAAACCCTGATAAGGCCGCTTTTCCGATGTGATCCCCCACCTTAGAGGAGGGGGTATTCTGTCCGTATTGTTTGATAAAAAAGCTAAAAAAAGGCAAATCTTTTTCTTCTGAGGCGACCCCATGAGAGGCTGCCTTCGAGTGTACACAAACGTTCATTTTTTGCCCCGACTTGTGTACACGGCATGGATTTTTTCCTTCTTTTTGTACACAATTTACGGTTGCCAGAAAGCCTTTTGTGTACAATTATCTTGCTTCTAATCGTCCTGATGATGAGGATTAGACACAATTCTATTCGCAAAAGTGTGGTTTTGTGTACAATCATCGGCAGCTGAAAAAGCGTCGGGGAGGAAAAACCTTTATTTATCAGTTGACCGCCTACCATTGAGTAGGCGGTCATGACTTTTTTTTGAAGATACCCATAGAGAAGGCATCTGAATCAGACGGTGCCTCCGGCCAGGACGGATTCTACCAGCAGATCCGGTCCTCCGTAGAGGTAGTTGTGATTGTAGAATTCCTGGAGACGGAGGCTGGAAGAGGTCTTACGGACGCGGCGGAACAGCTCCAGAAGATTGCCGGCAATGGTGATTCCCGGCACAAAGAATTCCGGCTTTCCGCCGCGGATCCACAGGCCCTGGCAGGGAATGGAATAGTCGCCGGTGGACAGGTCGATGGAATGAAAAGCATCGGAGGAGTCCGTGATCAAGAGCCCGCTGTCCATTTCCGCCAGCAGTCCTTCCAGGGATTCCGTTCCGGGTTCTATGTGCAGGATGCGGGGAATGATCTGGGGCTGAATCACGGTGCTGCCGCTGAGGGTCATGCCACGCCCGATATTTCCTTTTCCCAGGGTATGGACCAGCTGACCCTTTTGAATCAGATCCCTTGGAGGCACGCGGTTTCCCTCCGCATCCAGGAAGGCGCTGAAGGCGCAGTCTGGATGGGAAGGCACATCCCGGAGGGTGATCCCGGGACAGCCAAGATCCATCCCCGTGGGATTCCCCAAGGGGGGCAGAGGAGAGCTGCCGGACCGGATCCGGTTTTCGCTGAAGATCCGCCAGCCCTGCATGAGGATATGGCAGGTCACCTGGGAACTGAGCACGGCCGGATAGCTGCCGGAGGAAAGAGAAGAAACAGGAACATCACCGCCATCTTTGGCATCCGCATCCCTGAGGACGGATTGAGCTATGGCAGAGACATCATCCTCTGTCCATGACATCAGTTCGGAGACAGGGATGCTTTTTTCTGCATATCCTGAAGTAACCCGCCCGGAGAACCGCCGGATACTCGCGTTCAGAGAAACCCTCACCCATGCGGACTGATCAGTTTCGCCGCCTGTGGCGAAAGAGTCAAAGAGGACTTTTCTGGAAAATGAGGTGGCGGCCAGGGAGGCTTCCGCTGAAAGAAGATCGGGGCCAGTTGTCCGGGTTAGAGCTTCCGTTAGCTCCAGAGCGCCCTGCCGCAGGCGGCTGTAAAGGACAGCATCATCGGAATCGGAAGAAAGAGCCGGCATCCATTCGGCAGGAACTGTTTCCGTATAGCGGTAGACTCCCTTTTCCCTGACATACATGCCGGTATGGTCAAAGGCAAGACTGCCGGTCAGGGAAGGCGCCGTTCCCGCTGCACTGTGGGCAGAAACCGACAACACCTTCCGGCGCTCGATATTCATTAAATCTGTATTCATGCCCCTGTTCCTCCAACCGAAAGCTCACTGACCCGGATCCGTGCTCCGGAGGTGGTGGTGGGCACCAGTCCGGAGGAGGCCCCGCAAAAGGCTCCGCCATCTTCCAGAACAAGCCGGGAACCCACCCGGTCAATCTTCATCAGAGTCTCCTTTAAATCTCCCGCAAGGATCGCCCCGGAAACCTGCCTGTCAATCTGACCGTTTTTGATGAGGAAAGCTTCCTGGGCGGACAGAGAAAAGCTTCGGCCTGACTCTCCGCCGCCCACCTGGGTCATCAGCAGGCCCAGAGGGATGGAGCGGATCATCTCTTCATCCGGATTCTCTGCCTCTGACGCCGGAAGGACGGGTGCCACATAGGTGTTGCTCATGCGGGAAGCCGGCGCAAAGGTATAATTCTGCCTTCGTCCGCTGCCTGTCCGGGGCAGCTGATACTGAAGGGAACCCAGCCGATCCGTCAGATAGCCCTTGAGAATCCCTTTCTCCACCAGGATATTCTTCTGACGGGGAAAACCTTCGTCATCGAAGCAGCTGGAGCCGTACATGCCGGGCATGGTGCCATCGTCGATGACGGTCACGGCTTCCGAAGCAATTTGCTGCCCCAGCATCCCTGCCAGGGGGCTGTTTGAAAGGCCGGCGGATTCGAGAGCGTGTCCCAGGGCCTCGTGGAAGAAGGTGCCGGCACAGGAACCGGCGTCAAAGACCACCGGCATGCGTCCGGAGGGAGCCGGGGAGGCATAGAGCATGCGCTCCATCCGCCTGATCAGTGTTTGTACGAATTCATTCTGGGCTCCGTCCCGATAGGCTTCGAAACCGCAGGATCTGGTGAAATCGGTGAAGTAACCGATTTTTTTCTCCGGCGAGGAACCTGCCTGAGAACTCACCTGAGATGCTGCCAGAGACTCCGTCTGGGAGGAAAGCACCGGCAGTATCCGGATCCGGGTGGAAACCCTGCGGTCCTGGGCAAAGGTGCCGTCGGATCCGATGACGGTAATCCGCTGATCGGTGTCAAAATAATCCAGGGAAAGGGAACGGAGCAGGGAAGAGGCCGAACGGGCAGAGAGATCCATGTCCCGCAGAATCCGGATCTTATCGGATACGGCAACCTCCGAAGGATAGGTGAGGACGGGACAGGGGTTTGTGACCGGCGTCTGATTGATAACCCGCTGCGGGGTGCCGGTGAGGGGTGAATCTGACAGAATTTCCCTGCCCAGGGCCAGCAGCCGGCGGATCTCGCTGAGAGAATTCTGGTTGGTATAGAGGTAGGCGCTGCGGCTTCCACGGAACAGATGAAGGCCGGTTCCCTGGCGGCTGGCCGCGGCGGCCCCGCTGCTGCTGCCGTTTTGGAAAGGAATCTGGATTTCATCGGTCTCTTCCAGAAAAGCTTCCGCAAAATCAAAATCTTTTCCTGCGCATTCCTGCATCAGGATGGAAATGTCTTCGGGGTTCATAAAAAAACCTCCTTTGATCGGTTGTTTTCAGTATAACCAAAATCGGAAACACATGCAAGCAGGGGCAAGATTCCTCCGTCAAAATGACGAAAAGGACAGATATCGTTTTTTGATTATCGGAAAGGGTGTGAATTGACGCGTCATGGAAAAATCGGTTAGAATATAGCCGTAAGATCCATGTTGTCGCTCCGGCCTTTGGGCCTGGGAGAAGAGGAGTTTATTATGGATTTAATGGAAGCTATCGGCAAAAGAAGATCGATTCGCCGTTTCAGCCCTGAGCCGCTGAACAATTATGATCTTTATGAGATGGTTCAGGCTGCGAGATTAGCCCCTCAGGCCGCCAATATTCAGCCTATCAGGTACTGCCTGGTTCATCAGCAGCCCCTGCTGGGACCGGTGTTTGAATGCACCAAATGGGCAGGCTACTTTGAAAACTACGCTCCTCCGGAGGGGCATAGACCCCAGGGTTATGTGGTGATCCTTGTGGATGAGAAATTAAAAGGACGCTGGACCGACACGGATGTGGGAGCCGCTGTGGAAAATATGCTGCTGACCGCCACCTCCAAGGGCCTCGGCGCCTGCTGGATCGGTTCCGTGGACCGTGACAGAGTGCGCCACATTCTCGGAATTCCCGAAGAATTCAGCATTCACTCCATCGTGGCGGTGGGACATCCGGCCCAGGAGTCTGTGTGGGAGGAAAAGAATTCCGACTCCATCAAGTATTACCTGGATGATGAAAACAAGCTGCATGTTCCCAAGAGACGAATGGGTGAAATTCTTGTTCCTATCACGCCTCATATTGATTAAGTCCCGGACAGGAGAGTAAGGAGATACGATGAAGAAAGTTGCCGTGATCATGGGCTCCGACAGCGACTGGAATGTGGTCCAGAAGGCTGTCAAGGTACTGAAGGATTATGAAATTCCTGTGGAAGTGCATGTCATGAGTGCGCACAGGACCCCTGCCGAAGCTTCTTCCTTTGCCAAAGGTGCCAGGGAAGCCGGGTTCGGTGTGATTATCGCAGCCGCTGGTATGGCCGCTCATCTGGCCGGCGTGCTGGCCGCGGAGACGACCATTCCTGTGATCGGCATTCCCATCAGCTCCGGCGGACTGGGCGGACTGGATGCGCTTCTGGCCACTGTCCAGATGCCTACGGGCATTCCTGTAGCTACTGTGGCTGTCAATGGCGCCGGCAATGCGGCTCACCTGGCTGCGCAGATTCTGGCGCTTTCGGATGATGAGCTGGCAAAGAAGCTGGCTGACGGAAAAGAGAATATGAGACAAGAGGTCCTGAAGAAGGATCTGAAAATGCAAGAAAATATCTCCGAGCTTTAATCAGCCCGGAGATTGTTTTTGGCTCGAACGGCGGCCTCCGGGCCGTGCTAAGGAAAGATAAGGAGAACTTATGGGCGGTATTTTTGGAGTTGTCAGTAAAGGCAACTGCGCGATTGATCTTTATTTCGGTGTTGACTATCATTCCCATCTGGGCACGAAGAAGGCCGGCATGGCCATCTATTCCGAGAACAAATGGGAAAGATCCATCCACGGCCTTGAAAACGTGCAGTTTCGTGCCCGTTTCGCTCACGCTGTCAACCGCATGAGTGTGATGGCTCCCGGCAATGTGGGCATCGGCTGCATTTCCGATACGGATGCCCAGCCCATTCTGGTGCAGTCCAAGTTCGGCCTGTTTGCCATTACTACGGTGGGCCGCATTAACAACCTGACAGAGCTGGCCGATGAACTGATGAAGGACGGCGCCCAGTTTGTCAACTTCGAAGACGGAGAGCTGAATCCCACCGAGGTGGTGGCCAAGCTGATCAATCAGAAAAAGTCCATTTCCGAGGGTATCCGTTATGCCCAGGAAAGAATTGATGGTTCCATGACCCTGATGGTGGCCAATTCCAAGGGCATCTACGCTGCCAGAGATCTTCTGGGAAGAACGCCCCTGGTAATTGCCCGGAAGGATGACGGAAGTCTCTGCGTGAGCTTCGAATCCCACGCTTTCCTGAACCTCGGATATGTGAAGGTGAAGGATCTGGGCCCCGGCGAGGTAGTTTTTGTCTCTGTGAAAGGTGTAACAGAGGCGGAGCCCAGCGAGGAAATCCCTGCTGTGATTCCGGGAATTGAGGTCAAAAAGGAAGCCCTCAAAAAGAAACGGGTCTGTTCTTTCTTGTGGACCTATTACGGCTATCCCACCGCATCCTATGAGAACATCAATGTAGAAGAATCCCGTTACCGCTGCGGCGAGCTGCTGGCCAAGGCCGATCGGGAAGAGGGCATGCGTCCCCTGGTGGATCTGGACAGCGTGGATGGCGTTCCGGACAGCGGTCTGGCGGCGGCCATCGGCTATGCCAATCAGTCAGGCGTGCATTTCAAGCGGGCCTTCATCAAGTACACCCCCACCTGGCCCAGAAGCTTCATGCCGGCCAGCCAGAAGGTACGGGACCAGATTGCCCATATGAAAATTATTCCCGTCAGAGAGCTGATTACAGGAAAAAGACTTCTGTTTATCGATGATTCCATCGTCCGCGGCACTCAGCTGAGAGACGCGGCGGAGCTTCTTTACAAGAATGGCGCCAAGGAGGTTCATATCCGTCCCGCCTGCCCGCCCATCATGTACGGCTGCAAATATATCAACTTCTCCCGTTCCACCTCCGATATGGACCTGATCGCCCGCCGGATGATTGTGAAGCTGGAGGGCGGCGTTCCCAGCGAGGAGAGACTGAAGGTCTACCTGGACGAGAAGAGCCCGGAATATGCCGCCATGGTGGAGGAGATCCGGAAGGAGATGCACTTCACCACTCTGCGTTATCCCACCCTGAAGATGACCACCGAGGCCATTGGTCTGCCCGAGTGCGACCTCTGCACCTACTGCTGGAACGGTGTGGAATAAGCCAATTCCTTCCGGCTTGAGCCGGTATCGTTTTGGGCATTGAACTTTGATGTCTTTATGATTATAATCAAAGATAGCCCAGTCCGGCTAAACCTATATCACTGAAAAGGAGTTCGTCCATGAGTATTTATGATGTTCTGAAAGAAAAAAATATCGTGCTTCCTCCTGCGCCTCCCAAGGGCGGTATGTATACCCAGTGCGTTCCTTTCGGAGAGAAGCTGATCTATATCAGCGGCTGCGGATCCGATGTTCCCGGAGAGGCCGTTCACGGCAAGCTGGGTAAGGAGCTGACCATCGAACAGGGCCAGAAGTGCGCCCGCAACGCCATGCTGAACCTCCTGGCCGTGGTGGATGCCAACGTGGGTCTTGACAACATCAAACAGTGCGTGAAGATCCTGGCTTTTGTCGGCTCCGATCCCGACTTTTACGATCAGCCGGCCGTCGCCAATGGCGGTTCTCAGGTACTGGTGGACATCTTCGGAGTGGCTCCCTCCCGCAGCGCTGTGGGTATGGTCAGCCTTCCCGGCAACCAGCCCGTAGAGATCGAAGCTATCTTTGAACTGAAATAATTCCAGGAACGTTTCGAAAGAAACATGATCATCCTTTGCTTGGCTTAATGAGCCTATGCCACAAGATCTTTCTGCTCTGTCAAGGCCGCAGCCGCAGGGCGGTGCATTCGCAATGCATTGCGAATGCAGCCTTGACAGGCAGAAG
>CACZRP010000097.1 GCA_902783575.1 uncultured Eubacteriales bacterium
AATGATGCCTCTCTGATTTCGAGGATTTTTCAGCTATACGGGAAATATCCTCGAAAATGGTCATTGGCCGAGAATTTGTGTTCGAGGAAAACTGCTTCTGAGCTGAAATTTCCTCGAACCACAAAATCCATGTCGAGGAAAACTGCCTCCAGGGAGAAATATCCTCGACAAAAAATAGCGTTTCGAGGACAAATGCAAAATACAGGAAATCTCCTCGACGCAGGTAGCTTCCGTGGATGGAGCAGTCTGAAGGTCGGCCCTGGGAGTTGTGGAAAAAATAGGGCTAAATTCAAAGATTTGCCCTATTTTTAGCTATTTATTGTCACCCGGAAGGTGTGTTCAGCGTTTCTGTGAAACTGTTTTGAAGAATTGTCACTGTACATCCCCAGGTGGTGAATTTGTGACAAGCAGCCGATGGCTGCT
The DNA here is from genome assembly GCA_902783575.1 of uncultured Eubacteriales bacterium. Lineage (GTDB taxonomy): Bacteria > Bacillota > Clostridia > Lachnospirales > Bianqueaceae > RUG760. The sequence continues at coordinate 424 of CACZRP010000097.1, forward strand.
GCGGATGGTTTAGCTTAGGCCAAAGGCCATGGCCACCAGCCGGACAATCAGGGTAATGACCCAGGCTACGAAGCATTGCCAGATGACCAGAGAAACGGCCCATCTGGTTCCCATTTCCCGTTTGATGGAGGCAATGGCCGCCACGCAGGGAGTATACAGCAGGCTGTAAACCAGCATGCAGAGACCGGACAGGGCAGTGAGAGAAGCGGTCACACCGCCGGTGGGAGCGAAAAGCACTTTCATGGTGGCGACGACGCCTTCCTTTGCCATGAAACCGGCGATCAGGGAAGTGCACATTCTCCAGTCACCCAGTCCGATGGGACGAAATACCGGTACCATAAAGCCGGAGATGGCTGCAAGAATGCTGCTGGAGGAGTCTTTCACCATGTTCAGATGGAAATCAAATGTCTTCAGGAACCATACCACGATGGTGGCCAGAAGAATTACGGAAAAAGCTTTCTGTATGAAATCCTTGGCCTTTTCCCAAAGCAGCTGCAGCACATTTTTCATGCCCGGCAGACGGTAGTTGGGAAGCTCCATGACGAAGGGAACGGCTTCACCCTTGAAGAGGGTTTTCTTGAAGAGCAGCGCCACCAGAATACCGGTCACGATACCGAGAATATACAGGGCCGAGGTGACCAGCCATCCGATTTTTGGGAAAAAGGCGGCCACAAAGAAGGAATAGATGGGAAGCTTGGCGGTGCAGCTCATGAAGGGAGTCAGCATAATGGTCATCTTGCGGTCCCGGTCGCTGGGAAGGGTTCTGGTGGCCATGACAGCAGGCACGGTACATCCGAAACCGATCAGCATGGGGACGATGGAACGTCCGGAAAGACCGATGCGCCGAAGCAGCCGGTCCATGACGAAGGCTACCCTGGCGATATAGCCCGAATCTTCCATCATGGACAGGAAGAAGAACAGGACTACAATGATGGGCAGGAAGCTGAGCACACTGCCCACGCCTTCAAAGATGCCTTCGATCACCAGAGACTGAACCGCCTCATTGACCTGGGCCCTTACCATCCAGCTGCTTACCAGATCCGTCAGCAGGCCGATGCCGGATTCCAGCAGTTCCTGCAGAAAGGCGCCCACCACATTGAAGGTCAGGTAGAAGACCAGCACCATGATGGCGATGAAGGCCGGAATGCCTGTAAACTTGCCGGTAAGAAATTCATCAATCTTCTGGCTGCGGATCCGTTCCTTGCTTTCCGTGGGCTTGGTTACCGTCTGGGCACATACCTTTTGAATGAAGGAGAAGCGCATATCTGCCATGGCTGCGCTCTGATCCAGGCCCCGTTCGGTCTCCATCTGACGGATCATATGATCGAGCATTTCTTTTTCGTTGTCATCCAGCTCCAGCTGATCCAGAATCATCTGATCCCCTTCAATCAGCTTGCAGGTGGCGAAGCGCAGGGGAAGCCCGGCTCTTTTGGCATGATCATCAATCAGATGGGCGATGGCGTGAATGCAGCGGTGGACAGCGCCGCCGTGATCGGTTTCATCGCAGAAGTCCTGGCGCACCGGTCTTTCCTGATAATGAGCCACATGGATGGCGTGCCGGACAAGCTCATCGATACCGTCGCGCTTGGCGGCGGAAATGGGAACCACGGGAACGCCCAGCAGCTTTTCCATGGCATTGATGTCTATATATCCGCCGTTGCCGGTGATCTCATCCATCATGTTCAGGGCTACCACCATGGGGATGTTCATCTCCAGCAGCTGCATGGTCAGATAAAGATTCCGTTCAATGTTGGTGGCGTCGACGATATTGATAATGGCCCGGGGCTTTTCATTCAGTACAAAGTTCCTGGAGACCAGCTCCTCACTGGAGTAGGGAGACATGGAATAGATGCCGGGGAGGTCGGTAACGCGGGTGTTGGGATGGCCTTTGATGGGGCCGTCCTTGCGGTCCACGGTAACGCCGGGGAAGTTGCCCACATGCTGATTGGAGCCCGTGAGCTGATTAAACAGAGTAGTTTTGCCGCTGTTCTGATTGCCCACCAGGGCATAGGTCAGCAGGGTATCATCGGGCAGGGGATCGCCGCTTCCCTTGGGATGGAATTTTCCGTCTTCACCGTAACCGGGATGGTACTTGTGATCTGCCTTCGCTGCCTTGGACGGGGCGGAAGGAACATATTTGTTTGAAATGGTTTTTTCATCCATTTCGATCTGCTGAGCCTCGGAGACCCGGAGCGTCAGGGAATAGCCGTGGATTTCCAGCTCGATGGGATCGCCCATGGGAGCCAGTTTGACCACACGAACATAGGAACCGGGAATCACGCCCATGTCCAGCAGATGCTGTCTGAGCTCCCCGCTTCCTCCTACAGATGCGATGACGCCGCCGGATCCGACGTCAACCTGATTCAGTGTCATTTAGTTTCATCTCCTCTTCCCACAATTGGGGTAACCCCCATTCTAACACATATAGATAAATAAATACAGTTGCTTTTTTATCTTGTTGAAAAATCCTTGGAAATAAGATATATTTTTCTCAATACCTTTTGACTGGAGGTTGTGATGAATCAATATCGAATGGATCAGTATGGCGCGAAGCCTTCCTTTGCCAGCTTCCTGCCCGGCATCGCCGGTACCAGGGGTATTCCCATCTGGTGCTACTATGTGAACCGGGGCCAGGGGGTGGTTTCCTTTGGCGTTTCGGACAAGGATCATCCCATCATGGAGTTTCTGCCGGCTCACCGGGCCTATACCCGGGTCGGACAGACAGGCTTTCGGACTTTTCTGAGAGTTACCGAACCGGACGGAGGAGAGAATCTGTTTGCCGAAGCCTTTTCCCACGACGATGAGGCTGCCATGGAGATCGGCATGAATATGCTGTCTCTGGAGGATCTGGTGAAAGGCAGTCTTGGCGGCAGGCAGGTCAGCATCCGTGTCCGCGTCTGCTATTTTGTGCTGCCGGAAGAGCCGCTGGGTGCCCTGGTCCGAAGGGTGGAGCTGATCAACGAATCAGAGATCCCGATCCATATGGAAGTGCTGGACGGAATGCCTGAGCTGGTGTGCTATGGCGTTACGGACTGGACGCTGAAGAATATGCTGCAGACAGGAAAAGCATGGATGCAGGCGGAGGATTCCGAAACCGGCGTCCCCTATTTCCGTGTGCGGGCCAGTATGGAAGATACGGCTGACGTCTCCATGGTGGAGGGAGGCAATTTTGCGCTGGGTCTTTCACCGGAAGGGGAGCGGCTGAAGGTCTTGACGGATCCGGAAGCGATTTTTGACTATGATCTGTCTCTTGGCTGTCCCCGAGTATTTATCGAAAATGGACTGGCCGGAGTCTATGAGAAAAAGCAGCATTTTTCCAATCTGTTTCCCTGCGCTTTCTTTGGGGAAGAGGGGACGCTGAAGGCCGGTGAAAGCCTGTATCTGGATGAAATGATCGGCCAGGCAGGAAACAAAACCATTCTTTCCGCCTTCCTGGAAAAAACACTGGATAAAACCTGGTTTGACAGCAAGCAGCAGGCTGCATCCGACCTGTGTCTTCAGCTGACGGACTGCATTGATACCTCCACCGCTGATCCCATCTTTGATGCCTATGCCCGCTATACCTACATGGACAATGTGCTGCGGGGCGGAAAGCCGGTCAGCGTGGGTGGCAAGAATCTTTATGTCTATTCCAGAAAGCATGGCGATCTGGAGAGGGATTACAATTATTTCAGCATGCTGCCCGAGTATTATTCCCAGGGCAACGGCGCCTACCGGGATGTGAATCAGAACCGGCGCAGCGATACCTTCTTTACGCCTGCGGTGGGAAAGACAAATATCCGGAACTTCTTTGAGCTGATTCAGATTGACGGCTACAATCCCCTGAGCGTGGACATGCAGGTCTTTGAGCTGAAGCCGGAACAGGCGGAGGAATTCGGAAAAGAGAATCCCGGACTGGAGGCCTTCCTGCAGAAGCCATTTACCCCGGGGCGGCTGCTGGAGAAGCTGCTGGAGTTCTCAGATGAGAACCGGGCAGGGCAGCTCCTCGAATTGATTCTGGAAGCATCGACGGAAACAGTGCAGGCCCATTTCGGAGAAGGCTACTGGTGTGATCACTGGACCTACAACCTGGATCTGATCCAGGAATATATGGAAATCTGGCCGGACAGGGCAGCAGCGCTTTTCCTGACGCCGGAATACGGGTATTATCAGGCCTCGACCATGGTGCTGCCCCGGAAAAAACGCTATGCGAAGACGAAAAACGGCATCCGCCAGTACAGCTATCTTCTTCAGGGAGACGCGCTGCTGGAAAAGACCGGCGGAGAAGTGATCCCGGACGGTCAGAGACTGAAGGACTGGCATGGCGCGGTGGTTAAGAGCACTCTGCTGGAGAAGCTGATTCTTCTGTGCGCGGTTAAATTTGCCGCGCTGGATCCCTATGGCATGGGGATCGAGATGGAGGGAGGCAAACCGGGCTGGTATGACGCTTTGAATGGCCTGCCGGGCCTGCTGGGTTCCTCCATGGCGGAAACCTATGAGCTTCTCAGGCTGACGGAGTTCACCCTGGGGCTGCTGAAGAACGTGAAGGAGGTCTCTCTTCTGAAGGAAGTGTCCGATCTGATCGGGGATATCGGGAACGTTATTTCCGCTCATTTTTCGGAAGCAGGCGGTGAAGGGGAAAAATTCATGCCCCTGTGGAACGGGCTGAATGAAGCCAAGGAGCGATACCGGGAGAAAACCTTCCCCCGGGTGTCGGGAGAGAGAACTCTTTACAGCGAAGCGGCTGAGGAAAATGTGGACTCGCTGCAAAAGCGCCTGGCCCTGATGCGGAATGTGCTGACAGAAAGCTGCGCCAAGGCGGAAAAAACCGGCGTCAGCGATGGGGAACCCCTGGACTGTCCCACCTATTTCTTCTATGAAGCTCTTTCCTTTGAAGAGGATCAGGAGGGAATCATGCCCACCGCTTTTCAGGTGCATACCATGCCGGCCTTCCTGGAGGGACCGGTGCACCGCATGAAGCTGGGACCCGCGCTGAATCAGCCGGAAAAGCTTTATGCCGAGGTTAAATCCAGCTCCCTGTATGATCAGAAGCTGGGCATGTACCGGGTGAATGCCTCCCTGGAAAGTGCCTCCTACGAAGTGGGACGCTGCCGGGCCTTCACGCCGGGATGGCTGGAGAACGGATCCATATGGCTGCATATGGAATATAAATATCTGCTGGAGCTGTTAAAGGCCGGTCTTTATGAGGAGTTTTTCGCTGATCTTCATCAGGCGGCCATTCCCTTCCTGGATCCGGCGGTTTACGGCAGAAGTCCTCTGGAAAACAGTTCCTTCCTGGCCAGCAGCCTGAATCCCAATGAGAGCTTCCACGGCCGGGGCTTTGTGGCCCGGCTTTCCGGCTCCACTGCGGAGTTTCTGAGCATCTGGCGCCGCATGTTCTTTGGAGAGAGAATGTTCGGACTGGATCAGGGAAAGCTCTTCTTTGAGTTTGCCCCGGCTATTCCGGAATATCTCGTACCTGAGGATAAAACCATCAGCGCGATGCTGCTGGGCCATGTGAAAGTAACCTATCATCTGTCCGCGAAAGCGGATGTCATTCCGGGCAGGTATCAGATCACCCGCGCCCTGATCCGAATGAACAACGGACAGTGTCTGGAGCTTCATTCAGGAAAACTGGGGCCGGCCGCTGCGGAGAATCTGCGGAACGGTCTGATCCAATCCATAGAGCTGGAGGTTGAAAACTGATGGGAATTGTTGTGTTTGGCGCTGTTTTTGTCGACATTAAAGGCTATCCACTTGCCAATTTTATCCCGGCCGGAAGAAACGTGGGACGAGTGATGCAGATCCACGGAGGCGTCAGCCGCAATGTGGCTGAAGATATCGCGAATATCGAGCTGAGGCCCACCTTCGTGAGCGTAGTGGATGAGAGCGGTACCGGCGTCGATGTGATAGAAAAGCTGAAAAGGCATCATGTGAACACCGATTATATCCGCCAGGTCCCGGGAGGCCTGGGAACCTGGCTGGCGGTGTTCGACAATCACGGAGACGTGGTGGCTTCCATTTCCCAGCGGCCAGATCTGTCCGCCATCGGGGACATCCTGAAGGAACACGGCGATGAGCTGATTGCCGGGGCTGACAGCGTGGTGGTGGAAATCGATATGGATCCTTCGCTGGTGAAGCAGATTTTTGATCTTGCCGAGAAATACGGCAAGGAAGTCTACGCCGTGGTTTCCAACATGTCCATTGCCATGGAGCGCAGGGACCTGCTGAAGCGGACCGGCTGCGTGGTCTGCAACGAGCAGGAGGCGGGACTGCTGTTTTCCGATGAATATCAGGATATGGAACCTGAGGAGCTGAGGCCCGTCCTGGCCCAGAGAATCGAGCAGGCAAGAATTAAAAGAATGATTACCACCATGGGACCCAAGGGGGCCGTCTACGCGGATCTTTACGGAGATTCCGGCGTGGTGCCGCCCCAGAAAGTGGATGTGGTGGACACCACGGGCTGCGGAGATTCCTTCTTCGCCGGTGTGGCCATCGGCCTGACCTACGGAAAGACTCTGCGGGAGGCCTGTGAAATCGGAACCAGGCTGGCTTCCTCGGTCATTGCCACCAAAGAAAATGTCTGTCCCCGGTTTATGCCGGAGGAGCTGGGGCTGGATATCCACCTCATGGAAGAATAAAAAACAGGGTGCGCTGCAGAAAAACTGCAACGCATCCTTTTTTTCTGCGTCTTTTATTTACAGCAAACTGTTTTGGTTGCTCATTGATTTTCGGGTCAAAAAAATATATAATACATCTATTATGGATTTCTATGTACTTCGATGAATCGATTTCATTGATCAGGGAGTTATCTATGGAAAAAGGATTTATTTCATCGGCGGATTACGCTGCCTGTATGAAGGAGCAGGTGCTTCCCTATATTGAAAAGAGAAGACAGAATAAGGAGCTGACAGCCCTGGACGGAGCCAATCTGTATACTTCCTTCTTTACGGCGGATGAGCCGAAGGGTACCGTGATGCTGCTTCATGGCTTTACGGAAAATATAGAGAAATTCAGCGAAGTGATATTCGCCTTTCTGAAGGAAGGATACAGTGTTCTTTGCTACGATCAGCGTGGACACGGCCGTTCCTACCGCTATCCCGGCGTGGAGTCCTACGATATCACCCATGTGGGTCACTTCGAGGATTATCTGAAGGACGCGGAGCTGGTTTACAACAGCTGGATGAGGGACGCGGTGAAGCCGCTGATTCTCATGGGTCACTCCATGGGCGGCGCCGTGGCGGCCCTGACCCTGGAGCGGGGGATTCTGCCTTTTGACAAGGCTGTGCTGACCTCCCCCATGGTGGCGCCTGCCACCGGAGGTTTTCCTGCCTGGACAGGGGATCTCATCTGCAGAGCTGCCATCCTGGCTGGCAAGGGCAAGAAAAGAATATTCCTCTCCAAGCCCTATACGGGAGAAGAAAAATTTGAGGATTCCTGCGCCAACAGCCGGGAACGCTTCGACTGGTACGATGAGATCAAGCGGACGACGCCGGTCTTCCAGAACAGCTCGCCCACCTACCGCTGGACGAAGGAGTCCATCGGCGTCACCAAAAAGATTCTGGCCAAGGGACAGCCTGAGAAGGTCCGGATTCCTGTCCTGATCCTTCAGGCCTCCGATGACAATACCGTGGAAGGCGCTCCTCAGGAAGCCCTGGCCAAAAGGCTTGCCAAAGGCCGGCTGGTGCGGATCGAGAACGCGCGTCACGAAATTTACCGTTCTGTGGACGAGGTCTGCGGAAAATGGTGGAAAGAAATTACAGATTTTTTAAAAGAAGAATAACGGGAGAACGAAATGAGCAATTATGACATGAACAACAATCCGCAGGCCAGAAGAGAAAAAAGACTGGCCGCGGAGAAACGGCGCAAAAAGAAGGCTGCCCTGAAGCGGGCAAGAATCGGGCAGATTCTGTTCTTCCCGCTGATGATACTGTTTATGGAATGGGTATTCCATGTATCCGTGCTGGGAGCCATGTCCTTCACATCCTTCATTTTTGTTATGCTGTATTCATTTGCCGTGGGCTGGCTGGTGCTGTACCTGCCCCTGTCCCTGATCAAAAAGGATAAGCCCCGGATGATCACGGGAATTGTGCTGATCTCTGTGATCGGCGTTCTGTTCCTGGTGGAATTTTTTGTTACCAAGGCCTTTAAGGTCATGTATGAACCCAAGACCATCCTGAGCGGCGCCAAAGGCGTGGCTACAGGTTTTGCCGGAGACTCTCTGAAGCAGATTTTCAGTTTCTCCGGCCTCTGGAGAATCTTCCTTCTCCTGGCGGTGCCGCTGGTCACCTTCCTGTATTTCTGCAGAAAGTGGATGGCCAGAACCAAGCATTACGTCAAGAAATCCCTCTTTGTGGGTCTGTGCGGCCTGGTGTGCTTCTTCATTGCCCTGATCGGCATCAGCGTCAACAGCCGCCTTTCCAGTGTGCACGGAAAGAACTATAACTTCCAGAACGCGGTGGATTCCTTCGGTTTCCTGACGGCTCTTCGGCTGGATATGGTTCACATGAACGACAAGGCCTCCTTTACCCAGGAAACCAATCTGGACGCCCTGGTGGTGGAGGAGGGCAATTCCCAGGAATCCACCCAGACCGTGGTTCCCAACCTGATTCCTTCGACCAATAACTCTCAGCCTGCGGGAACTGCCGGCAATGATTCGGCCGGAGCCGGGGAGGAAAGCTCCAAGCCGGATCAGACCGCGTCGCTGGAATCCATCATCGGCGTGGGCAATCTGATTACCGGTTATAACCGCATGGATATCGATTTCGCCAAGCTGGCGGAGGAGGCGGATACCCAGCAGCTGGAATCGCTGTTTGAGTACGCCGGTTCCCAGAAGGTTACCAGAAAGAACGAGTACACCGGCATGTTTGAAGGCAAGAACCTGATTCTGGTCTGTGCCGAGGCCTTCTCCGGTTATCTTCTGGATCCCCAGCGGACCCCGACCCTGTACCGCATGGCCACTAAGGGTATTCAGTTTACTGATTTCTATCAGCCTGCCAGCGCCGGCACCACCGGCGGCGAGGTGGAATTTTTGCTGGGCGTTCATCCCATGGACGGCGGCGCTTCCATGATGGATGCGACGGAACATAATATGTTCATGACCATGGGCAGCCGCCTGAAGGGCTATTACGGCATGGCGTTCCACGCCAACGACGCGGAGTTCTATGACCGTATCATCACCCACAACCGGCTGGGCTATTCCGAAGGCTTCATGGGCTACGGCACCGGCATGGAGGAATACATCACCCAGCAGTGGCCCCAGTCCGATGTGGAGCTGGTGACCAACACCTTCAATCTCTATGCGGATCATCAGCCCTTTAATATCTATTACATGACTGTCAGCGGCCACAGCCTCTATGACTACGGCACCAACGCCATGGCCATGAAGCACTGGGACGAGGTGGCGGACCTTGATTACTCCGAGAAGGTCAAGGGTTATATCGCCTGCAACCTGGAGCTGGAGGACGCCATGACCGACCTGATTCAGCTGCTGGAGCAGAAGGGCATCGCCGATGATACCGTCATCGTAATCTGCGGAGACCACTTCCCCTACGGCCTCGATGACGACGCGCCGGTGGAGTCTCTGGTCTACCTGAACGAGCTCTACGGCTTCACCGTCCAGAATTATCTGGAAAGAGATCAGAACCGTCTGATTATCTGGAGCGGAAGCCTGGAGAAGCAGGATCCCATCGTGGTGAGCGAGCCCACCATGAGTATTGACATTCTTCCCACGCTGCTGAACCTGTTCGGCTGCGAATGGGATTCCCGCCTGCTGCCCGGAAGAGATGTCTTTTCCGACGCGCCGGCTCTGGTGTTCAATGTCAACGGTGACTGGAAGACCAGCTACGGAACCTATATTGCCGCTTCCAATACCTTTACGCCATCCACCAATGCCACCCTTGCCGAGAACTATGTCGATACGGTGGATACCATTGTGTGGAACAAGATGCGCTTTGCCAGCGGTATTATCGATTCCGATTTCTATGACATCATATATGACAGCCTGCAGAAATAATTTCAATCTATAAGGGAAAGAATAGGTTCATAAGTGCCCCAATTCAGCGTAAAGAAACCATTAACGATTTTTGTCGCTGTGATTGCAGTCCTGGTCCTGGGCGTCGTTGCCTATCTGCGGATGACGCCCGACCTCTTCCCCAATATGGATTTCCCGTATATCATCATTATGACGACCTATCCGGGAGCCAGCCCTGAAAAGGTGGAGGCGGAAGTGGTTCGGCCCATGGAGCAGTCCATGTCCACGCTGGAGCATATCAAGGAGGTCAGTTCCAACTCCAACGAGAACTATGGCATGGTTCTTCTGGAGTTTGAGGATTCCGTCAATATGGATACCATCGGTGTGGATATTCAGCAGAATCTATCAGCACTGGAATCCGGTTGGGATGATCTTGTGGGGACCCCCTATGTACTGAAAATCAATCCGTCAGTGATTCCGGTTGAAGTTGCCGCCATTTCGATGGAAGGCATGGATATGCTGGAGCTGACGGATTTTTTGAATGAAACAATTATGGGAAAGCTGGAAGGTATTTCCGGCGTGGCCCGGGTCACCGCCAGCGGCGGTATCACCCAGGAAATCCATGTAGTGCTTTCCCAGCAGAAAATTGATCTGTGGAATGAGGCCATCGCCGAAAAGATCGAAGAAAAGTTCGCGGAAGCCTCCGGAGAGCTGGAGGGCACCAAGCAGGAGCTGACGGATGCCCAGGAGCAGATCGATGAAGCCAGAGAGCAGATCTCCTCAGGCCAGAGCGCGCTGGCCAGCCAGACGGCGGCCGGAGAGGCTCAGATCAGCGAAAAGCAGACGGAGCTGATTGAGACCAAGGCTCAGCTGCAGGATCAGATCAGCCAGCTTACCACAGCAAAAACTACTCTTGAAACCACTAAGACCGCCCTCAAAGCCCTGGGAGACGGTCTTTCCGCGCTGGAAACGGAAGCTTCCGCTCTGGCGGCGGATATTGAAACCCTGCTGTCCCTGCAGGAGAGCCTGAATCTCATCAGTGCGGCCCGGGCCGAATTCGCCAGACAGATCGAAGAGCTGCAGGCCAATACCGAGCTTTCCCAGGATGAGATCCAGCAGCAGATTGCCCAGATCAGGGAAAGCGCTGCCTATCAGCAGGCAGAGGCCTCCTGGGCGGAGCTCATGGTACGGCTGTCCGCCCTGGGACTGGATCCGGATTCTCTGGTGGCCAGAATTGAGGAACGCCAGGCCGCCTATAACGATATTCAGGCACGGATTACCCAGGTGACCACCACCCTGGAGGAGCAGGGGCTTTCCCGGGATCAGCTGGACGAGCGGCTGGCGGAAATGGATTCTCAGATCGCTCAGATCGATGAAGGCATCGAGGCGCTGGAAGAGGGCCTGACCCAGATTGATGCCGGTATGATCCAGCTTCAGGATGCCGCCATGCTTCTGAGCGCCCAGAAAACCAGCGGTCTGCTGCAGCTGGCTCAGGCTGCCACGGAACTTTCCGTGAACCAGTCCAATGTTTCCAATGCCCTGACTCAGATCGAGGCGGGTCTGACCACCATCGAGGAGACCAAGGAAACCACCCTCAAGCAGGCCAACCTTTATAATATCCTGACCATGGATACCATCAGCGCCATTCTGACAGCCCAGAACTTTTCCATGCCTGCCGGCTATATCAAGCAGGACGGCGTCAGCTACATGGTCTCCGTGGGCGACAAGCTGACCACGGTCGAAGAATTCGAAAACCTGATGCTCTTCGATCTTCACATTGACGGAGTGCTGCCCATCTATCTGAAGGATGTGGCGGCCATCATGGTGACAGACAACAGCGCTGAATCCTATTCCAAGCTGGGAAAGACCAACGGCATTTCCCTGACCTTTGAAAAACAGAGCACCTTTGCCACGGCGGAGACCACCAACAATATTCAGGCAAGGCTGAAGGAGCTGGAGCAGGAATATCCCGGCCTGTCCTTCGTCTCGCTGATGGATCAGGGAAGCTATATCTATCTGATCGTGAACACGATTCTCCGGTCCCTGGGACTGGGCGCCGTCTTCGCCATACTGATTCTGTTCCTGTTCCTGAAGGATATCCGGCCGACCCTGATTACCCTGGTATCCATTCCCATCAGTCTGATTTTCGCGGTGGTGCTCATGTATTTCTCGGGTGTCACCATCAATATGATTTCTCTGTCCGGCCTGGCAGTGGCTGTAGGCATGCTGGTGGACAACTCGGTGGTGGTTATCGAAAACATCTACCGGCTGCGGTCGAAGGGAGCCAATATCATTCAGGCTTCCGTGTCCGGCGCTGCCCAGGTAATGGGCGCTGTGGCGGCTTCCACCCTGACCACGGTCTGCGTATTTCTGCCCATCGTCTTTGTGGAGGGTATCACCAAGCAGCTTTTCGCGGATCTGGCCCTGACGCTGACTTATTCCCTGCTGGCCAGTCTGATTGTTTCCCTGACCCTGGTTCCTGCCATGGCTTCCAAGATGCTGAAAAATCAGAAGACTCACAGGGATTTCATTCTCGGCCCCGTGCTGAAGCTTTATGAGAAAATGCTCCGCTGGAGCCTGAAGCACAAGGCGGCGGTGCTGCTGGCATCCGTCGTGATGCTGGGCATCACGGTGTTCTTCAGCCTGATGAAGGGCTTCACCTTTATGCCGGATATTGACCTTCCGAACATCAGCGTGACCATTGCCATGCCGGAAGAGGTGACCACCATGGAAGAAGCCTCCGCCCTGGCGGATGAGGCCATCGACCGGATCCTGCAGGTTCCCGGCATCGGTACCATGGGTGCCACCATGTCCTCCTCGGGCATGGGACTGCTGGCGGGAGGCGGCAGCAGTACCGGCGGAGAGTATGATGTGACGATCTACATCAATCTCTCCGATGAAGGCGCCTCCGGCAATGCCGCGGGCAAACAGATTGAGGAAGCCTGCAAAGACATGCCCTGCAAGGTGACGGCGGCTTCCGTGATGAACAGCTACATGGGAGCGCTGACGGGACAGGGCATCAATGTCCGGATTTTCTCGGAGGATATGGATCAGATGCAGCTGGCGGCCCGGATGGTGGGAGAGGCGGTGGCCTCCGTCCCCGGAACGGTGGAGGTTTCCGACGGACTGGAGGACGCGCAGGAAGCGGTGCATCTTTATATCGATAAAAACAAAGCTATGGATAAGGGCTTTACGGTGGCCCAGATCTTTATGGATCTTTCTTCCGCCCTGACGGACAGCACCACAGCCACCACCATGGAGCTGGACGGCACCACCACCAGCGTCATCCTGGAGCAGCGCAGCGGCGCAAAGCTGGAGCTTTCCGATCTGAAGGATCATATCATCAAGGGAAAGGATCTTCAGGGCAATCCCATCGAGCTGCGGCTGGGAGATGTGGCGAAGATTGAAAACACCACTTCCCTCAGCTCCATCCGGCGGCTGAACCAGCGGCGCTATCTGGAGGTGACTTCCCGGGTGGATGATGCCCATAACGTTTCTCTGGTTTCCCGCGAGGCGGAGGAGAGAATCGGAGAGCTTCTGCTTCCTGAGGGAGTGAGCTGGGAGATGGCCGGTGAAAACGAGGAGATCATGAATGCCATCCAGCAGCTGCTGCTGATGCTTCTGCTGGGCATTGTGCTGGTTTACCTCGTTATGGTGGCCCAGTTCCAGTCTCTGAAGAGTCCTTTTATCGTTATGTTCACCATTCCGCTGGCCTTTACCGGCGGCTTCATAGGCCTTCTGGTCTTTAATCTGGAAATCAGCGTGGTGTCCCTGGTGGGCTTTGTCATGCTGACGGGTATCATCGTCAACAATGGTATTGTGCTGGTGGATTATATTAATCAGCTGCGCCTGGAGGGAAAGGGTCGTCAGGAATCCATCGTGGAGGCGGGCACCACCCGTATGCGGCCCATCCTGATGACTTCCCTGACCACCATCCTGGGACTGGTGGATATGGCGCTGACCAGATCCCCGGGCACCTCTCTGATGCGGCCCATCGCCATTGTGTGCATCGGCGGACTGCTGTACGCCACCCTGATGACACTGTTTGTGATTCCCTGTATCTATGATATGCTGAACAAGAAGGAAATGAAGGCGGTCAGCGAAGAGGATCTGAAGGTTCTGGAAATCTAGAAATTGTTTTTCTATTGCATATCGTTTCTGATAATACTGGCAAAATCCTGATAATTGCGTTATAATTTATATAAATTATATTATTTATATAAGTTATATGTCCGGAGGATAGCAAGATGAGAAGAAATCTGGGAGAGAAGCTTTTGGAATCGCTTCGATCCGTCCTGCCGATTACCGTAATTGTGCTGGTATTCAGTATCAGTCTGACCCCCCTGGGAACGGGTGTTATGACTCTGTTTGTATTCGGAGCCCTGATGCTGATCGGAGGAATCGGCCTGTTCACCCTGGGCGCGGATATGAGCATGTCTCCTCTGGGAGAGGGTCTGGGCATTTATCTTTCAAAATTTAAAAAGATTCTGGTTCCCGCCATTGCCTGTCTGGTGCTGGGTGTTCTCATTACCACGGCGGAGCCGGACCTCAGGGTTCTGGCCAATCAGATTCCTGCCATCTCCAACCAGCTGCTGATCTGGTCCGTGGCCATCGGCGTTGGTCTGTTTCTGGTGCTGGCTCTCATCAAAATCCGCTACCGGGTCCTGCTCTCCCAGCTGCTGATCGTCTTTTATGGTTTGATCATCATTCTGGCGCTGCTGGCTCCCGCGGACTTTATTCCCGCTGCCTTTGACAGCGGCGGAGTCACCACAGGCCCCATTACCGTGCCCTTTATTATGGCCATGGGATCCGGTCTGGCGGCCACCGGCTCCAAAAAGAATTCCAGTGAGAACAGCTTCGGTCTGGTGGCCCTGTGCAGCATCGGCCCGATCCTGTCCGTACTGATTCTGAGCATCGTCTTTAAGCCGGAATCCAGTGCCAGCCAGACGGTGATTGAAAATGTAACCAATACCAGAGAAGCCTTCTTTGTGTTTCTTAAGGCATTTCCCGTTTACGCCATGGAGGTGCTGGAAGCGCTGCTGCCCCTGCTGGCTGTGTTTATTGTCTTCCAGCTGATTTCCCGCAGATTCCATAAGCATCAGATTCTCCGTATTCTGGTGGGCTTCCTTTATACCTATATCGGCCTGGTGGCCTTCCTTACCGGAGCCAATGTGGGCTTCATGCCCGCGGGCATGCTCATCGGCAGGGAACTGGTGAACGGCGAGATCACCAATAAATGGATGACCATCCCCGCCGGCATGCTCATCGGCTATTTCGTGGTTGCTGCTGAGCCGGCGGTCCATGTGCTGAAAAAGCAGGTGGAGGAGGTTACCTCCGGAGCCATTACCCAGAAGAGCATTCAGATCGGCCTTTCCGTGGGCGTGGCCCTGGCCATCGGCGTCTCCATGCTTCGGGTTCTCACCGGAATTCCGCTGCTGCCTTTTATGATCGTCGGATATGTGATTTCTCTGGCCATCAGCTTCTTTGTTCCCAGGGTTTATACCGGCGTGGCCTTCGATGCCGGCGGCGTAGCCAGCGGACCCATGACCACAACCTTTATTCTTCCCTTTGCCATGGGCGCCTGTGAGGTGCTGGGAGGCAACCTGATGACGGATGCCTTCGGTATCGTTGCTATGGTGGCCCTGACGCCGCTGATCACCATCCAGATGATCGGACTGTCCAGTCAGATCGCCAGTAAACGCAGACACCGCAAGCTGAGCGCGGAGCTGGATAAGATTCAGGATGGCATCCTCTATTACTATGAAATAGAACAGGAGGTGGAATGATGAGCCGCCCGACGGATATCATGCTTCTTTTTTCCATTGCCGACCGCGGCCGTGGCGTTCTCCTGCTGGAGGAACTGAAAAAGCGCGGCATCAAGAACCATTTTCAGTGTACGGGCGTCGGTACCGCCACCTCGGACATGATGGATATTCTGGGTCTTGGCACCAGCGAGAAGGATGTGATCATCAGCTTCGGAATGAGAGGCCAGGCGGAAAGATTTGTTGATGAGGTTTCATCCAGCCTTGAGCACGTGGGCCGCGGACGGGGACTGATTATGCTGATTCCCCTGAACGCCATCAGCGCTCTGGCATCCGCTATATTACAGAAACAAGCAGGAGGTGCTCCTATGGACAGACAGATTGTAGACGGAAATACATCATCCCCCAGAAGCCTGATCATGATCGCGGTGAATGCCGGCTTTACTGACGAGGTAATGACCCTGGCCAGGACCGTGGGTGCCACGGGGGGCACCGTGGTACGGGGCCGTCTGGCCGGCGTGGAGGAGCTGGCTTCCCAGTTCGGCATCGAGCTGGCCGCAGAGAGAGAACTGATTACTATCCTTTCGGCGGAGGAGACCCGGGACAAAATTCTTCAGGCGGTGAATGAGACCTACGGCCTGAGATCCCCGGCGCAGGGAATCATCTGTTCCGTTCCGGTGGAAAGAGCCTTCAAGCTGTAAAAAAATTACTCTTTTGGGGTATGGTTTTTCACTGATTTATGCTATAGTATATATAGAGTATTCAGGATTCGTTCCGATAAAATCCTGTGAAACCGCAAATATGAACTTATTCATTCATAAGGAGGATCAACATGGGACTTTTCGACAAAAAGTATTGTGATATCTGTGGAGCAAAAATCGGCCTTCTGGGCAACCGTAAGCTGGAAGACGGCAACCTTTGCAAGGACTGCGCCGCGAAGCTTTCTCCTTTCTTTTCCGAAAGACGCGCCAGCACCGTGAATGAAATCCGCGAACAGCTGTCCTACCGTGAAGCGAACAGGGAAGAGGTGGCCCGATTCCACGCCACCCGTTCACTGGGAAGAAATACCAAGGTTCTTCTGGACGAGGATGCCCGCCGGTTTGTAGTCACCAGCGCCAGAGATCTGGTTCAGGCAAACCCCGATGTGCTGGATTATTCTCAGGTTACCGGCGTCGAGCTGGATATCAATGAAAACAAATCCGAGCAGAAGGTGAAGAACGCTCAGGGCCAGATGGTCAGCTATGTACCGCCCAGATATGAGTATTCCTATGATTTCAATATGGTGATTCGTGTGAATCATCCCTACTTTGATACCATCCGCTTCCGGCTGAATTCCAGCTCTGTCAAGACTCCCAGAATGGTCAGCTCCAACGTGGTGGGCATGATGCCTCAGGAGTACAGAGAGTACTACGATATCGGAAAAGACATCGAAGCAACCCTTACCTCCGCCCGTCAGGAGATCCGTGACGAGGTCAAAGCCGCTGCGGCTCCCAAGATTGCGGTTAAATGCCCGCACTGCGGCGCTTCCACCATTCCGGATGCCAGCGGATGCTGCGAGTACTGCGGAGGCCCCCTTGCCTGAGCCGGTACAGCCCTCATTGTCAGATCAGGGACTGAGAGAAATCTCAGTCCCTTTTTATCGCAGGAAATGGATTCTTCAGGAGAAGAGCCTTGCCAGAGAGCAGAGAAGTGTGGTATACTATACTGTACCTATGTATACATATATCGCGAGGTGAAACAATTTGGTAAATAAAGATAAACTGATCCTCATGTGCAAGGCTGCGGCCTATGAGTCCAAGGGACTCAGGGATGACGCCTTCGCCAAAAGGTATTACAAAGAGGACTATATGGATTTCCAGCGTCTGAAGCTGCGGGTTTGGACGACGGTTTTCTACGTCATTTACTGGATTTACTTCTTTGTCAAGGAATTCTACATCGATGGCGCCAGTCTGCTGCATTACGACTATGCGGCGCTGTTCATCAAGGTTTTCTTCTATTATGCGATCCTTTTGATCGCTGTATCGTGGATTGCCGGTTTTGTTTCGAGTATCCGCTATGACATCGCGAAAAAGCGGATCGATCAGTATTACGATCTGCTGGCATCCATCAACGATTACGATTAAAGGAGCATATGAAAAATGAAAGATAATATTCTCAACAGGATTCGGAGCATCGTCTCCCTGATTATGCAGAAATCCTCTCTGCTGCTGCGGCTGCTGATTAAATTTGCCGCCTTTTTCCTGCTGTTTAAAACCATTTCCGGTTTTGACTATTTCACCCAGAGCGGCCTTTTCAATTCCACCAGCATCCAGCTGATACTGGCGGCCGCAGCTACGTTTCTGCCGAACAGAACTGGTATTCTGATTGGACTCTGCATCATTGTCTACAACATTTATCTGACCTCTGTGGCGGGTGCCATTATTGTGGGACTGATGCTGCTTCTGCTGTACGTGATTACAGCGAATCTGTTCCCGGAATACACCTACCTGCTGGCCCTGGTGCCGGTATGCATTCATTTCCACATCTACCTGGCTGTGCCTCTTTTCGCTGGACTTTTCATCGGAGCGGCATCGCTGGTGCCCGTGGTGATGGGCGTGCTGATGTATGGCGTGGTTCAGATTATTCCCGCCTTCCTGAATCTTCAGATGGACGGATCCCTGGATGAAATTCCCAAACTGATCGCGGACGCATCCAGCAGCGGCGTCAGTTCCATCGCGGGCAATGACGAGCTGAAGGCTCTGATTATCCTTTCCGCCGCTGTGCTGCTGCTGATCAGTCTTCTGAAGCTGCTTCGCTTCAGCTATTCCCGTTATGTGGCCATCGGCGTTTCATCCCTCTTTGGCATTCTTTACATGTTCCTCGGCATCAGCCGCGGACAGATTCATTCACCGGCCGGCACAGCCCTTCTGTGGAGCGTCCTTACCATTGCCGCGCTGGTTTTCCTGGAATTCATGAAGGTTTCCGCCAACTACAAGGAAGCCCGTGATCTGGAATTTGAGGATGAGGACTATATCTATCAGGTTCATATGATTCCCAAGAACGCCATCTTCGGCAGCCGTCAGACCGTTCTGACGAAGGAGGAGGCTGAGGTGAAGGACGTGACCAAGCCGAAGAAGAACGCGGCTCCGGAATCCGAAGCGGCTCCCGCGGCAGCGGCAGCTTCCGTTCCCGTCAGAAAGCAGGCCCCTCAGGGACAGCCGAGACGCAGAAAGCCTGCCCAGACTGAGGTGGTACGTCCCAGCGAGGCCCAGATCCGCGATGCGGAAGAAAAGGCTCTGAAGGCTGCGGAGGAGGAGAGAATCGCCATGGAAGGCGATACCATCCGTTCCGAGAAAATCGATGTACCGCTGCCCAGCGTGGTTCCCATGGAGTTTGAGCAGACCCGCAAGGTGGAGGATACTGCTGCGGCAGAGGCTCCCGTGGAAAAAGCGCCGGCTCCCCGCAGCGTGCTTTCCGAGGACGAACCTCAGGATGTTTTTGAAGAGTTCGGTGGGAAAAACCACTAAACGGTTTCTCTGATCCCTTCCTTCGAAAGGGAAATTAAAGGAGAAAGGAGAGCTATGGACTCAATTTTATCTGGATTTTTGCCGGATGGCAGCAGCATCAGCAGCCTGATTCCGGCTTTCCGGCTGACGGATTTCCTTGATATCGTCGGCGTGGCCGTTCTGATTTATCTGCTCATCAGCTGGGTCCGGAAAACCCGCGCCTGGGTTCTGTTCCGGGGTATCGCCATCGTTCTGGTAATCTGGCTGATCGCCGTGGTGGCGCAGCTGAACATGATGATGTGGATTTTCCAGAATGTGTTCAACATCGGAATTCTTGCCATTGTCGTTATTTTCCAGCCGGAGCTTCGCCGGGCCCTGGAAAAGCTGGGTACCAACAATGTATTCACCAATATGTTCTCTGTGGGCAACATTAATGCCGTCAATGAACGGACCGCAGAGAGCATCACAAGAGCCATGGTCAGCATGGCTGAAGTAAAAACAGGAGCCCTGATCTGTGTGGAAAGACAGGTGGCCCTGGGTGAATATGAGCAGACCGGTATTCCCCTGAATGCCGATGTCACTTCCCAGCTGCTGATCAATATTTTCGAGAAAAACACACCGCTTCACGACGGTGCGGTCATCATCCGTCAGAATCGTGTTCTGGCGGCCACCTGTTATCTGCCCCTTTCGGATAACTCCAACATCAGCAAGGAACTGGGAACCCGCCACAGAGCGGCCCTGGGCCTTTCTGAAGTATCCGATGCCAAGATTTTCATTGTTTCGGAGGAGACAGGAGCCATGTCCATGGCTGTCAGCGGACAGATCTACCGCGATATCACTCCGGAGCAGATCAAAAAAGAGCTTCTGGGTGAAGGCGTGGAGGACAGGAACAGAAACGGCGCCGGCCCCGTGATGAGTCTGAAGGAACGCCTGGGACGGCGGATCTCGGGAAAGGAGTAAGCCATGAAGGAATTTATCAAAAAATGGATTACTCACAATCTGGGAGTCAAGATTCTGTCTCTGGTGATTGCTGTGCTGCTGTGGTTCGTCTTCACGAACCTGGAAGACCCCTTAACCACCACCTATTACCAGGTGCCCGTGGAAGTCAGGCACGTGGAGGAATACCGGAACCAGAACCGCTTCATCGAAATCGATGGAGAGGAGGACCTGGACAACCTGTCTCTGACAGTTTATTTCCGATCCCGAACCTCGGAGGTGGAAGCCCTGAGAAACAGGAATGTTTCCACTTTCCTTTCCGCGTATATTGATCTCTATGAAATCGATCCTGAAGATCCCAACCGTCTGCTGATCCATTACGATATCATAGACAGCTCCGTGAAGGGAGAGCTCTACAGCTACCGGAATAAGTCCTATTACACGGTGGACGTGGAGGATTACGTTTCCGTAGAGATTCCCGTTCAGTACACCATTACCGGCACGCCGGTGGAAGGCTACATGTTTGTCCAGGATGATTCCAATATTCAGGTTTCACCCAGGAAAATTACCCTGAGCGGACCCTCCGATCAGGTGATGCAGGTTGCCTATGCCCATGTGACGGTGGATGTTTCGAACGAGAGCGCCAACGTCAGCAAGATCGGCGAAGCCGTGCTGAAGAACCAGGATGGGGAAACCCTCAACTATTCCCGGGATGTCCTGCGGACCTCGGTGAATGATGTGAGTGTTTATATTCCCATCTACGCGCACAAAACCGTGAAGATTCTGCCCTACCTGGTGGGTACGCCCCGGGAAGGCTATGAGTACGCGAACAATCTTTCTCTGGATGTGGACTCCGTTGAGATTTACGGTCAGGAAAGTATACTGAACAAGATCAACAATATCTCGTTGCCTGAAATTGAGCTGGATACCATTACCGGCAGCTTCTCGGAGCGCTGTTATCTGCAGAAGCTGTTAAACGACAATTACGGAGACAATACCGTGCGCCTGATGAGCGGCAGCCCCATTGCCGTGACGGTTTCTCTGAGTGTGGAGAAGCAGCAGGAGCGGACCATTACACTGCCTACGGACAGAATTGCCGTCTCCGGTCAGGGAGATTTCGATTATGATTTCGAACTGAACTCCGTGGATATTGTTGTATACGGACTTCCCGCCAATGTGGAGGCCTACAATGAAGCTGATCTGGTGGCGACCCTGAGGCTGAAATCTTCGGATCTGACCGCAGGAATTCACAGTGTGTCACTGGATATTACAGGCCTTGGACAGCTGAAAGCTAAAGAAACCAAGGTAAATGTAGTTATTAGAGCGAAAAACAATGCAGAATCATCAAATTCAACAAGTGAAGAGTCGTCTCCGTGAGGGATGGCTCTTTCTTTTCATTTTAATCTTTGTCATCAGCGGGATGATGACGGGATGCGGCGCCTCTGAATCTTCCGAGCCCCAGGAGGACTCGGTGATTGTGATTGAACAGCAGAGCCAGGCTGACGCTGCTGTGGAAAGCACAGCCGAGAAGCCGGCGGAGAGCCAGACTCCGGAGGCCTCCCTTCCGGAGGAAGCGCAGCCGGAAACCTTTGTTCTTCAGGTGGAGACGGGAGAATACCTGACCCACATCATGGACAAAATCGAGGCCCTGGAGCTGGAGGCCGGAAATGAGATCTATACCGAAGATCTTCTGGTGGCTATGCAGGAAAGCATCGATTCGTATCTTCAGGATAACGGCTGCGAAAACCTGGAGCAGCTGGGCCTGGCCGGGGAAGGCTATATCGCTCCTGGGAATTATGAGATTTCCACGGAAATGAGCGCGGCCGAGGTCATGGATTACCTGTTTGAACAAAGCCAGACCAGGTTTTCGGAGGAGGATCGGGAAAGAGCGGAAGAGCTGGGTTACTCCATGCATGAAATCCTGACCATGGCCTCCATCATTGAGTTCGAAAGCTCCCGGACGGATGATGATTCCGTGAAAGCCCTGGTCTCCAGCGTAATTCACAACCGGCTGGATTCCGATACGCCGCTGCAGATGGATGTGACGGTATTCTATCTGCAGGAAGGTCTGCTGCCATACCGGGATCCCGCGGAGTATGAGGCGGCTTACGATACCTATGAGGCCGCGTCTCTGCCTCCGGGACCCATCTGCGCACCCTCCGACGAAAGCATCCAGGCAGCGCTTTATCCGGAAGATACGGGGTATTTTTTCTTCATCTACGATGATGAAGGCAATTATTATTTCGCTGAAGATTACGATACACACCTTCTTAATGTGGAAACCTATCTGGATTAAAGAGGGATAAGGGAGAGCATCATGCCAAATTTCTTTTCCAAGAAAACCATGAAATATGTCCAGGACCGGTGGGGCAAGGAGGATGAAGCCCAGGGGGTGGATTTCTCCGATACCGAGGATTTCTTCGTCCGGATGATGCGGAAGGACGACTGGATTCTGGATGACCAGACCTGGAATGATCTGGATATGAACCGGAATTACCTCAAAATGAACCGGACCTTTTCGATGCCGGGCCAGCAATGCCTCTACAATATGCTCCGGATCCTTCAGTTTGATGAAAAGGAGCTTCACAGACGCAGCCGGGTGATCGAGTTTTTCCGGATGAACAAGGAGAAGAGGGAACAGGTTTCCTGTCTGCTCCGGTATCTGGGCAAGGATTCCTACGACACCGCGGCGGGACTTCTTTATAAGGATATTCCCGAAATGCCTGCCGTCCGGGCCTGGGTGATTCCCTCCACCCTGGGTATGATCGCCTCCTTCTTTA
This sequence comes from uncultured Eubacteriales bacterium, assembly GCA_902783575.1. Taxonomy (GTDB): domain Bacteria; phylum Bacillota; class Clostridia; order Lachnospirales; family Bianqueaceae; genus RUG760. The sequence continues at coordinate 23,339 of CACZRP010000097.1, forward strand.
CCATTCCCTTCTGGGGAGTGAGAAGCATCATCATGATTATTCTGTTTTTCATCATCAATATGATTGTGCATCATCTGATGAACAAGCAGACGGAATCGGCCATGCCGGGCATCCGGTATATTGCCCGGATGCTGGTGGCGGCCAGGGAAATCAAGAAGCTGGATCTGCCCGAGCTTTCCGAATACAACGAGTTTTTCGACAAGGTAACGGATAAATGCGGCGTGATTCTGCGTAAAAACCGGTCCCTGGGCATTACAGGCACCCAGGATATGATGGGCCTGGTGACTTATATCAACATTATGTTTCTGGTGGAAGCCCGGGCCTATCTGCGGTGCATGACCTATATCAAGGAGTATGCGCCTGCCCTCCGGACCCTGTACCGCCGCCTGGGCGAGCTGGACGCCTTTCAGTCCATGGCTTCGGTGCGCCGGGGAATGCGCCACAGCTGCCGCCCCGTTTTTACCGAAAAAGAGAACTATCTGAAGGCGGAGCAGATCGGATATCCCATGCTCACCGGTGTGGTCTGCAATGATGTGGCCCTGGACGGCCGCAATATGGTGATTACCGGCTCCAATATGTCCGGTAAATCCACATTCCTCCGAACCCTCGGGGTAAACGCGGTGCTGGCCCAGACCTTTGACATGGTCATGGCGAAAAGCTATGAGGCCTCCATGTTTAATGTGATGACATCCATCAGTCCCAGCGACGACCTGGAAGAAGGCACCAGCTATTATATGGCGGAGGCCAAGGCGCTGCTGCGCATGGTCAACGCGGTGGAGCAGGGACCCTGCAGCCTGCTGCTGATTGATGAGATTTTCCGCGGCACCAACCCCCTGGAGCGGGTGGCTGCCGCCTCCTCCCTGCTGGCCTACCTTTCAAAGAAAAACTGCATGATTATTGTGGCTACCCATGACATAGAGATCACGGAAAAGGTCACAGGCCTTTATGACAACTATCATTTTGAGGAAAAGGTGACGAAGGACTCTCTGGAGTTTGACTATCTGCTGAAGCCCGGCGTTCTGAAGAAGCCCAACGGAATCCATATCCTGGAATACATCGGTTACCCCGAGGAGATTATTCAGGAGGCGCTGAAGGACGTGGCCGGAGATTTTGAAGAAGAGGAAGCTGATGGAGATCATTGACCGTATATCCGTCCGTACCCTGGTGGAGTTTGTACTCAGATACGGCGATATCGAAAGCGGCTTTTCCGGCGGGATCAGAGCCAATCTCCGGGCCCTGGAGGGAACCAGGCTGCACCAGAAGCTTCAAAAAGAGGCCATGGCAAAGAAGGGGATGGAATATCAGAAGGAAGTGCCCCTGAGCACTGAGGTGGAATTCCCCTTCGGCACCGTGCTGGTGGAGGGAAGGGCCGACGGAATCTTCCGCAGCGAAGACGGATGCCGGGCCATTGATGAAATCAAGTCCACCGGTTATCCGCTGGAAGACATCACTCTGGACACCTTTCCTCTGCATGTGGCTCAGGCCAAGTGCTATGGCCATATTTTCCTGCTGGATCATCCGGAGGAGGATCAGATTCTGATCCGCATCAGCTATGTTCATGTGGAAACGGAGGAGACCCGTTTTCTGGAGCAGAGGTTCGAACGGAAGGAGCTGGCCTCCTTCTTTGACCATGTCATGGCGCTGTACCGTCCGTGGCTGGAATGGAAGACGGATTTCGACCAGATCCGGACCAAGTCCATCGAAGCCCTCGAATTTCCCTTCGACAGCTTCAGGCCCGGACAGCGGGCGATGGCCGCCTATGTGTACAGGACCATCGACAGGAAGGAAAAGATTTTCCTTCAGGCTCCCACCGGCATTGGAAAGACCTTATCCACCCTCTATCCCTCCCTCAAATCCATGGGGGAAGGAAAGTGTGAAAAAATATTTTATCTGACGGCCAAGAATGTAACGAGGCAGGCTGCCCGGCAGGCGGTGGAACTGCTGCGGGATCATTCGGCCCTGCGGCTGAAGACCGTCGTGCTCACCGCCAGAGACAAAATCTGTTTTCTTGATAAAAGGGACTGCCGCCCGGCCGTCTGTCCCTATGCCCGAGGCCATTTTGACCGGGTGAATGAGACAGCGCTGAAAACCCTGGAGCAATATGACCTGCTGGATGAGGAGCTCATCCGGAGGGTGGCGGAGGAAGCGAGGGTCTGTCCCTTTGAGCTTTCACTGGATCTGGCAACCTGGTCGGATCTGGTGATCTGTGACTATAACTATGCCTTTGACCCATCCGCCAGCCTGAAGCGGTTTTTCGCAGAGGGATCCTCACCCTATGTTCTTCTGGTGGATGAAGCCCACAATCTGGTGGACCGGGCCAGGGATATGTTCAGCGCTGAGCTGCTGAAAAAGGAGGTCCTGGACCGGAAGAAGGACCAGGACAAAAAATCCCGTCTCGCCAAAAGAATCAGCCAGGTGAATCAATTGTTTCTGGAGGCGGGAAGACAGCTGAAGGAGGAGATTATCTCCGGAGAGGAGAGAATTCTGCCCCTCAGCCGTCTGGGCGATGAGTTTGAAAGCAAGTTTTATTATTCCCTGGTCCGGATCTCCGAGACCATGGGTGAAACACTGGAAAAAATGTCCCCGGGTCAGCGGACCGAGCAGGAGGGCTTTCTGGAAGCCTATTTTCATATTCTCTCCGTGATCCGTACCTGGGATCATCTGGACGAAGGATATACCTGTTTCTTTGAAAAGGGAAGGGAGGGCCTTTCCTTTCATCTGGCCTGCATCGATCCGTCCCGGCAGCTGTCGGAATGCCTGCGGACAGTGCGCAGCAGCATATTCTTTTCCGCCACCCTTTCCCCGGTGGATTATTACAAACGTCTTCTGGGAGGGGAGGGAGAGGATTCCGCGGTGGCCTTTCCATCGCCATTTCCGCCGGAAAACCGCCGGGTGCTGATTGCCCCGGTGAGGGTCACCTACCAGAACCGCACGGAGAGCATCGGCGCCATCTGCCGCCTCATCTATGAGACCATCCGGGCCAAAAGAGGCCATTACCTGGTATTCTTTCCATCCTTTGCCTATCTGGAACAGGTTTCCGAAGCCTTCGGCAGCCTGTATCCCGAAGAGCAGCTGCTTTTGCAGCAGCGGGAGATGGATGAGAAAGCCAGGGAAGCATTTATGGAGAGCCTGCAGGATCTTTCCGCCCCTGTCACCGGATTCTGCGTTTTGGGCGGCATGTTCTCCGAGGGAATCGACCTGATGGGAGATGCCCTGATCGGCGCCGTGGTGGTGACGGTGGGCCTGCCCCAGATCGGTCTGATGAGAAACCTCATCCGGGATCATCTGAATACCATGGAGGATGAGCAGGTCCGGGGCCATGGCTTTGAATATGCCTATACCTACCCGGGCCTATGCAAGGTGCTTCAGGCCGCAGGGAGGGTTCACCGGTCGGAGACGGACCGGGGCATCATCCTGCTGATTGATGAGCGGTTTGCCCAGCCCAGATACCGCCGGCTGTTTCCTTCGGAATGGGAGGATATCCGGCTGGTGGGTCCGGATCAGATCCGGCAGGATCTGGAAGAGTTTTGGAAAGGAAGCCCGGAGACTGCTTCTCCGGCCAATGACTGAAAGTTATGCGTTTTTGTGCGATATCCAGCGGCAGCAGCGGCAACTGTACCTTCATCGAGACCCAGGAACACCGCCTGCTCATCGATGTGGGCCTGTCCGCCCGCACCATCGAGGGTATGCTGAAGGAAAAAAAGATTGATCCGGCCACCATTTCCGCCATCTTTGTGACCCACGAGCACGCGGATCATATCCGGGGCGTGGGGGTATGGGCCAGACGATACAAGATTCCCGTCATGGCCACGGCCGGCACCTGGAAGGGAATGGAGAGATCCATCGGCCAGGTTCCGGGGGAGCTGCGGGTGGAAATTGTTTCGGGCAAAGGGTACCGCATGGGAGATCTGAGAATCGAATCGATTCCCACCTGCCATGACGCCAATGATCCCTGCGCCTATACCGTGGAATCCGGCGGACGGAAGGTGTCTGTGATTACGGACACTGGCATGACGACCCCCGTCATGTATAAGCATCTGTGCGAGTCGGACATTGCCGTGATCGAAAGCAATCATGATATCGATATGCTGATGCACGGACCCTATCCCGCGGCCCTGAAGCGAAGAATCCGCAGCAACCTGGGGCATCTGTCGAACCAGGACTGCGGCGAGCTTCTGTGCAGGGTCAGAGAGTACAATCCCAATGGCACCTTCCTGCTGGGCCATCTGTCGGAGGAGAATAACCGCCCCGGCCTGGCCCTGTCCACGGTAAGCACCATGGTGGCGGAGAAGCTGGGCACCAGCGGGCCCATTGATCTGACGGCCCGAGACCGGTCGACGGACATTTATATCGTTTGATAGGGGAGGCAAGTTTTTATGCCCTTTGACGGAATAACCGTTTACTCCGTAACGGAGGAACTGAAGGAAAGGCTGACGGGAGGCAGAATTGATAAAGTCTACCAGCCGGAGAATGATCAGATTGTGCTGAATATCCGGTCCCTGGGCCGCATGTATCATCTGCTTCTGTCCGCTTCGGCGGGCAGCGCCCGATGCCAGCTGACGGAGAAGAAAATCGAAACGCCCCTCCAGCCGCCCGCCTTCTGCATGCTGCTGAGAAAGCATCTGACCGGCGGTAAAATTCTGGAAATATCCCAGGTCCATTTTGACCGGATTATGGAAATCGTGGTTGAAGCCATGGACGAGCTGGGCGACCTGAAAAAGAAATCCCTGATCCTGGAGGTGATGGGCAAGCACTCCAACCTGGTGCTGGTGGATGAGAACCGGAGAATTCTTGACGCCATCCGGCATGTGAGCATCACCATGAGCTCCGTGCGCCAGATCGGACCGGGACTGACCTATGTGCTGCCGGCCCATAATCATAAATACAATCCCATGGAATGGATGCTCCAGATCAGCACCCAGACCGGGAAGGAAAAGGCGGAATCCCTGGATAAGGCTTTTGAGACCTCTTCCGATGCCGGAGCCCAGGGAGTTCTGGTCAAAGCCCTGTACACGGTTTTCAGCGGCTTCAGCCCCCTGGCGTCCAGGGAAATCCTTTTCCGGGCGGGGATTGAGGATAAAGAAATCTGGCAGGACCTGACCCCGGAACGAAGATGTGCGCTGGTGGAGGCGATGACAGGCTTCCTTCAGCAGCTGAAGCATGGGGATATGGCACCGGTCATGTATCTGAAGGAGGATGGATCCATTCTGGACTTCAGCCTGTTTCCTTATGACAGCCTGAGAGGCATAGATTCTCGAAGCTATCCCGATCTGATGAGTCTTCTGGATGATTATTTTGCCGGAGCCCATCAGACGGACGTGCTGAAACAGAAAGCCCAGGATCTCCGCCATCTGCTGACCACCAACCTGGACCGGGTCAGGCGCAAGCTGGCCCTGCAGGAAAAACAGATGGAGGATACCAGGGACCGGGAAGAATACAGAATCAACGGTGATCTGATTACCGCCAATGTCTATCAGCTGAAGCAGGGAATGACCAGCTGCGATCTGCCTGATTATTATCAGGAATCCATGCCCCTTCGTCATATTCATCTGGACGTGAATCTGACGCCTGCCCAAAACGCACAGAAGTACTACAGCCGTTACAATAAAATGAAGCGGACGGAGGAGGCCCTTCGGATTCAGATTGCCGAGGGAAGGGAAGAGGAGGCTTATCTTTTGAGCGTTGTTTCCGCGCTGAATCTTTCCGACTGCGAGCAGGATCTCATGGATATCCGGCAAGAGCTTTCCGCCAACGGATATCTGAAGAAGGCCCAGAAGGGCAAGAAGAACCTGGCCCGCTCCAAGCCCCTGGAATTTGTCACCAGCGAAGGCGTTCAGGGACTGGTGGGCAAGAACAATATCCAGAATGACCAGCTTACCTTCCGCAGCGCCAGAGACAGGGATGAATGGTTCCATGTGAAGAATATTCCCGGATCCCATGTGATTCTGAGGGTTCAGGGTCTGGAGATGGGCCGCGATTATACGGAGCAGAGCTTTCTGGAGGCAGCCGCCCAGGCAGCCCGGCACAGCAGCGGCCGGGAGGGCAGCAATGTTCCCGTGGACCATACCAGAGTGATGTATGTCAAAAAGCCGGCAGGCAGCAAACCGGGTTTTGTCCGTTATACCCACGAGCAGACCATCTTTGTTCCGGCCGATGAAATCGGGAAGATCCAATAATTTTTTTTCTGCTTTTTTACAATTTTTCGAAAAAGTATTGATTATATCACGAGATCATGTTATAATTTTGTAACAAATTCGTAATAACTTTCTGTTTTCGAGGAGTTGATATATATGAAACGATATTTAGCAGTTATTCTGGTTCTTGTGTTATCCTGCGGGCTCGTGGGATACGGAGAACTGCTTCCCATGGAAGCCTCCGGACATGAGGAGGAGATAATCATCCTGGTGGAGGAGCCTTCCAAGGCAGCCCTTTCCGCTGAGAAGGAATCCTCTGAGACCCCGGCGGTTCAGACGGCTGCGGTTTCCGCGGCTAAACCTACCGCTTCTCCCGCTTCCTTTACTTCCATGGGCGCAGGCACCAGCTGCCGGCAGATCGTGGAGCCGGTGGTGGACTACACGGACACCAAAGTTTCCGCTCAGCTGCAGGCCGCAGAAGAGGAGAGACTGGCTAAGGAAGCTGAACTGGCTGCCAGAGATGAATCTCAGCGGGTTTATTCCACCGCTATGGTGGGTTCGGTTATCGCTGTGGAAGATATGATCTCTGCCGATGCGGCGCCTCTGGACCTGTCTACGGTGGTCTTCGCCACCCAGGACGCTTCCGGCGTCAAGAGCATTCTCTTCAACGAGGATGGTGTGCTGAAGGTCTGGAGAGAACAGACAGAGCTGGAAAAGACCGCAAAAGAAAGCAAGGAAACCTCCAAGCCGGCAGAGGAATCATCCAGTGAATCCGTGGAGGAATCCTACGTAGAAGAATCCACCGCTGAAAGCGGAGAGGAAGAATCCTCTGAGGAGGAATCCACCGCTGAAAGCGGAGAGGAAGAGTCCACCGCTGAAAGCGGAGAGGAAGAAAGCTCTGAGGAAGAAAGCTCCGAGGAAGAATCCAGCGATGAAAGCGAAGAGGAGAGCTCTGAGAATTCTGAAGAAGATTCCGAAGATTCTGAAGCTGAAGAGTCCTATACCTACGAGCTTCCCACCGATGGTGAATACTACTACGGATATGCTCAGGAAGTCTTCGAAAAGACCAACGCCCTGAGAGCTTCCCTGGGTATCGCGCCTCTGTCCTGGTCCGGTGAGCTGGAAGCCTTCGCCATGACCCGTGCTCAGGAAATCACCATTTCCTTCTCCCACTACCGTCCGGGCGGCGGACACTATTCCAACTACGGTCCCGAGCATGAAAACATCGCCTGGGGTTACGGAAGTCCTGATGCGGTGTTTGAAGGCTGGTATACTTCCTACGATCACTACAACAACCTGACCGATGTTACCATGTCCAGCGTGGGTATTGCCTGTTATCGCTACGAAGGCATTCTTTACTGGGTCATGAGCTTCTGGTAATCCATCGCAGAAAAATCCAATAAAAATACGGATCCGATTCGAAAGAAAAGGATCCGTTTTTTATGTTAAAATTTTTTTGACTGAAAAATCTTTTTCAGGCTTCCTCCAGCAGCAGTCCTTTAATCCGGAAGTATTCGGGAACCTTTTGGTCCCATACCCGGTCCGGCGTCTTGTCCATGCTGAAGGTTTTGGTGCTGACACCGGTCACCAGCATCAGCCTGGTGCGGGCATTCCCGCTTTCATCGGTGGTTTCAAACCGGATGTTCAGCTGATAGGATTCGACAGAGTCAGCGGGAGCATCGGTGATGCGTTCCGGCGGGATAGCCATGGTCAGGGACAGGGAGCTCGGCGTATGGCCGCCCTGGATGAGCATCTTGACCTTGGGCTGAATTTCATCCCAGAGAAGATAATTGCCCCGGCGGGCATTTCTTTCTTCCTCGGTCAGATAGGGCCGGTTGATCTTTCCGTCTATACTGACATGGGAAATGAGTCCTGCTTCCAGTGAGCGGAATTCCCAGCCCTTAAAAAGGGTTCCGTTCAGAAGACCCGCCATGAAGGTACGGATATCGGTTACGATAAATGCTTTCATGAATTTGTTACCTCTGAGGAATGGTTGTTTTGCGTCAGATATGCCTCCGCGGCCTTCATGCCGTCCATGGCGGCGGACATAATGCCCCCCGCGTAGCCGGCGCCTTCGCCCATGGGGTAGAGCCCCTTGAGGACGCTTTGCATGTCGGCTTCCCGGAGAATGCGCACCGGAGAAGAGCTGCGGGATTCGACACCGGTCAGTACGGCGTCAGGCCGGTCAAAGCCCTGCATTCGGGTGCCGAAGAAGCGGATGCCTTCTTCCAGGGACCGGGAAATATAGTCGGGAAACAGCTCGTGAAAGTTCGTCTGCCGGACGGTTCCGGTAAAGGAAGGCTGAATTTCACCGAAGGGGGAAATCCTGTCGGTACCCTCCAGAAAGTCTCCCACCAGCTGGATGGGAGCCGAATAATCGGATCCTCCGAGGCGGAAAGCCTTACGCTCCAGATGCCGCTGGAAATACATGCCGGACAGAACAGGAGAAACCTCCTGATCGGCGGGAAGATAAGCAAGGGAATCCTCGGGGGTGATATTCACCAGCAGCGCGCTGTTGCTGTTCACCTCATCCCGGGCATAGTTGCTCATGCCATTGGTGACAACCGTCTCCGGCTCGGAAGCCGCAGCCACCACCAGGCCGCCGGGACACATGCAGAAGGTATAGACGCTTCGTCCGGTCTCCGCCCGGGCGGTCAGTTTATAGCTGGCAGCGCCAAGGAAGGGTGAACCCGCATATTCGCGGTACTGATCCCTGTCAATCATCAGGCGGGGATGTTCAATGCGAAGGCCCACGGCAAAAGGCTTGGACTCCATGGTGATTCCCAATTGGCTCAGCATGGTAAAGGTGTCTCTGGCGCTGTGGCCGATGCCGAGAAAGACCGTATCGGTATCCAGAGAGGTAACTCTGCCCTGTCTGTCTTTGAATTCAATGCCTTCGATCCGGGTGCCGTCGGCGCTTGTATGAATATCTGTCAGGGTGGTTTCAAAACGGATTTCAGCCCCCAGCTGGATCATCTCTTCCCGCAGGGCTTTGACCACCTCCTGAAGGCGGTCGGTGCCGATATGTGGCTTTGCGTCATAGAGAATGGTCTCGGGCGCGCCGCAGCGGACCATCTCCTCAAGAACGAAGCGTCCTCGCAGCGTCGGGTCTTTGACAAGGGTATTGACCTTTCCGTCGGAAAAGGTTCCGGCTCCGCCTTCGCCAAACTGGACATTGGAATCGGGATCGAGAATTTTCTCGGTGAAGAACCGCATGGTGTCCAGTTTTCTTTCCTCCACCCGGCGTCCCCGTTCCAGAATCAGGGGACAGAGACCCGCCCTGGAGAGAAGCAGGCCGGCAAAGAGGCCCGCCGGGCCCAGACCGACAATCACCGGTCTTTGGGAAGGCCTGAAGGAAATCTTCGGAAGCTCATAGGCGGGGGCCTTCTTCAGAAGCTGCCACTTTTTCCCGCGTTTTCTGCCTTTCTGAAAAACCTTGTCTTCCTTGGAAAGGTTCGCGTCAATGGTATAAAGGTAAATAAAGGCCCGGCCCCGTCTGGCGTCCAGCGACCGGTGAAAGACGCTGTAGGTCAGAGGATGGAGATCGGAAATGTCCAGCTCTTTCCGAAGGGCCTTTTCTATTTCGGCGCGGCCGGCTTCCACGGGAAGCCTCAGTTCAGAAATCCGTATCATAAATACTCCCTTCAAGGTCAAGGATAACTGTATTAGTATACTCCGATTTTCTTTACAAATAAAGGGGAGAATGTTAAAATATCTATTGATACACTTTTCATTTTATATGCAGAAGGGAAATAAAAAATGAACAGCATGACCGGTTTCGGCCGCGGCGAAGCGGAGCAGAACGGACATAGTTTTAATGTTGAAATCAAGTCAGTCAATCACCGTTACCTGGAAACCAATATCCGGATTCCCCACGCCCTTTCAACCCTGGAGGCGGAGGTAAGAAAGACCATTAAAGAGAGACTTACCCGGGGCAAGGTGGATGTCTTCGTTTCCTATCAGAATCACAGTGACACCCAGGGTGAGGTCTGGCTGAACCGGCCGAAGCTGGAGGGCTATCTGAGAGAGCTGAGAAGCGCCGCCGGGGATTACAATCTGAAGGATGATCTGACACTGAGCAGTATTCTGGATCTTCCCGATGTGCTCAGCGCGGAACAGGCGCAGGAGGATCCCAAGGAGCTGGTGCCTATTCTGGTGGAAGCGCTGGAAAAAGCCATCGATGGTCTGATCCTCATGAGACAGGAGGAGGGAAAGAATCTTCAGCAGGATTTCGCCTCCAAGCTGGATGAGCTGGAAGAAAACGTGGAAGCAGTGGCTGAAAGAGCGCCTCTGGTGGTAAGCACCTACAAGGAAAAGCTTTACGGAAGGCTGGAGGAGCATCTGGACAAAGCAAAGGTGCCTCAGCTGGATGAGGGACGACTGGAAACGGAAATTACTGTTTTCGCGGATAAATGCTGCATCGATGAAGAGATTACCCGCTTAAGAAGCCATATCTCCCAGTACCGGAAGCTGATTGCTTCCGAAGGAGCCGTGGGTCGTCAGCTTGATTTCCTGACCCAGGAGCTGAACCGGGAAACCAACACCATCGCATCCAAGTCTAATGACCTGACGGTCACCCAGCGGGCTCTGGGCATGAAAAACATTGTAGAAAAAATCAGAGAGCAGGTACAGAATATTGAGTAGATTCATCAGCGCCGGCTTCGGCAGCTATGTGGATGCCGAAAAGGTGGTAGCGCTGCTGCAGCCTGATTCCGCGCCCATCAGGAGAAAAATCCAGGAGGCCAAGGAATCGGGACTGCTGATCGACGCCACCTATGGACGAAAAGTCCGTACGGTTCTGTTTATGCAGAACGGGGCGATTATGATCTGCGGCATCGCCACGGAAACCATGGCGGAAAGACTGAACAACTCGGGGGCAAATGTATGAGCAAAGGAACTTTGGCAGTTATCTCCGGCTTTTCCGGAGTGGGTAAAGGCACAGTGGTGAAGGAACTGGTCAGGCGTTATCCCTACGCCCTTTCTGTATCGGCCACCACCCGGGATCCCAGACCGGGCGAGGTGGATGGGGTTGCCTATCACTTTATCACCAAAGAAGCATTTCTGAAGAAAATCGAAGAAGGAGATTTCTTCGAATACGCATCCTACGTGGATCAGTATTACGGCACGCCGAAATCCTATGTCCTGGAGCAGCTGGAAGAGGGCAAGGATGTGATCCTGGAGATTGAGGCCGAGGGCGCCTTCAAGGTGAAGGAACAGATGCCGGAAGCCCTTCTGATCTACATGCTTCCTCCCTCCATGGCGGAGCTGAAGGCCCGGCTGGTGGGCCGAGGCACCGAAACGCCGGATAAGGTTGAAAAGAGACTGAGAAAAGCCAGAGAAGAAGAGCTGGACAAGGCCAGACAATATGATTTCCTGATCGTGAATGATGATCTTGAAAAATGCATCAGCGAGCTTCACCGCATGATCCAGACCCGGACCGGCATCAGCCCGGAGGACAGCGATGTGCTGGAGAAGCTGGCGGGGGAAGAGGCTTGAAAAGCTCTTTGAAATATGATATAATTGAAGACTGATAAAAAAGTAAAGGGGATATAAAATGCTGCATCCTTCTTATATGGAACTGATCGATCACGTGAATCATGTGAACCGGTCCATGGGCAAGCCGGAAATCAACAGCCGCTATACCATGGTTATGGCCATCGCGAAAAGAGCCAGAGATCTGGTGAACGGTGCCCCCGAAATGGTAGTGGACGACGTGGATGGACGTACCCTGTCTCTGGCTGTCAAGGAGATGGATAAAGAAAAGCTGGGTATTGTTACCGTGGAGCCCGAACCGGAACCGGAAGAGGACCTGGAGCTTGGTGAAGTGGATCTTTCCACTTCCGTGGATGACGAGGAATAATGAGTCCAGCCTATGCCAGAGTAGTCATTGATGTCCACCACCAGAAGGTGGATCGGATTTTTACTTATCTGGTGGCGGATCATCTGAAAAGCAGGATTGCTGTCGGTCAGCTGGTGCTTGCGCCCTTTGGAAACGGAGCTCCCAGGCAGGGTTATGTGCTGGAGCTCACCGATACTCTGGACGAGCAGGAAGCGGCATTTGCTGATAAAATGAAGCAGCTGGAGGAGATTGTCACTCCCGAGCCGCTGCTGACCGAGAAAAATATCGAGCTGGCAAAGTCGATGGCGGAGCGATATATGTCTCCGCTATCCGCTTGTCTTGCTCTGTTTTTGCCCAAACAGCCGGGCAAGAGTCTGGAAAGTCTCTTAAACGGCAGAAGTCATAAAGCCAAAATCAAGTCGGAAGAAGCGGCGCCGGCTCATTTTGATTGTAAGAAAAAAACTGATCAGGTGTCATCGGCCTTTGTGCCGCTGAATCAGGATCAGCTGAACGCCTTTCAAAGCATCTGCCGTGCCTCGGAGGAAGGGGCCTACCGGGAATTCCTGCTGTTCGGCATCACCGGCAGCGGAAAGACCGAGGTTTATTTAAGAGCCATCCGGGAGGTTATTAGTTCCGGGAAAAAGTGCATTCTGCTGGTGCCGGAAATCAGCCTGACGCCTCAGCTGATTGCAGTTTTTAAGGAACGTTTTTCCGAGTCCGTGGGGTTTATGCACAGCCGCATGACGGACAAGGAACGGACCATTCAGTGGCATATGGCCAGGGAGGGAAGGGTCCAGGTAATGATCGGTCCCCGGTCCGCCCTGTTTGCTCCCATGGAGCCTCTGGGACTGGTGATACTCGATGAGGAGCACGAGTCCAGCTACCGCTCCGACCAGCTTTCTCCCCATTACCATGCCAGGGAGGTGGCGGAGGAGCTTTGCCGCGCCCATCAGTGTCCTCTGGTGCTGGGTTCGGCCACGCCGTCTCTGGAAACCTTTTACCGGGCCAGACAGGGAGAGATCCAGCTGCTGGAGCTGCCTCACAGGGCGGTCAAAACCGCAGCCCTGCCCAAGGCCGAGCTGGTGGACATGAGGCAGGAAATGCAGGAAGGCAACATGGGCATTTTCTGCAGAAAACTTCAGGAGAAAATGGCTCAGCGGCTGGAAAGAAAGGAACAGACCATTCTTTTCCTGAACCGCAAGGGCTATGCTACCTTTGTGAACTGCCGCAGCTGCGGCTTCGTCCTGAAATGTCCCAGATGCTACATGCCTTACACATATCACAAGGAATCCGACAGACTGATCTGCCATCACTGCGGCAAGGAAGTGCGCATGCCTGAGACCTGTCCCAGCTGCGGGTCAGTCCATGTCCGGCAGTTCGGTATCGGCACCGAGCGGGTGGAGGAAGAGGTGAAAAAATGCTTCCCCTCCGCCAGGGTTATCCGAATGGACATGGGGACCATGAAGAAAAGAGAAGACTATGAAAAGGTATATACCAGCTTCCGGGATGGCGAGGGAGATATTCTGATCGGTACCCAGATGGTGGCCAAGGGCTTTGACTTTCCGAAGGTTACCCTGGTGGGCGTGCTGGCGGCGGATATGACCCTGTACAATGCGGATTTTCACAGCAGTGAAAGAACCTTTCAGCTGCTGACGCAGGTGGCTGGCCGTGCCGGACGGAGCGGCCTTGCGGGAGAAGTGCTGATTCAGACCTTCTCACCGGAGCACTATTGCCTGATCAAGGCCAGCGAGCAGGATTATCCCGGCTTTTACCAGAGCGAAATCGCGGCCAGAAGACTGATGGAATGTCCTCCCTTCACCCATCTGGCCCAGGTGCTGATTCAGTCCAGAAGAGAGGACAATGTCATCAGATGCGCCAGGGAACTGGGAGAGCTGATGAGAAAATACTGCAAAGACAGGCCCATTGAGGTGCTGGGGCCGTCCCCGGCGCAGCTTTCCCGAATCAATAACGTGTTCCGGTGGAAGCTGCTGGTGAAGTGCAAAGAAGAGCAGAGACTGAGAAATTTTATTCGTTACTGCCTTGAAAAATACAGAGACAGCTCACCGGCTGCCGCTTATGTAGTGATGATGGCTGATATTGATCCCACAGCCATCCAGTAAAAAGAAATCACGGAAAAGAGGAGAAGACACATGGCTCTTAGAAACATTCGCGTGGATGATGATCCCATTCTGAGAAAGGTATCCAGACCTGTTGAAAATCTGGATCAGCGGGTACAGGTGCTGATTGACGATATGTTTGACACCATGTACGATGCCGAAGGCGTTGGACTGGCGGCAGTGCAGGTGGGAGTGCTGAAGCAGGTAATTGTCATCGATACCGGCGAAGAGGATGAAAAGATGGTCCTGATCAATCCCGAGATCATCGCGTCGGAAGGGGAACAGGAGGGCCCGGAGGGCTGCCTGAGCTTCCCCGGCAAGGCCGGTATTGTCACCCGTCCCAACAAGGTGACTGTCCGGGCCATGGACCGGGAGGGAAACATCTTCGAAAAAACGGGCGAAGGCCTGCTGGCCCGGGCTTTCTGTCATGAGATTGACCATCTTCACGGACAGGTTTATATCGACAAAGTAAAAGAGTGGGTAAACAGAGAGTGAAAATCGTATACATGGGAACGCCCGAGATCGCCGCGTCCGTGCTGAAAGCAGTCCTTGAGATGCAGCAGGCGGGAGCCGATCTTCAGGTGACAGGGGTTTTTACCCAGCCCGATAAACCGGTGGGAAGAAAACAGGTGATGACGCCTCCCCCGGTGAAGGTGCTGGCTTTGGAGCAGGGAATTCCGGTATTCCAGCCCAGACGCATCAAGCGTCCCATCCCGGTGGAGAAGCTCCGGGCGCTGGCGCCGGACCTGATTCTGGTCACAGCCTACGGGCAGATTCTGAGCCAGGAAATTCTGGATATTCCGCCCCTGGGATGCATCAATATGCACGCGTCCCTGCTGCCGTCCTACCGCGGCGCCGCGCCCATTCAGTGGGCCATTGCCAACGGAGAAAAGGTGACCGGCGTCACGGCCATGCAGATGGATGCCGGTATGGATACAGGGGATATTCTGCTTCAGAAAGAGGTTGAGATTACTCCGGAGGAGACAGAGGAAACGCTGTATGAGAAGCTTTCCGAAGCCGGCTCTGAGGTCATCAGAGAGACTCTGGAGAAGCTGCTCCGGGGCGAAAAGCTTCCTGCCCGGAAGCAGGAGGAAAGCCTGGCCACCTACGCGCCGATTATCCGCAAGGAAGACGGCATCGTGGACTTTACCAGGTCCGCGGCTTCCATTGACTGCAAGATCCGCGGCTTTCATGTCTGGCCGGGAGCCAGCTGCCTGATGGAAGGGAAAAAGCTGACGCTGATTGCAGCCCGGCCTCTTCCCGATGAGGAAGGACAGAAGCCTGCACCCGGCGCTATTCTCAAAGAATATGCCGTCGGGAAGAAGCCCCGCTTCCTGGTGCAGTGCGGTCAGGGGATTCTGGAAATTCTCACGCTGCAGCTGCAGGGAAAGAAGGCCATGGCCGCTTCTGATTTCCTGAGGGGAATCCGGGCCCTCCCTGATCAATTAACATCTTCAGAGGAATAATATATGTTTTGGTTTGACCGTTACTATCTGATTCTGGTGCTTCCCACCGTCCTGCTGGCCCTGGGGGCCCAGGCGCTGGTAAACAGCACCTATAACCGCTATTCCCGTGTCCCCGTGCAGAGAGGCATCAGCGGCAGGGAAGTGGCGGAAATGATTCTTAACGCCGCGGGCATTTTCGATGTTCCGGTGCAGATGGTTCAGGGTACCCTGACGGATCATTATGATCCTTCCGCCAAGGTGCTCCGGCTGTCGGAAAATGTCTACAACGGACGATCCATCGCCGCTGTGGGTGTGGCCGCTCATGAATGCGGACATGCCATCCAGCATCAGCAGGGCTATGCGCCGCTGCAGATCAGAAACGCCATTATTCCCGCCACCCGGATAGGGTCCCGGCTGTCCATGCCCCTGATTATTCTGGGCATTATCGTGTCGGGAGCGACGAACTACACCCGGGGTACAGATTTCGGCTGGTATGTCATTATGGCCGGCATTGCCCTTTTCAGCCTTTCTGTAATTTTCCAGCTGCTGACGCTGCCGGTGGAATTTAATGCTTCCCGGCGGGCTCTTCAGATTCTGGGAGGCGGTATGTATCTGTCCCACGATGAGCTTTCCGGAGCCAGAAAGGTACTGACCGCTGCAGCCCTCACCTATGTGGCGGCCCTGGCCCAGTCCCTGGCCAGCCTGCTTAGGCTGCTGCTGATCTTCGGAGGCGGCAGAAGACGTGACTGACGTACGGAACCTGGCGATCCGCGGTGTCAGGGAAATCATCGATGAGGACGGCTATTCTCAGCTGGTGGTTTCCCGCCTGATCTCTGATCATCCGGAGCTGCCGGAGCAGGACAGAAAGCTGCTGACCCGGCTGGTTTATGAAACGGTGCTCCATGGGTTCTCCATCGACCGGATCATCAGCAGCTATACGGATTTGCCCCTGAAGAAAATGAAGCCGGAAATCAGAAACGCTCTTCGAATCGGCATCTGTCAGCTGGCCTATCTTCAGGGAGTCCGATCCTACGCCGCCGTATCCTCGACGGTGGAGGCAGTCAAAAAAACCAGAGCCCGGTCTCTGGCCGGCTTTGTTAACGGTGTGCTGAGACACATCGAAAGAGACCTGGAGAAGAAGTTCCTGGTGCCGGACAGCACAGTGGAGCTGCCCCGGTGGCTGATGGAGAAGCTGGAGGCCTCCTGTCCGAAAGGAAAAGCGGAGGAGCTTGCAGGAATATTCAGCCTGCCTAAGCCCGTGTGCATCCGGATGGATGCCTCGGAAGAACAGAAGAAGGAAATCCTGGAGTCTCTGAAAAACCAGATCGGCCTGAAGCAGGGCCGGCTGGTTCCCGATGCCTGGTATGTCTCTTCCGGGGCGGAGCTCCTGCAGCATCCCGCCTTTGCCAGGGGCCTGCTGAGCATCCAGGATGAGAGCAGCATGGCTGCGGCGGAAGCGCTGGTGGAAGGACTGCGCCGGCATCTTCCCGCGGATCCGGTTGACAGGCCGGTACGGATTCTGGACATGTGCGCGGCGCCCGGAGGCAAATCCACCTATATGGCTCTGAGGGGGCCTGAACGGCTCGGCAGGGATGTACAGCTCATCAGCCGGGACATCCATCCCTCCCGGGTGGAGCTGATGGAAAACTATGTCAGAAGACTCGGCATCACCAATATGACCTGCGAAGCGAAGGATGCGCTGGCGGCGGATCCTGAGGATGCAGCTGCCTATGAAGGAATCCTTCTGGACGCTCCCTGTTCGGGTATCGGTATCGTGCGGTCAAAGCCGGATATCCTGCTGAAACGGACTCCGGAGGAGATCGGCGAACTGACAGACATCCAGCAGCGCATGCTGGACAACGCGGCCTCCATGCTGAAGGCAGGAGGCGTGCTGGTGTACAGCACCTGTACACTGCTGAAAGAGGAAAACGAAGGACAGATCCTGGCCTTTCTGCAAAGGCATCCTGAATTTGAGGAGCAGGATCTTCAGCAGTATTTCCCGGAGGATGCGGGATCTTTCAACAGACATCTGACCCTGTGGCCGGAGGAAAACGGCCATGACGGGTTCTTTATCGCTTTATTGACTAAGAAGAAGCAAGACTAAAAAGGAGACTGCCCATGCGGTACGCCCTCGATCTGACGATAGAAGAGTGGAAGCACTATCTGTCGGAAAAGCAGGAAAAAACTTTCCTTGCGGCATCGATCTTCCGCTGGATTCATGGCCGGAGGGTCATGGATTTTAACGCTATGTCGGATCTTCCCCTGAAGCTGAGGGAAAAGCTGAAGGAGGACTTTTATCTGGCCCTGCCGGCAGTGGCGGCGGAGCAGGTTTCTCCCGATGGAACCAGAAAATATCTCCTATCCCTGGGAAATGCTTCCCTGCCGGATCGTTCGGTGACGGATGTGGAGTGTGTGCTCATGAAATACCGGTTCGGCTATTCTCTTTGCATATCCTCTCAGGCCGGCTGCCGGATGGGATGCCGGTTCTGCGCTTCGACGCTGAACGGACTGGAAAGGAATCTGACCGGCGGCGAGATGGCTGCCCAGATTTACGCGGTGGAGCAGGCGGCGCAGGTAACCGTCTCCCACGTGGTGGTGATGGGCTGCGGAGAGCCCTTTGACAACTGGGATGAGCTGATGAGGTATCTGTCAGTGATCCACAGTGAAGAAGGCAAGAACCTCAGCTACCGGAATATCACCGTCTCCACCTGCGGACTGCCCGAAAAAATCCGCAGCTTCGCGGACACCGATCTCCCGGTGACTCTGGCGATTTCCCTTCACGCCCCCAATGACCTGATACGCAGAAAAATCATGCGCATTGCTGGGGCCGTGGACATGGATACACTGATGGATGCGTGCCGGTACTATATTTCCCGCACCAACCGCAGAATTACCTTTGAATATCTGCTGATCGATCATCTGAATGATTCGAAAAAAGAAGCGGAGGAGCTGGCGGAAAGGCTGAAGGGCCTCCTGTGCCATGTGAATGTGATTCCCGTGAATCCCGTGGAGGAATGCGGCTTCAGCAGACCCTCCGAAGCCAGGATCGCGGATTTTGTTAATACTCTTGAGAACAGACATGTTCCCGTCACCCGCCGCAGGGAGATGGGAGGAAGCATTGACGCAGCCTGCGGCCAGCTAAGACATAAGCAATCTCAGCAAAGGACGGAAAGGTAAGTATGGAGGAGAATATCAACAAACGGTTACTTAAGGCGGCGGCCAGGTGCGAAACCGGCATCGTCCGCCCCATGAATCAGGATCAGGTTTTCTGCTCTCTGAAGCCGGTGGGCTTTCTGCCGAATCTTTTCGTGGTGGCTGACGGTATGGGAGGCCACAAGGCAGGAGACCTGGCTTCCAGCGAGGCGCTGAGATATTTCCGGGAATACATTGAGGACCATTCCAGTGAGGAGGATGACATCATCCTGCTGATGAAGACAGCCCTGCAGATGGCCAACCGGTATATTTATTATCTGTCCGAGGAATCTCCGGATTACGCGGGCATGGGCACGACCTTTGTGGCGGCCACGGTGTGCGGGGACTATCTGTACTGCATCAATGTGGGCGACAGCCGGATGTACCGGCTGAAGCAGTCGCAGGAAACGCCGCTGACCCTGGATCGGGTCACGGTGGATCATTCGGTGGTGGAGATGCTCTTAAGGGGCGGCGTGATCACCGAGGAAGAGGCGAGGATTCATCCTCAGAAAAATATGATTACCAGAGCCATCGGCATTGATGAGACGGTGGAAATTGATGATTACTGCATAGAAACTGACGGTCTGAAACGGGTGCTGCTCTGTTCCGACGGACTGAGCAACATGGTTCCGGATCTGGATATATTAAAAGAACTTTCCGCGCCAAAAAGCGTTAGCGACACAGCCGACCGGTTGGTAGAAATGGCCAATGAAGCTGGCGGAAAAGACAATATTTCGGTGGTTGTGATTGACTTTACGGGGGAGGAAGAGTTGAATGCTTGAAGCAGGAAGAGTGCTGGGAAGACGATATGAGATCCTGGAAGAAATAGGATCCGGCGGTATGGCCATCGTCTATAAAGCCAGAGATTATAAATTGAGCCGCCTGGTGGCAATTAAGGTTCTGAAGCAGGAATTTGCCCTGGACGAGACCATTCTGAATAAATTTAAAAAGGAAGCCCTGGCGGCGGGAAGCCTGACCCATCCCAATATTGTGGCTGTCTATGACCTGGGGCATGAGATCGGCTGTGACTATATTGTCATGGAATACATCGATGGCATTACCCTGAAGGACTACATTAAACGCAGGGATATGCTGAGCTCTGAGGAAGTGGTGAAGATCGCCATCAAGATCGCGGAGGCGCTGAAGGTGGCGCACATGGGCGGAATCATCCACAGAGACATCAAACCTCAGAATATCATGGTGACGCCCTCCGGAGATGTAAAGGTGACGGATTTCGGTATCGCCAAGGCGGCCTCCCAGACCACAGTGACGGCCACCGGCGAGACCCTGGGATCGGTGCATTATCTCTCCCCCGAGCAGGCCAGAGGCGGCGAGGTGGATGCCCGTTCCGATCTTTATTCGCTGGGTATCACCATGTATGAAATGGCCACCAAGGAGCTGCCCTTCACGGCCGAGACTCCCGTGGCCGTGGCCATGAAGCAGATCCACGAGAATTTCCCGGATCCTGCGGCGAAGGCGCCCCAGCTGTGGCCCGGACTTCGCGATATTATTCTGAAGCTGACCCAGAAGCTGCCTGAATGGCGTTATCAGTCGGCGGATGAGCTGATCCGGGACATGAAGCATCTGTACCGCAACAGAAATTACCGACTGAGAAACGACAACCGCGCCGCCAGCGAATTCGGACGCTCCACTGACCAGATCCGTCTGGAACAGGAGAGGGAGCGGGCCCGGATCGCCCGGGAAAGAGAAGAGCGCATGAAGAAGGCCAAACGCAGGAAGAACACCATTATCACCCTGGCCATCATGGGAATTGTGATTCTGCTGTTCTTGCTGTTCCTGCTGAAGCTGCTGCTGGACCGCATGAGTCCTGCGGCAAAGGAACCCGCGTCTTCCCAGACCGCCGTGGTGGAGGAGGAATCTTCCACACCCGAGGAGAGCGAGCCCGAGAGCTCTGAAGAGGAGACGCAGGAAGAGGATACCACAGCCTTTGCTCTGCCGGGCTTTGTGGGCGATCAGTTTGAAAGCGCCAATGAAGAAGCCGGACAGCTGGGACTCTATACCAGCGTTCAGACCACCAATGACGATACCTATGAGACCGGTACCATTATGGCCCAGGATCCCCAGGAGGGAGAGATGGTTCACCCCGGTGACACTATTACCTTCTATGTGAGCCTGGGACCGGCCCAGGTTCTGTCGCAGGTTCCGGATCTTTTCGGAAGTACCCTGGAGGAGGCTCAGAGCCTTCTGACAGAAAACGGCCTGGTGCTGGGTGATGTGAGCGAGGATTACAGCAGCACCATTCCCGAGGGCAGCGTCATCGGCCAGGGAACCTCCGAAGGCACGGAGGTGGCGAAGGGCACCAGTGTGGATATCACCATCAGCAAAGGACCGCAGCCCCAGGCTGAAGCCTCGGCCGATACCGCATCCGGTACCCTGACCATATCCCAGCCCTTTACCAAGGCAGATGAAAACGGAAAGCTGACGGTGCTGGCCTATGACGGTTCCGGCAATGCCACCAAGATTTTCGAAAACGGTGTCAGCTATTCCACCTTTGCCAGCCTGGGCGGCGTCATGAAGGTCAATTATCCTTCAGGCACCGTGAAGATTGAGGTTTATCTGGATGACACGCTTCTGATGAGCGAAGAAATCAATGGATAAGCAGATCGGCAGAATTGTAGCCGGTATCGGCGGCAATTATGATGTGCTTCTGGAGGATGGAACCGAGGTCAGGCTGAAGGCCAGAGGCCTTTTCCGGAAACAGAAGCTGACCCCGCTGCTGGGGGATATCGTCACCGTGTCCGGCGACGGGTATTTTGATTCCATACTGGACAGGAAAAACGAGAGCATCCGGCCGGCCGCCGCCAACATTGACCAGATGCTGGTGGTCTTCGCGGCCAGATATCCGGATCCTCATTTTAAACTGCTGGACCGGTTTCTGATCGAATGCGACTCCAGAAAGATTCCCTGTCTGATCGTATTCAACAAAGCGGATCTTCTTTCGGAGGAACAGAAAAGACGGCTGATGCTGGTCCTCAAAGCCTATGAAGAAGCGGGCTATCCCGTGGAACTCATCAGCACGGTGGATGAGGAGCAGGCCCTGAAAGCAAGAGAAATTCTTCTTCCCAGGCTGCTGGGCAGGCTGACTATTTTTGCCGGCCCCTCGGGGGTGGGAAAATCATCCCTCATCAATACCCTGATCGGAGCGGGACAGGAAACGGGAGAGCTTTCCGAGAAGATAGCCCGGGGGAAAAACACCACCCGCCATGCCAGACTGCTTCCTCTCATCGCGGAGGGAGAAGTGCCCGGCCTGATCGGAGATACTCCCGGCTTCAGCTCCTTCTATATGCAGCAGCTGAGCCAGGAAGATCTGGCGAAGGCCTACCCCGAATTCAGACCCTATCTGGGTCTGTGCCGCTTTACCAACTGCCGCCATATGAGAGAGGAAGACTGTGCGGTGAGAGGCGCGGCCAGGGAAGGAAAGATATCTCCGGTCCGATATCGAAATTACCTGGAACTTTCCGGTGATCTTAACCAGGGGAGGAAATCATGAGCAGAAAAATAAGAATCGCTCCTTCGATTCTTGCCGCGGATTTCGGCAATATGCGGGAAGAGGTGAGGGCGGTAATCAGCGCCGGTGCCGAAATTTTGCATGTGGATGTCATGGACGGACATTTTGTGCCCAACCTGACCCTGGGCCCCGCCATGATTCAGGCCCTGAGAGAATCGGTTCAGATTCCCTTCGATGTTCATCTGATGGTGGAGGAGCCGGATCATCTGATTCCCGCTTTTCTGAAGGCCATGGGTGAGGTGGAAGGCAGCTTTCTGACGGTTCATCAGGAAGCGTGCCATGATCTTCCGGGCACCATCCGACTGATCCGTGAGCTTTCGCCAAAGACCCGGGTGGGGGTTTCCATCAAACCCGGGACACCGGTTTCCGCCCTGGAGGGGATCGAGGATATGACGGATCTCGTCCTGCTGATGACAGTGGAGCCGGGCTTCGGAGGTCAGGGTCTGATTCCGGAATGTCTTGACAAAATCCCTGAAGTCAGGGAGCTTTTCCGAAAAGCCGGAAAGGATGTGCTGATCGAGCTGGACGGCGGCGTGAAGCTGTCAAATCTGGAGCTTTGCAGCGGAGCGGATCTTCTGGTGATGGGCTCGGCTGTTTTCAAAGCCGGCGATCCGGATGCGGCCATGGAAAATATGAAAAAAGTCAATCAACGGATCCATGA
Organism: uncultured Eubacteriales bacterium; assembly: GCA_902783575.1. GTDB lineage: Bacteria > Bacillota > Clostridia > Lachnospirales > Bianqueaceae > RUG760. The sequence goes on from CACZRP010000097.1 coordinate 46,256, forward strand.
GCTGTCCGTGGAAACGGAGTAAAGGTGAAACATCTGCTGATTATTCTGGGAGGCGAGCTGGTTCTCACAGAGCCTCTGGAAAGCTGGCTTAAGGAGCAGTCCTTTGACGAGATCATCGCGGGAGACGCGGGTCTGGAATATGCCCTGAAGCTGGGGCTTCATCCGGACATCGCCCTGGGAGATTTTGATTCCGTCAGCCGGGGCGTTCTGGAGGAATATGTGGCCGAAAAGGGACAGACGGCCGTTTTCCCAGTCAGAAAAGATGATACCGATTCCGAGATCGCGGTGCGGATGGCGCTGGAAAAAACCGAAAAGGGCGACAGGATCACCGTGCTGGGCGGTCTGGGAGGAAGGCTGGACCATACCCTGGGCAACCTGTTTCTGCTGGTGAGAATCCGGCAGGCGGGTGTCCGGGCTCTGATGACAGACGGAAGAACCGAGGTTTCGGTCCTTCTGGGGGGAGATGAGCAGAAGCTGGCATACCGTCCCTTCCAGAAGTATGTTTCTCTGATTCCCATCAGCGAAAGAGCCGAGGGGATCGAACTGAAGGGCTTTTCCTATGAGGGCAGAGAGCTGACGCTTCACAGAGAAAAGACCCAGGGCATCAGCAATGAGGTCCTTCCCGGGGGCGGAAGAATCAGTCTGAAAGAGGGAATTGTCCTGCTGATTCGGACCTCTGACCGGGAAAAGGAACCGGGCGTGAATAAAAACTAAAAAAATATCTTGCATTTATGCTCTGTTTCTGATACAATATTCGTGTTATGTCTCGAAGGTAAGGCGTGAGGGAAGCCCGGTGGGCCTTTAGTCACTGCCATTTACATACCAACGATGAGCGAAGGAGGTTTTATCATGGCAAAATGTGATATCTGTCAGAAAGGTCTGCTCTTTGGCAACCAGGTGAGCCATTCCCACAGAAGATCTAACAAGGCTTGGAAGCCCAACATCCGCACCGTTAAGGCGATTGTGGATGGTACGCCCAAGACCCTGCATGTGTGCTCCAGATGTCTGAAATCCGGTAAAGTATCCCGCGCATAATTGTTCAGGATGAACTTCCTCTCGGAATTTCCCGGGAGCGACGGATAAAGAATGATTCACAAAAAAAGGCCAGATGTCTGATGGGCATCTGGTTTATTTTTTGTGTTGAATCGTGCAGGTTCTTCATGTATAATATATAAAGGGTTTGTATGGACACATGCCGTATGATCAAAGTCACATCGTCTGTACATTTCGACCCTTATCATTCAAGGAGGAAAACCTATGGCTGCAAGTTATAAGACCGAATGGGGTCAGATATATATCGACAATGAAGTTGTAGCCCGCACTGCCGGAATGGCTGCTCTGGAATGCTACGGCGTTGTCGGAATGGCTTCCGTCAGCTACAAGGACGGACTGGTTCAGCTGCTGCTTGGCGAGTCGCTGACCAAGGGTATCAAGATTATTACCGATGGGGATGAAACCTCGATTGAATTTCATATTATTGTGGAATACGGGACGAACATTTCCGCCATTGCTGAAAACCTGATCAGCAATGTAAAGTACTCTGTCAAGGATCTGCTTGGAATCGAAGTGTCCAGTGTCAGTGTCTTTGTAGAGGGCATTCGCACCGATCAGAAAGATAAAGCTTGATGGAGGAAGATCTGTTTTGAATACAATCAACGGACATAAGTTTCGCCAGATGCTGGTAGCCGGCGCCAACCGTCTGGAAATGGAGAAAAAGCTGGTGGATGAGATGAACGTTTTCCCGGTGCCTGACGGAGATACGGGAACCAATATGTCGCTGACCGTTACCTCGGCCGTGAAGGAAGTGATGGCGGTTCAGTCCGACAGCGTTTCCGATATCGCCAAGGCCCTGTCCTCCGGTGCCCTCCGAGGCGCCCGGGGCAACTCCGGCGTTATCGTATCTCAGCTTTTCAGAGGCCTGTACAAGGGCGTCAAGGGCATGGAAACCATTGACAGCCTGGCTCTGGCCGGCGCTATGCAGAAGGGCGTCGAGACAGCCTATAAAGCTGTCATGAAGCCCAAGGAGGGTACGATTCTTACCGTAGCCAAGGCTGCCGCGGAGAAGGCCGCCGAGATTTCCCTGACCACAGAGGATATTTCCGAGGTCATGGAGAAGGCGCTGGCTCATTCCGAGGTCATCCTGGACCGGACGCCCGATATGCTTCCTGTGCTGAAAGAGGCAGGCGTGGTGGATGCCGGCGGCAAGGGTCTGACCCTGATTTACCGCGGATTTTACGAGGCGCTGCTTCGCGAGGACGACACCATTGATCCCATTCTCGCTCTGGATCAGAATGCCCAGAAGGCCATGGAGCAGGTCCGCAAAAAGACGGTTTACTGTGTCGAGCTGATGGCTGACTGCGGTTCCATAGCCGATGCCGAGTCCAAAGCCGCGGAGCTTTCGGAAGCGGTGAAGGGCCTTGGCAACGGCGTGCTGACAGGCTTTTCCGGCAGCGAACTGAAGCTTCTCATTCATACGGAGAAGCCCGGTGAAGTGCTGAGCGCGGCCCTTGGCTTCGGATCCCTTTCCAGCGTCAAGGTGGAGAATACCGATATTTCCCATAAGCATGTGCTGGGACTGGAGAACGTGGTGAAGCACGATGAGCCCAGAAAGGATATCGGTTTTATAACCATTTCCGTTGGCGATGGCCTGGAGAAAATTTTCCGTGAGCTGGGCGTTGATCATGTGATCAGCGGCGGACAGACCATGAATCCCAGCACCGAGGATATTCTGAAGGGCGCCGAGCATGTCAATGCCGACCATATTATTGTTCTTCCCAACAACAAGAATATTATCATGGCCGCGCAGCAGGCATCGATTCTGTCCAAGGACAAGAAGATTCATGTGCTGCCCACCAAGAGCATTCCTCAGGGTATCGCTGCCATGATCGGATATATGCCCGGTGAAAGCGTGGAGGATAATCTCCGCCAGATGGAAGAGTCCTTCATGGCTGTAACCTCCGGGTCCGTCACTTATGCCGTCCGGGATACCCACATGGGCGAATTTGAAATCAA
>CACZRP010000098.1 GCA_902783575.1 uncultured Eubacteriales bacterium
AAGCTGAATCACCTTCGCCCCCAGAGAGCTGATGGTCCTGGCGTCCACATCGGAATCCACATCCGCCTCCATGACGGCAATCCAGTACTCATCCCGCAGCGCCTCGATGGTCCGGGTCAGCAGGGTGGTCTTGCCGGCGCCCGGCGAAGCCATCAGGTTGATGAAGAGAATGTGCTTCTCCTCCATGGCAGAGCGCAGGCTGGCCGCCGCCTGCTCGTTGTCCGCCAGCACCCGCTCCTTCGTCTCTATGATATCGTATTTCATTACGAATACCTCACATAAAAAAATCAGTTATCATTATAGCATTATTCCGCCGAAAAGGCCAGCTTTCCTTTGCCATTCCTGGCGGGCTGTGCTACAATTAACTATATTTGCGAGATAATTTCGGGAGGAACAGCCATGGCACTTATCCAGGTTAACTTTGTATCCAGATCCTTACTCAGAACCGTTCCTATTCAGGTCATCCTGCCGGTGGACAAATTTAGCATGGCCACAGGAAAACTCAGAGAGGAAAAGCCTCTCAAGACCCTGTATCTGCTGCACGGCCTGCTGGGCAACTACACCGACTGGGTCACCGGCACCCGGATTCAGCGCTGGGCCGAGGAGAGGGACCTGGCCGTGGTCATGCCCAGCGGCGACAACTCCTTCTACCTGGATCAGGAGCAGAAGGGCGATTTTTACGGCCGTTTTATCGGTGAGGAGCTGGTGGAGATGACACGCCGCATGTTCCCCCTGTCCAGAAAAAGAGAAGATACCTTCATCGCCGGCTTGTCTATGGGCGGCTTTGGTGCCATCCGCAACGGCCTGAAATATCACGAGACCTTCGGCTATATTGCCGGGCTGTCTTCGGCGGTGCATATTTTGGAGAACCTGGAGAATAAGGACAAGACCAGAAGTGTGGCCTTTGAGGAAAGCTGCTTCGGGCCCCTGGAGGAGGCCGCCAAGACCGACAAGAATCCCCGGGTGCTGGTGGATCAGCTGGTGAAAGAGAAAGCCGAGCTTCCCCACATCTATCTGGCCTGCGGGACGGAGGACGGCCTCATCGACGTAAACCGGGCTTACCGCGACATGTTCAGGGAAAACGGCTTCGACCTGACCTATTACGAGGGCCCCGGCACCCACAGCTGGGATTTCTGGGATCAGGAAATTAAGAAGGTCCTGGACTGGCTGCCCCTGGATGACTTCAGCCAGGGTGCCACCAGCGGCAGCGTGGGAAAATAACGGCGACGAAATGACTGCAAGGCAGTGAGGGAAAATAACCGCGCCAAATTGCCCAGCGGCGTAGGAAAATAACCGCGCCAAATTGCCCAGCGGCGTAGGAAAATAACCGCGCCGCTGAGTTTTTGCAAACACTTTTATTGGAATGAACGTACCTTTTCTGGAGGTCTTACCATGATCCGCTTATCGGGAATTACCATAGAAAACTTTAAGAATGTCCTATACGGACAGATCAGCCTCTCTGCATCGGAAGAGGGCCCCAGCATTCTGGGAGTTTACGGGCAGAACGGCTCGGGAAAAACGTCCCTCATTGAGGCGCTGGAGCTTCTGAAGTACCTGCTACAGGGGAAAACGCCGCCTCGGGATTTTTCGGAGCTGATCCACGTGGATTCGCCCTATGCCAAGGTAACCTACGAGTTTGAAATCTCCCTGGAGGAGGCCACGCCGGGAAAAGCGCCCGCAGAGGCCGCCCCGGCAGAGCCCGCGCCGGGCGCAGGGGCACCCCCCGCCGCAGAGGCCGCCCCCGCCGTAGAGGCCACCGCGGACACCGACTCCACCCCTGTCTACTACGCCATCAAATATGGCGTTGCCTTCCGTTCCGGTCAGGGGCAGCTGGCCGATGGCCTTGCCGACGCGCCGGCCGTCATCGATATTTTCAGCGAGCAGCTGAGCTATGCCCCCATGAAAAATGGCCATCCCGGCCGGTACTTCATGGTTCTGGACACCGCCTCCGGCACCAGGCCATTCGGTCCCGGCGGCCGTTATGCGCTGCTCTTCGGCAAACAGAAGAAGCTGAAAACCGACCTGCAGTATCGCATGGAATTCGCCCGGATGATCGGCACCTCAGCGGTGTTTTGCCAGGACTTTCAGTCCATGCTGGAGGAGAAGCATCAGCCCTCCGAGGAAGCGGATCGGATCGTCCAGCTGATTAGAGAGCTGCGGATTTTCGGCTGCCAGGGGCTCTTTGTCATCAGCAAATCCGACATCGGAGAAATCTCTCTGCCCTCGGGCACACTGATCCCCATGAACCAGAGCGTTACCATCAGCCAGGGGGCGGAAGAGGAGCTGAAGAGCGTCATCCGCCACATGAACCTGGTGCTGGCCGAGATCGTTCCCGGACTGGAGATCGATTACCGGATCCTGGGCCGGGAGCTGATGCTGGACGGCCAGGGCGGCGTGCAGGTTCAACTGGTATCCGAAAAGAATGAAAAAACTATCCCGCTGAAATACGAATCCCAGGGCATCAAAAAAATCATTTCCGTGCTGCACCTGCTGATCCGGGTCTACAATCAGGACTCCATCACCGTCGCCATTGACGAATTGGACGCCGGCATCTTCGAATACCTGCTGGGCGAGCTGCTGCGGATCCTGGCCTCCAAGGGCCGGGGCCAGCTCATCTTCACCTCCCACAACCTGCGGCCGCTGGAAACCATCGACAAGGAATATGTGGCCTTCACCACCACCAACCCGGAAAAGCGGTACCTGAGAATGTCCGGCGTCAAAGCCGCCAGCAACCTGCGCGACTTCTATTACCGGGACCTGCAGCTGGGCGGCCAGAAGGAAGACCTCTACGAGCCCACCAACAACTACGACATCGCCCTGGCCTTCCGCCAGGCCGGCGAAATCAAAGAGACGCGCGAAACCCGCCAGGGCGACCCCGGCCACCCCGCCGAATCGCAGCAGGCCGACGAACCACGCCAGGCCGGCGCCGGTCCATCCGGAGAGGATTCCCATGCGTAAAAAGATAGTATTCGTTATCGTCGAGGGTCCCTCCGATGAAACCGCCGTGGGCTCCATCCTGTCTCATGTCTTTGACCGCTCCCGGGTATTTGTCCACACCGTGGGCGGAGACATCACCACCCAGACCCCCGAAGACGGCGACATTGCCGCCAAGGTCAGCGCCATCGTCAAGGGAGAAGCCTCCATCTATCACTGGCACAGCAGCGACATCGAAAAGATCATCCACCTGGTGGACATGGACGGCGCCTATGTCCCGGAAGAGGCGGTGGTGGCCGACCCGAACCGCCGGCACATCCGGTATTATGAGAACCAGATCCGCACCCCGGACCGGGACAGCATTCTGGAAAGAAACGCCCGGAAGCGGAAAAACCTGAACAAACTCATCCGGGAAAAAGAAATGTGGAAGGGCGTACCCTATCAGGTCTACTACATGAGCTGCAATCTGGACCATGTGCTCTATGGCGAGCTCAATATGCCCGATTCCAATAAAGTAGACGCCGCCTACGACTTTGCGTCCCGCTACCGCAGGGATCCGGAAGCGTTTGTGGAATACATGACGGATTCACCCTTTTCCGTCGACGGCAACTTCAGGGAAACCTGGGATTACATCCGCTCGGGCACCCGGTCCCTGCAGCGGCATTCGAACCTGCATCTGGCCCTGACCAGCCCAACCCCATAAGGAGAGAATAAAATGTCAGAACTCAAAACATATAACAGCAAAAGAGTAGACGTGATCTACGATGACAACGCCGAAAACACCGAATGGTTTGACACCAAAGATGTCAACTACCCACCCACTAAAGTGAGTGGGCTTGTAACGCCCCGGTAGTGCAAACGCCATACAGTTCCTACCTTTAGCTTATCGGATTGCTCGGATAGTGTGGTTACATTGTGGGACGGTTGACAGCGCCCCAGGCACCTCAGATATGCTGAGGTGCCTCTGTATCAGGTACTATCGCGAGCCCCTTGCTGATTTGATCTTGTAGTTTGATGGTTACTATTTCTTTTGCCATGAAAAGATTATAAGCGAATTGCAAACACACGGATTTTCTCCAGATCCGATTCCATGGATTGAGGAGCAAGTTG
>CACZRP010000099.1 GCA_902783575.1 uncultured Eubacteriales bacterium
CACACCGGTCTGGTGGAAATCCCCATGGGTACTCCTCTTCGCCACATCATCTACGATATCGGCGGCGGTATCCCCAACGGCAAGAAGTTCAAGGCTGTTCAGACCGGCGGTCCTTCCGGCGGATGTATTCCTGCCAGTCTGATCGACACCGAGGTGGATTACGACAACCTGACCTCCATCGGCTGCATGATGGGTTCCGGCGGTATGATCGTCATGGACGAGGACAACTGTATGGTAGATATGGCGAAGTTCTTCCTTGACTTCACCGTTGACGAGTCCTGCGGTAAATGTACTCCCTGCCGTGTCGGTACCAAGCGTATGCTGGAGATCCTGGACAAGATCACTTCCGGCAAAGGAACGCTGGAAGACATCGACCGTCTGGAAGAGCTGGCCAGCTACATCAAGGCTAACTCCCTGTGCGGTCTGGGACAGACTGCTCCCAACCCGGTTCTGGCAACCCTGCGCTTCTTCCGCGACGAGTATGTTGCCCATGTTGTCGACAAGAAATGCCCGGCCGGCGTCTGCAAGGATCTGCTGACCTTCACCATCGACAAAGACAAATGTATCGGCTGCGGCATGTGCGCCCGCAACTGCCCGGTGAGCACCATCGTCAAGACTGATTATGTTGCACCTGGTCACAAGCTGCCGTCTTACCAAATCAACGCCGACAAATGTATCAAGTGCGGCGCCTGCATGGCGAACTGTAAGTTCAAAGCCATCAGCAAACAGTGAGAAAGGGGCCTTATAACGAATGGAAATGGTAAATGTAAAAGTTAACGGTATTGCTGTCAGCGTACCGAAGGGTTCCACCATCCTGGAGGCTGCCCGTGCTGCCGGAGTTGAGATCCCTACCCTGTGCTTCATGAAAGACAAGAACGAGATCGGCGCCTGCCGTATCTGTATTGTTGAAGCCACCGGTACCCGCGGTATGGTTACCGCCTGTGTCTATCCCGTAGCGGAAGGCATGGAGATCAAAACCAACACTGAGAAGGTTCAGAAAGCCAGAAAGACTACTCTGGAGCTGATTCTTTCCACCCATGACAAGAAGTGTCTGTCCTGCCCCCGTTCCACCAACTGCGAGCTGCAGAAGCTCTGCCTTGAGTATGGCGTAGACGAGGACGCTTTCGAGGGATTCAAGCCTCATTACGAGCTGGATACTTCCACCGCTCATCTGGTAAGAAACAACAACAAATGTATCCTTTGCCGCCGCTGCGTGGCTGCCTGCCAGGAACAGTATGTCGGCGTTATCGGCGCCAACCTGCGCGGTATCGATACCAACATCGACGTTCCCTTCGGCCTGAAGCTGAACGACGTTCCCTGTGTATCCTGCGGTCAGTGTACCGTAGTTTGCCCCACCGGCGCTCTTACCGAGAAGGACGATACCGACAAGGTATGGGCTGCTCTGGCTGATCCCACCAAGCATGTGGTGGTTCAGACCGCTCCTTCCGTACGTGCGACCCTGGGTGAGTGCTTCGGCATGCCCATCGGCTCCAACGTGGAAGGCAAGATGGTTGCTGCTCTTCGCCGCCTTGGCTTTGACAAGGTCTTCGACACCGACATGGGCGCCGACCTGACCATCGTCGAAGAGGCCAACGAGCTGGTGCAGAGACTGCAGAACGGCGGAACCCTGCCCATGATCACCTCCTGCTCACCCGGATGGGTTAAATTCGCTGAGATGTACTATCCTGAGCTTCTGGGCCATCTGTCCAGCTGCAAATCTCCTCAGCAGATGACCGGTGCGGTTATCAAGACCTACTACGCTGAGAAGATGGGCATCGATCCCAAGGATATCTTCAGCGTTTCCATTATGCCCTGTACCGCCAAGAAGTTCGAAGTTGGCCGTGAGGACCAGTCCGCTTCCGGTTATCCCGATGTGGATGTGGCTCTGACCACCAGAGAGCTTGGCCGTATGATCGACCGTGCTGGTCTGAAGTTCACCGCGCTGCCGGATGAAGAGTTCGACGATCCGCTGGGTGACGACACTGGCGCAGGCGTCATCTTCGGCGCCACCGGCGGTGTTATGGAAGCTGCCTGCCGTACCGCCAATGCCTGGCTGAACGGCGCCAATGAGCCTCTGGAGCTCAAGGCTGTCCGTGGTACCCAGGGTATCAAGGAGACCACCGTTGTGGTCGGCGGCAAGGAGCTGAAGCTTTGCGTCGCTTCCGGTATTGCCAATGCCAAGATTGTCATGGACAAGCTGAAAGCCGGCAACCCCGAAGGCTGGAGCTTCATCGAAATCATGTGCTGCCCCGGCGGCTGCGTCAATGGCGGCGGTCAGCCCATTCAGCCTCAGTACGTCCGCGACACCGTGGATCTGAAGGCTGTTCGTGCCAAAGCCCTCTACGATCAGGACGAGGCCATGACTCTGAGAATGTCTCACGAGTCTCCCGCCATCAAGACCCTGTACTCCGAGTGGTACGACGGTTTCGGAGGCGAGAAAGCACATCACGCTCTCCACACCAGCTATGTGGCAAGAAAGAAATTCAAATAATATCCAATCAAACTAGAGTGGCCTTTGGCCAAATCACTCTGCAAAAGAAGAAGGGGCGAAGTTTCTATGAACTTCGCCCCTTTTCTATTTTTAAAGTATATAGAACAGAGGAGATCTATGGCGAATCCGGTGACAATCATCAGGACGATTGTCACAAATCCGCCCTCCAACAGACGTCCAGTGACAATTCTCAAAAAGCCTGTCACAGGTGAAAAGATAATAAATAATGTGTGACAAAAATAGGCTTAAGATAGAGCAAATCTCAGGATTTTGCCCTCTTTTTGTCACAGATCATTGGGACGACTCTTGGTCTGTGACAGTATCCTGTCACAAAAAGAGAGGTCTTCACCGCCCAGTGACAATCATCAGGACGATTGTCACAAACCATAGGGATGAGGCCATATATGTGAAAATGAAGTTTCACAATAACAAGGATCGAGATCGGATGTGTGAAACCCAGCAGGAAGGATTTTCACATATAGCTGAAAAACGAGGAATTTGTGACAGAGAATTATCACAAGATAGGGAGTAAAGCCAGTGTTTGTGACATTAATTTTCACAAAACATTATGGTAAAGCCACATATGTGAAAATATATTGTCACAAAAATGAAGTTTCAGGAAGATTTGTGAAACAGGGTGGACGTGCAGCCGGCGGCAGGCCTATCCTTTGCCTGGCTTAACTATAAAAAGCCACAAGTCTTCTGTCTGTCAAGGCTGCATTCGCAAGTGAAACATTGCGAATGCACCGCTATGCGGCTGCGGCCTTGACAGGACAGGAAGATCTTGTGGCAAAGGACCATTAAGCCAGGCAAAGGATTTTCAGGTTTCTTTGAAACCTGTTTTTAGAAAAGATAAGCTTCTTATGAGAATCATTCCTTATTTATCCCTGATATCTGAGCTGCCAGAAGGCAATGGCGCTGGCCGCCGCCACGTTCAGGGAATCCACGCCGTGGCTCATGGGAATCCGGATGACATAATCGCTGGAGGCAATGGTCTCCGGCTTGAGACCGTCGCTTTCCGTACCCAGGATAATGGCCAGCTTTTCTTCCTTACTTACCCGGGGATCGTCAATGGGAACGGAAGCATCGGTGAGAGCCATGGCTGCGCTGGCAAAGCCGTTTTGCCTGAGATACGCTGGCAGATCCGGGAGATTATCGGGAAGATAAGTCCAGGGAACCTGGAAAACCGTTCCCATGCTCACCCGGCTGGCCCGCCGGTAAAGGGGATCGGAGCAGCCTTCTGTCAGCAGCACCGTGTCAGCCCCCAGAGCCGCTGCGGAACGAATGATGGCGCCCACGTTGGTGGGATTCTGCACCGCCTCCAGCACGGCCACCCGGTGAATCTCTGAATTCTGAAGAATTTCCTCCGGACGGGGAAGAACAGGACGCCTCATGGCGGAGAGGACACCCCGGCTCACATGGTAGCCCACCAGCTCTGACATGACAGACTGCTGGGCAGTATAGATGGGAGTATCCTCCGAGGCCCAGGGTTCCACAGCGGATACAAATTTGGGCTCCACCAGGAAGGATTCAATCTGGCAGCCCATGTGGATGGCCCGTTCAATGACATTCAGGCTCTCGGCAATAAAAATGCCGCCCTGGGGCTCGTAAAAATGAAACAGCTGATTTTCATTATATTCGGAATAAATCGAAGCCGGTCCTTCATGGACTGATCCGATGGGAATAATTCTGGACATGGAAAACTCCTTTTTTTATGGCCGCGAAACGATGCCATATCTCCTATGGTCTGATTATTATGGCACAGAATTAAGGAAAATGCAAAAGGAAAACAGTTTACAATATCCCGGCTTTGAGATATACTGAGATATAATTTTGATTTAATAAGGAAGACAATTATGGAAAAGATCTGGGCAGTGGTCCCGGCCGCGGGTGTCGGACAGCGTATGAAGACAGCTTCGGGCGGCGTGAAAAAACAGTTCATCCGTCTGAGACACAAGGAGATTATTGTCTATACCCTGGAGGTTCTGCAGAGCGTGGAATCCATCGAGGGAATTATCCTTGTGACCGGCAAGGAGGACATTTCCTTCTGCGAGCAGCTGGTGGAGCAGTATCATCTAGACAAGGTCTCCAAGGTGCTGGTGGGTGGAGCCCGCCGGCAGCAGTCGGTGTTTATCGGCCTTTCCGCACTGCCTAAGGACTGCACCATGGCTGTGATCCATGACGGAGCCCGGCCCTTTGTCACCCAGGAAGAAGTGGAAAAGACCATTGATGTGGCCCGGGAAATGGGCGGAGCCGTGCTGGCGGTGCCCGTGACGGATACCATCAAGATTGTCGGAGATGGAAGAGAAATTGAATCCACCCCCGCCAGATCCCGTCTCTGGGCGGCGCAGACGCCCCAGACCTTCCGTTATCCGGATATTCTGGAGGGACACCGCCATGCGGTGGTGATGGGAGATTTCCGCTGCACCGATGACAGCCAGATTATGGAAAAATATATGAATACCAAGGTCTGTGTAGTGCCGGGATCCTATGACAATATTAAAATCACCAATCCCAGTGACCTGCTGATCGCCGAACGGATTCTGGACAGCCGTGTGGTGAGGGAGGTATGATGATCACCCGCAAGCTTTACGATACCGATTCCCATATCCGGGAATTCGAGGCCAGGGTTCTTGCCTGCCGGGAAGTGCAGGGCAAAGGAAAGAAGACCTGCTTTGCCGCGGAGCTGGATCAGACGGCCTTCTTTGCCGAAGGCGGCGGCCAGGCGGCGGACCGGGGCATCATCCAAAGCAGCCGCGGCGAAGAGCTGAAGGTACTGGATGTTCAGGAAAAGGATGGACACGTTCTGCATTTTCTGGAGCAGCCCCTGGCTGAGGGAGAGAGCATCCGGGGCATCCTGGACTGGGAGTTCCGCTTTGACAATATGCAGCAGCATTCCGGTGAGCACATTCTTTCCGGACTTTGCTATGCCTGGAAGGGCTATCATAATGTAGGATTTCATCTGGGAACGGAGATCACAACCCTCGATTTCGACGGTCCCCTGACAGAAGAGGAGCTGAAACAGCTGGAGGAGCGGGCCAACCGGGTGGTTTACCAGAATCAGCCGGTGACCATCACCTATCCTTCCCCGGAAGAGCTGAAGCAGATGGATTACCGCAGCAAGAAGGAGCTCACGGGAGATGTGAGGATTGTCCGGGTGGGAGATTACGATCTCTGCGCCTGCTGCGCACCCCATGTGATGCTCACCGGCGAGGTGGGGCTGATCAAGATCGTCCGGTGGGAAAACTACAAGGGTGGCGTGCGGCTGAGCATCTTGTGCGGGCAAAGAGCCCTGAAGGACTATGATGAAAAGAACCGTCTGATTTATCAGGTGGCCGCGGGCATGTCCACCAAGCCGGAGAAGATTCCTTCCGCTCTGGAAAAACACAGCCGGGAAATGACGGAGCTCAAGGAGCACGTGCTGGCCCTGGGCCGGGAGCTGATTGCCTTTAAATCGAAGCAGCTTCTGACGCAGGCAAAGAAACAGGGCGGCCGGGCTGTCTGGGTGGAGGATCTGCTGGATCCGGTGGCGGCCAGGAGCCTGATCAATGAACTGACGCCCCAGGTGGAGGCCTACGCGGCCTGCCTGATCCCGGGCAAGGGAAAGGGCTTCAATCTGATTATTGCCAGCAGGACCCGGGACTGCCGTCAGATCCTGTCCGAGCTGGGCGAATCCTTCCAGGTCCGCGGCGGAGGATCGCCAGCCATGGTGCAGGGCTCCATGGAAGGAGACGTGAAAGAAATCCTGGCAAAGATGCCGAAATAACATGGAGCAGGGTTCCATTGGAACTGACTTTCCAATGGAACCTGTTTTTGTCCCGGGTGGTTTAAAAAAGCATGGACAAATTTGGAAAAAATGACAAATTCCGGGCGAAAATGAGTGAAAATTTGTAAAATATACTTGACTAACTCCTTGGTTCTATGGTATTTTGATATCAGGCACGGAGGAACTCACATATTTTTGTAAGTTATCTCAGGCACGTAGTGAGAGTACAGATAATCTGTTAACTTACAAAAGTATGTGATTTTTCATATACATTAAAAATTATCAGGAGGTACCTACAGATGAATCAGGGTACAGTAAAGTGGTTTAACCCGGAAAAGGGTTATGGCTTCATCGCTAACGACGAAGGTGGAGATGACGTTTTCGTGCATTTCTCTGCTATCCAGGTCGAAGGTTTCAAGACTCTGAATGAGGGCCAGAAGGTCACATTCGATGTCGAAGATGATCCCAAGAACCCCGCCAAAAAACGTGCCGCTAACGTCGTTGTTGTTGGCTGAGTTTGACCACTTTGATTCATATAAGTGTGGCTTCTGAGTCCGATATGAACACAGATGTAAGCTTAATATGAACGACAAAAGGATATGGCAGATGTCATATCCTTTTTTGTTGCCCGATTTCGGAGTTTTACTGGACGGATGCCTGTTTTGGTGGTACAATGTTGACATCAGAAAAAAGCCTGCCAGTATGTTCATCAGGCTGTCTTAAAGGGAGGTTTCCAATGGATTATCAGAAATATATCGACCAGCTTATTAAAGATGTAATGTCCTTTGCGGAAAATGTTTCCGATGCAACCAAGCAGAAGGCAGAGCAGGCCAAGACCATGATCGACATCCGCAAGGCGGAGGGAGAACTGGATAAAGCCTACCGCTCTCTGGGCCGTATTATGTATCAGATCGAGAAAGGTGTCCTGAACAGGGACGATCTGATTGTTGGCGCAGCCGTACGCCAGGTGGAATATCAGGAAGAACTGATTGAAGAAATGAAAAAGAAAATGGCGGAGGCTGAAAAGCCTGAAGAGGCTGAGAAAGCCCCTGAGGATACCGTGGAAGCGGCAGAAGAGACCGCTGAACCGGCAGAAGCGGCGGAAGCCCCTGCGGAAGAGGAATGATTTTCAAAGAGGTCCTCGATGACCTGACCAGAAAGAAATCACCGGAGGTCTGTCTCTGCCTTCATCCTGCCCATCCCGCGGTGCTGGAGCTGATCGGCAGAGAGGATTATTTCAAGTGGCAGGACAAGGAGCCCGGCTATATTCAGCTGCGGACGCTGCCGGACCGGGGCGCTGCCCTGGAGCTGACCCAGCAGGCCCTTCTGTATGCCTGGGAGCGCGACCCTTCCATGAAGAATGTCAAGGCTCTGGTGAGAGAGTTTTTTGCACAGGAAAGAACAGGCTCTGAGCCGGCGGCTCAGGGACAGGAAAAGAACCAATAACCAAAGGAGAGCAGAAAACTGAGCCATGCCCGTGTTTCTGCTCCCCTTTTGATGAAAAAACGAAACCCGGAAGAAAGGAGGAGGATGTATGGCGGTACTTTTGTCGGTGCTCGGCGTAATCGGGCTGATACTTAAATGGATCCTCTTTATTGTTCTGGGTATTCTGGGGCTGGTGCTTCTGATCCTTCTGATTGTACTGCTCAGTCCTCTGAGGTACCGGGTGCAGGCAGTCCGGAAGGAAATCAAGGACCCCTCGGAAGAGGATGAGGAACGGATGCTTCTGGGAGCCCTGATGGAGGCCAGAGTGAAGGTGACCTACCTGTTTCATCTGATTCGGGTGGAGGCAGCCTTTGTGGACAAAAAGCTTACCTGGAGCGCCAAGGTGGCCTGGAAGAAGGTGGCCGGTTCAGAAGAGCCTTCGGAGGAAACAGCTTCGGAAACGGACTTCTTCACTGAGCCGGAGGATGAGGCAATTTCCGAAGTGCCGGATTCCGAGGTGATGGAAGCTGAAGTGAAGGAAAGCGAAACATCGCCGGCTGCGGAAACAAAGTCCGAGCCTGAAGCGGTTCCGGAAACAAAACCGGAGCCGGAGCCCGAACCGGTTCCCGAAGCCAAACCGGAAGAAAAGCCGGAACCCAAACCGGAGCCTGAGACAAAACCGGAACCCAAACCAGAGCCCGAGGCCGAAACGGAGCCGGAGACATCGGAGACGGATGTATCGGCGGCGGTGGCGGAGGAGAAGCCCTCCCTGGATGAGAGAATCAATCAGCTGATCGAGACTCTGGACACAGTCGTGGACAAGCTGGATGATCTGCCGGATCAGCTGGACGAGACCCTGGAAAAGAAGCTGGAACCGGTGAGAAAGCTCCTGGCAAAGTTTGAGGCCTTTGACGATAAAGACAAAGCCCTGAAGGCTGTGCTGAAGCTGGTGAAGCGGGAGCTTAATCCCCTGCTTCCCAAGCAGGCCCACGCGCGGATTGCCTGGGGTACGGGAGATCCCTATCTGACCTCCCGAATCATGGGAGTCATGGCAGCGGCCCTGCCGGTGCTTTTCCCGAAGAAATCCCGCAAACGCGAGCTGATTTCTGAACCGGACCTGATGGAGCGTCAGCTTGATTTTGACATAACCCTGAGCGACTGGTTTTTGCTGGGAGGATTCATTCCGCCCATCATCGCAGCGCTGCTGAATATACATATCTGGCACCTGATCAAGTTTATCAGGAACCTTAAGAAATAGGAGAAATATCATGGCAACAAGAAATGAATCCCTGAAAGACCTTTTAAACCAGATGGAAGGCTTTGTTTCCAGCAAGAGCGTTATCGGCGAGCCTCTGGAACTGAACGGCATGGTGGTACTGCCCCTGCTGGACGTATCCCTTGGCGCCGGCGCCGGTGCCCGTGACCGGGAAAAAGCCGGAGCTATCGGAGGAGGCGTGTCTGCCAAGATGTCTCCCAGCGCTGTCCTGGTAATCAAGGACGGACAGATCCGCCTTGTCAATATCAAGAACCAGGATACCGTCACCAAGGCTCTGGATATGGTGCCGGATATTCTGGACCGTTTCAAACCCGCCCGCCGCGAGGAGGATGCGGTGATTGTTGAAACCGTGAAAAAAGCGGAGGAATCCGAGAACTAAAATGGTACGCAAGATTATCAATGCGATGATCGTGGACGGCACCGGCGCAGAGCCCTTTCTGGGAGGAATTGAAATCCGTGAGGGAAGGATCACCAGAGTTTTCCGGGGCACATCCCGTGATCCTGGCGAGGACGTCATTGATGCCCGGGGCCTCTTTCTGACACCGGGCTTTGTGGACATCCACCGTCATCATGACATAGCGGCGATGTATGATCCCTCCTTCGGAGATCTGGAGCTGGCGCAGGGCATCACCACGGCTGTGGCGGGAAACTGCGGTCTGGCTCCTTTTCCCAATGCGGACAGGACCAGACAGGCACAGTTTGACTACATAGAACCGTGTCTGGGCAGGATGGATCCCCAGGTGGAGGAGCATCTGCTTTCCGAATACATGGACCGTCTGGACGAGAGAAAGCTGCCTCTGAATGTGGCTTTTCTGACGGGAGCCGGCGCCTGCGCCACCGCGGCCATGGGCTATGAGAACCGTCCCTTTACTGCGGAAGAGCGGGCACAGGCCGTTGATTACATCAAAGACGCCATGGAGCATGGCGCTCTGGGCATGTCCTTTGGCATCATGTATCTTCCCGAATGCTATCTGGCCAGGGAAGATATGGTGGCCATGGCCAGAGAATGCGGCGCCTGGGGCGGGATGGTCAGCTGCCATATCCGCGGCGAAGGCGATTCCCTGGTGGAGTCGGTGAAGGAGATCATTTCCATCTGTAAGGAAGCCGGAGTGCCCCTGAACATCAGCCATTTCAAAGCTACCGGCGTCCGCAACTGGAATAAGGGCATTCTGGAGGCCATTGAGATCATCGAGCAGGCGAGAGCGGAGGGACAAATCGTCACCTGCGACGCTTATCCCTATACCGGAGGCGCCACCACGGCTCTTTCCCTGATTCCTCCTTCAGTAATTGAAGGAAAAGAACTGGCTTTCCTCGGCACTCCCGAGGGAATCAAAAAGCTGGAAGAAGAAATATACCGCAAACAGCCGGGCTGGGACAACATGGTGGAAAGCATCGGCTGGGAACGGGTAGTGATAGGCAGCGTAACCCTGGAGAAGAACCGGATTTACGCGGGCCGCAGCGTGGCGGATATCGCCAGAGACCTGGGCTTTGATGATCCCTGCCAGTGGTTCGGCCCACTGGTGGCCGAGGAGGAAGGCAAGGTCGGCATTACCATCTTCAGCATGGATCAGCAGGACGTGGACCGGGTTCTGTCCCTGCCCTACGCGGCGCTGATTTCCGACAGCCTCTACGGCGGAGGAGACAATCCCCATCCCAGACTCTACGGAGCCTTCCCCCGGTTCATCCGCGAATATGTCCGGGAAAGAAAGGTGCTGTCCCTGGCGGAGGCCATCCGGAAAATGACTTCTATGCCCGCTGAGAGAGTGGGTCTTCAGGACCGGGGCGTCGTGGATGTGGGCTATGCGGCGGATCTGAATCTGTTTGATCCGGAAAAGATCACCGACAGGGCAACCTTCACGGATTCCAGACAGCTTTCCGAGGGCATCGCCCTGACCCTGGTGGGAGGCGAGATTGCCGCAAAAAACAGCCGCAGGGTCCCGGATGCTTCGGGAGCCGGCCGCGTGCTGAGAAGAAAAACAGGAGTTTGATTTGTCTAAAAGAGCAGTGATTGCAATGAGCGGCGGCGTTGATTCCAGCGTCGCTGCTTTACTCTTAAAAAGGCAGGGCTTCGATTGCATAGGCATTACCATGAAGCTCTACGACAACGAGGATATCGGGATCCTGCGGGAGAAGACCTGCTGTTCCCTTTCCGATGTGGAGGATGCCCGGGGCGTGGCCGCCCTGCTGGGCATGCCCTTTTATGTGTTCAATTTCGGAGAGGAATTTCAGCAGGAGGTGATGGACCGCTTTGTAAAGGAATATGAAGCGGGCCGGACTCCCAACCCCTGCATTGAGTGCAACCGGTATATGAAATTTGACAGGCTCCTTGAGAAGGCGCGGATGCTGGGCTTTGATTACGTAGCCACAGGCCATTATGCCCGGATTGAGGAAAAGGACGGACGGTTCCTGCTGAAAAAAGCCAGGGACCTGACCAAGGACCAGACCTATATGCTTTACAGCCTGTCCCAGTACCAGCTCTCCCATGCCCTGTTCCCCCTGGGAACCTATGAAAAGGAAGAGACCCGGGCGCTGGCGGAGGAAAACGGCATGGTGAATGCCAGAAAACGGGATTCCCAGGATATTTGCTTTGTCCAGACCGGTTCCTACGCCGATTTTATCGAGCGCTACACGGGAAAAACCTGGCCGGAGGGAGATTTTGTGGATACCAGCGGCAAGGTGCTGGGAAGACATAAGGGCGTGATCCGCTATACCGTGGGACAGCGCAAGGGCCTGGGACTGGCCCTGCCGGAACCCATGTATGTCAAAGAACTGGATCTTGAAAACAACCGGGTTATCCTGTGCCGCAACGATGAACTCTTCACGGATACCGTGACGGTGAAAAAAATCAATCTGATCCCCTGGGACAGCCTCCCGGGGAAAATCCGCTGCCAGGCGAAAATCCGCTATTCCCAGACCGCCAGCCCGGCCTGGGCGGAGCAGACGGGGGAGGATACCCTGGTGCTTCATTTCGACCAGCCTCAGCGGGCGGTCACTTCCGGACAGGCGGCTGTTCTCTACGATGACGATCTGGTCATTGGCGGGGGCACCATCGTCTGAAGGGCTCTTTTTCCGCATAAACAGTCGGCTCTTTTTCACAGAGCCGGCTATTTTTTTGCAAAAAATGCTTGATAATGGTGGGGTGGTGTGGTAGAATGGTGTCACAGTGGTTCCAAGTGGAGCATTTTGGAGGCTAAGGGAAGGGAGGTGACGTACAGTGTTCTTCGGTGAGTTTCATCACAGCTTAGATGAAAAAGGGCGAATTATCATGCCCACCAAATATAGAAACCAGCTGGGTGAGACATTTTACATCACCATCGACCTGTGGGGGCAGGAAGAAGAGAAGTGCCTGTGCGTCTATCCCGAGTCCAGTTTCCGTGAGCTGACGACCAAGTTAAGAACCATCGGCGCCAGCGATATCGAAAACAGAAAGCTTTACCGTAAGTTCTATTCTCACGTTCAGGACACGAGTACAGATAAACAAGGCCGTGTCATGATCGACCAGGAACTTCGCCGCCATGCCGGATTAGAAAAAGACATCGTGCTGGCGGGCCAGGATGACCACATTGAAATTTGGGATCGCGACAAATGGGAAGCTTACAATTCCGATGATGAGTTTTTCAAGTCGAGCAAGCTGGCTGAAGAGTTAAGAGCTAGCGGGATCTGATTAAATCGAGGGTGAGAGCGACATGCAGTTCGTACATGTGCCCGTCTTGAAA
>CACZRP010000100.1 GCA_902783575.1 uncultured Eubacteriales bacterium
GCAAACCTATTATACTTTGAGGTATCTGTTTTTTCACCTGCTTTCTGGATCCCTTCCTACTTTTGAATTATACAGGAAGCTCCTCATCGATTAACGAAAAACGAGGCTGCAGGGAGCTCTCCGGCTGTAGTTTTTCGTTTTTTCCTTTTATGGCTTTACTTTATCACGTCAAGCTTAAATCAAGCTTAAAAAAATAATATTTCAAACCAGTGCCTTCGAGGATTTTGGCCTATATAGAGAAATATCCTCGATCGGCTGATTTTTGTCGAGGATATTTCACGCAGGAAGCATTTTTCCTCGACAAGTTTTTTCTATGTCGAGGAAATTTCAGCTATGGAGCAGTTTTCCTCGAACACGAATCGGCAGCAGCTGACGATTTTCGAGGATATTTCCCGTATAGCTGAAAAGTCCTCGAAATCAGGAAGGCATCGTCCGACTGATAAAAAGCAGATCGAGGAAAACTGCAAAGATACGGAAATTTCCTCGACAAAAAATAGTCCAACCTTGAAAATTTCGAGGAAAACTGAATATTTTCAGAAATCTCCTCGAGCAACAGGGTTTCCGGCCAGCCCGGCCCCCGCAAACACCCGCCCGGACTCCACAGAGGCCAGCCAGAATTCCACGAAGAATTCCACAGCTCCAGCACTGTTTTCCAACCCGTCCCACCAGTGGAAAATCCTTGATTTCTGACCGCATTTTTGATATACTATAGATTATTTGTATGAGGAAAGGTGGTGTCAATTTGATCGAAGAAACCATCAAGGCGGTCAAGGAAGCCGAAGAGCAGGCAGCCAGCCTTGTGACGGATGCATATGCTGAGGCTGATCGCCTCAAAGATCAGGCTGACCAGGATGCCAGGAATATTGCCCAGGAAGCCAGGGATGCCGTCAGGCAGATCCTGTCCGACTCCCGGGAAAAGGCAAGGGCCGATGGCGAAAAAGCCCTCGCCGCTGCCGAGGAAACAGCCAAGTCTCAGGCTGAAGACTTGAAAAAAGCTGCCGAAACCAAGAAGGAAGCAGCCATTGACGCTGTGATCAAGGCTCTTCTAAGCTGAGGTATTTTCCATGGCCATAGTCAAAATGCAAAAGCTCAGCCTTTGCGCGGCCAAAACCCACCGGAAAGAGATTCTGGAAACCCTGCAGTCTATGGGCGTCATGGATATCGACAACAGTTATATCCAGGACGAAGAGCTGCAGCAGATGGATACCCGCACTGCCATGACGACCTTCGAAAAGAATGCCGCCACGCTGGATCAGGTGCTGAAAATACTCGGCAGCTACGCGAAGGTATCCGCCGGAGGCGGTCTGTTCAGCGAGCCTGAAGAGGTCTCCAAAGAAAAGTTCGATGGGATCGTCAAGCATCAGGGACGTTTCATGCGGCACGCGGGAACGATCCAGGATGCTGAAAAAGAGATTCAGGAACGCAGAGGCATTATCAGAAAAAATGAGAACCAGATCATCGCCCTTCAGCCTTGGGTGAGTCTGGATATTCCCCTGGGGCTGCACGGCACCCGCACCGTCAGGACTCTGATCGGTCAGATGCCCGGCACCTGGACCCTGGAGGCGCTGTACGAAACCGCCATTCAGGGCATTAAATCCGCAGATGACAGCCCTGTCAAGGCGGATGAATTTCCGGTGGATATCCGCATTATTTCCACCGAAAACGGCACCACAAATATCGTAGTGATGTGTCTTCGGAAGGATCGGGACCAGGTGCGAGCCAACCTGAGAGGCGCCGGCTTTGCCGCTCCCGCCGGAGAGGAAAAGGGCGTCCCCACTGAGCGCATCGAATACTACAAGCAGGACATCAAGAAACAGGAAGAAGCCATTTCCGACCTGGAAAAGAAAATCGCCGGCTTCGCCGACGAGGCGGATGAATTCCGCATCGCGGCGGATTATTACCGGACCAGGGCTGAAAAGTACCGTCTGCTGGGAACCATTCCCCAGTCGGAAAACATGTTCTTCCTTGAAGGATGGGTCAAGGCCTCCCAGGCGGAATCCATCAAGAAAATGCTGGAAGAAAGGTTTGACGCCTTTGTGGAGTTTGAAAGCATCCGGGAGGATGAGATCGAACCCACCCTGCTTTCCAACAACCGCTTCTCCGAATCCGCGGAGGGCGTGCTGGAGGCTTACGGTCTTCCGACCCACGGAAGGATTGACCCCACCACGGTGATGTCCTTCTTCTATGTATTCTTCTTTGGCATGATGCTTTCCGACGCCGGCTATGGTCTGGTCATGACCATCGGCTGCGCCGTGCTGCTGCTGAAAAAGCCAAGGATGGCCGAGGGTATAAAGAAGATGCTCAAGCTCTTCTTCTGGTGCGGACTGTCCACCACTGTCTGGGGCTTTCTGTACGGGGGCTTCTTCGGAGACGCCATCGATGTGGTGGCCAAGACCTTCTTCGGCTATACCGGAGATACCCTTCTGAAACCCCTCTGGTTTGCTCCGCTGAATGACCCCATGCGTCTGCTGATCTGGTGCATGCTCTTTGGTCTGATCCACCTCTTTGCGGGTCTGGCTGTCAAGGGTGCGGAATACCTGCAGCAAAAAGACATCGTGGGCTTTTTGTCCGACGTCTGCGCCTGGTATCTGATGCTCATCGGCCTTGTGCTGATGCTGCTGCCTTCGGATATCTTCGCTTCCATTTCCGGGCAGAACTTCCAGTTCCCCGCCTGGCTGAATACCCTGGCTAAGGGGATGGCCATCCTGGGTGCCGCCGTCATCCTGCTGATGAGCGGCCGCGCCAACAAGAACTGGGGAATCCGCGTGGCCCTGGGCGCCTACGATCTGTACGGCATCACCAGCTGGCTGTCGGATATCCTGTCCTATTCCCGTCTGCTGGCCCTGGGACTGGCCACCGGCGTTATCGCCAACGTCATCAACATGATGGCTTCCTATGGCGGCGGCGGAGTGGTAGGCGCGATTATCTTTATCGTGGTGTTCATCTTCGGGCACCTGCTCAACTTAGGAATCAATGCGCTGGGCGCATATGTTCACACGAACCGTCTTCAGTACGTCGAGTTCTTCGGAAAATTCTACGATGCCGGCGGGAAGCAGTTCAAACCCTTTAAAACAGTATCCAAATACGTCCAAGTCAAGGAGGAAAAGTAAAATGTCTACTGGTATGGTCTTAGCTCTTTTAGGTGCAGCTCTTGCTACAATTTTAGCAGGTATCGGCTCTTCTTACGGTGTCCGCATCGGCGGTCAGGCTGCGGCAGGCGTCGTGGCTGAGGATCCCGATCAGTTCGCCAAAGTGCTGATTCTTCAGCTGCTGCCCGGTACTCAGGGTATCTACGGTCTTCTGGTTACCTTCATCACCCTGTCCCGCATCGGCGTTCTGGGCGGAACCCCCATCACCGATACCAAGACCGGCCTTATGTACCTCATTGCCTGCCTTCCCATCGCGGTTGTAGGCCTTGTTTCCGCCATCTACCAGGGCAAAACCTCCGTTGCTTCCATCGGCGTTGTGGCAAAGAAGCCCGATCAGTTCGGTAAAGCCATGCTTTTCCCGGCCATGGTTGAGACCTACGCCATCCTGGCCCTTCTGATCTCCATCCTGGCAGTCACCAACCTTTAATTCAAGGAGTGAACCCATGGCAGGAATCGATCGAATCAAAGAAGCCATTTTAGGCGAAGCCAAGGCCAAGGTCGATACGATCCTGGGTGAAGCGAAGCAGGCCGCGGACGCGGCTGTGGGCGCCGCCCGGGAAGAAGCCAAAGCCGCCCAGGACGAAGCCGTCCTGAAGGCGGGAAAGGAAGCTGCCGACTACGGGCAGCGCATCCAGTCGCAGATCGGTATGAGGCAGAGACAGACGCTGCTTCGCGCCAAGCAGGACATGATCGCTGAGGTGCTGGAGGAAGCCTATCAGAAGCTGCTGAAGGCTCCCGATGCCTCCTATTTCACCATGATCCTGAATCTGGCGGAGAAAAACATTCAGTCCGGCAAGGGAGAAATCCTGTTCAACGCTAAGGATCTTAAGCGTCTGCCCGCGGACCTTCAGGAGAAGCTTGCCGCGCTGGCCAAAGGCAAGGGCGGACAGCTCACCATCAGCAAAGAAGCCGTAGACATTGACGGAGGATTCATTCTCCGCTACCGTCCCGATGATGTGAGGGAAGATCCCGATCTGCCCGACAGCACTTACGGCGCAGTGGAGCAGAACTGTTCCCTGTCTTCTCTGATTGCCGAAAAGAAGGATGAATTATCGGACCTTGTATATCAGAATCTGTTTTAAGGGAGACCCGTTATGAATGATCTCGATTACATATTCGCGGTCGCCCGGATCAGAGTAAAAGAAAAGACCCTGCTGAGAGACAGCGATATCGCCCAGATGATCACCATGCCCGACGCGGATGCCGTTATTGAGTTTCTGCTGACCCATGGCTGGGGAGATACCGCCTCCTCCCGGGACGCGGATGCCATTCTCGCCGCCGAGGAGGCCAAGACCCTCTCCCTGATCAATGAGCTTCGGCTGGATCCGGAAATTCTGGAGATTCTCTCCTATCCCCAGCTGTTCCACAATCTCAAGGCGGGCATCAAGGAAACTGTGACCACCGAGCCTCACCCCAGCGCGTTTTATCCGCTGGAAAGCTACGGCCGCGAAACCATACTCAAAATCATTAAAGAAAAGACATACGATCAGCTGCCCGAGCCTCTTCGGGAACTGGCGCCCAGGGCTTTTGAGCTGATGCTCCAGACCCGGGACGGCCAGGCTGTGGATATGCTCGTGGATCGGGAGACCCTGTCCGCGATGGAAAAGGCCGGCAAAGCCTCTTCCAATCCTCTGTTTAAAAACTATCTGCTTTCTACCGTTGCCGTCAGCAACATCAAGATTGCCGTCCGGGCCCAGAGGATGAAAAAGTCCAGAGAGTTTATCGAAAACGCCCTGGCTCCCTGCACCTATCTGGATACGAAGGAACTGGCCAAAGCCGCCTCGGGAACCTTTGAGGAGCTTCTGGGATATCTCCAGAGAACCGATTATTCCCAGGGCGCGGAAGCCCTGAAGGAATCCCCTTCAGCCTTCGAGCGCTGGTGCGACAACCGGCTGATCGGCTCCCTGCGGGGCGAAAGAACCCACTCCGAGTCCTTCGGACCCGTGCTGGCCTACTATCTGGCCCGGCAGAACGAAATCAAGACTGTCCGGATCATCCTGACGGCCAAGGCGAATGGCTTCTCTGAAGATGCCATCCGGGAAAGGGTAAGGGAAATGTATGTATAAAGTAGCTGTGATGGGCGAATATGACAGCATTTACGGGTTTGCCACCCTGGGCCTGACCCTGCTTCCCACCGACGGAAAGTCCGATGAGGAAGCCTCCCGGCTGCTGAGAACGGCTGCCGAGAGCGGCTACGGCGTCATCTATATGACTGAAGCGCTGATGAGCCGCATCCCCCGGGAAATCTCCCGCTACGAGGACAAGCTGACTCCGGCCATCATCGCCATTCCCGGAGTGGCCGGCAATACGGGAGCAGGTATCGCCAACGTTAAAAAATCCGTGGAACAGGCTGTCGGCTCCGATATTCTGTTTTCCAATAGCTAAAGAGGTATGTGATCCATGAGCAACACGAAACGTGTCACGAAAGGTATAATTAAAAAAGTAGCCGGTCCGCTGGTTATTGCCGAGGGCATGCGCGACGCCAACATGTATGACGTGGTGCGTGTTTCCGAGCAGCGACTGATCGGTGAAGTCATTGAAATGCACGGGGATCAGGCTTCTATCCAGGTTTACGAGGAAACCCAGGGCCTCGGCCCCGGCGAGCCCGTCGAATCCATGGAAGTGCCGCTGTCCGTAGAACTGGGCCCCGGCCTGATCGGATCCATCTACGACGGTATTCAGCGTCCCCTGAATAAAATTATGGAACAGACCGGCTCCAACCTGCTGGCCCGAGGCGTAGAGGTTCCCTCTCTGGACCGCGGACTCCGCTGGGATTTCGTTCCCACCGTAGAGCCCGGCGCCCACGTGGAAGCGGGAGACATCATCGGTACTGTTCAGGAAACCACCCTGGTGGTGCAGAAAATCATGATTCCCTACGGCGTGTCCGGTACCCTGAAATCCATCGAGAAGGGCTCCTTCACAGTGGAGGATACCATCGGCATTGTCGAGACTGAGAAGGGCGAGGTCCCCGTCAGGCTGATGCAGAGCTGGCCTGTACGCCGCGGCCGTCCTTACCAGAGAAAGCTTCCGCCTGAGATGCCCCTGGTCACCGGCCAGCGGGTCATCGATACCTTCTTCCCCATCGCCAAGGGCGGTGTGGCGGCCGTTCCCGGTCCCTTCGGTTCCGGCAAGACCGTCATCCAGCACCAGCTGGCCAAGTGGGCTGAGGCGGATATCGTTGTTTACATCGGCTGCGGTGAGCGCGGCAACGAGATGACCGACGTTCTGAACGAGTTCCCGGAGCTGAAGGACCCCAAAACCGGCGAGTCCCTGATGAACCGTACCATTCTGATCGCCAACACCTCCGATATGCCTGTTGCTGCCCGTGAGGCTTCCATTTATACCGGTATTACCATTGCTGAGTATTTCCGCGACATGGGCTACTCCGTAGCCCTGATGGCTGACTCCACCTCCCGCTGGGCCGAGGCTCTGCGTGAGATGTCCGGCCGTCTGGAGGAAATGCCCGGCGAGGAAGGTTACCCCGCCTATCTGGGTTCCCGTCTGGCTCAGTTCTACGAGCGTGCCGGCCGCGTGATTTCCCTTGGACAGGACGGCCGCGAAGGCCAGCTGTCCGTTATCGGCGCCGTATCTCCTCCCGGTGGTGATATTTCCGAGCCCGTTTCCCAGGCAACCCTGCGAATTGTCAAGGTGTTCTGGGGTCTGGACGCGGATCTGGCTTACCAGCGTCACTTCCCTGCCATCAACTGGCTGACCTCCTACTCCCTGTATCTGGACAGCATGGAGAACTGGTTTTGCGAGCACGTAAAGGAAGACTGGATGAGCACCCGTCAGCACCTGATGACTCTGCTTCAGGAAGAAGCCTCCCTGAATGAAATCGTTAAGATGGTCGGTATGGATGCCCTGTCTCCTCAGGACCGTCTGAGAATGGAAGCCGCCCGCTCCATCCGTGAGGACTTCCTGCACCAGAACTCCTTCGACGAGATCGACACCTATACTTCCCTGAACAAACAGTATTATATGATGAAACTGGTCTATGCCTTCTACGAGGAAAGCAGCAAGGCCCTGGCCGCCGGTGCCAGCATCAACGACCTGGTCAAGATGACCTGCCGCGAGAAGATCGGCCGTTTCAAATATACACTGGAAAAAGACATCGACACCCAGTACGAACAGGTATCTTCCGAAATCATAAGCGAAGCTGCCTCTCTGGTGGGAAAGGAGGACCTGTAATATGGCAAAAGAATACCGTACCATTCAGGAAGTCACTGGCCCGCTGATGCTGGTCAAGGGCGTCGAGAATGTCAAATACAACGAGCTGGGTGAAATCGAGCTCAGCTCCGGCGAAACCCGCCGCTGCAAGGTTCTGGAGATCGATGGCCCCAACGCGCTGGTACAGCTTTTCGAATCCTCCACCGGTATCAACCTGGAATCCAGTAAGGTCCGTTTCCTGGGCCGCTCCCTGGAGCTGGGCGTTTCCGAGGACATGCTGGGCCGTGTCTTCGACGGCATGGGCCGTACCATTGACGGTGGTCCCGAGATCCTGCCCGAGAAGCGCATGGACATCAACGGTCTGCCCATGAACCCCGCCGCCCGGGAATATCCCTCCGAGTTCATTCAGACAGGTATCTCCGCCATTGACGGTCTGAACACCCTGGTCCGCGGCCAGAAGCTTCCCATTTTCTCCGCTTCCGGTCTGCCCCACGCCCAGCTGGCTGCCCAGATCGCCCGTCAGGCCAAGGTGCGCGGCACCTCCGAGCCCTTCGCCGTTGTTTTCGCAGCCATGGGTATCACCTTCGAGGAAGCCAACTTCTTCCAGGAGTCTTTCCGCGAAACCGGCGCTCTGGATCGTACCGTTCTGTTCCTGAACCTGGCCAACGACCCCGCCGTCGAGCGTATTTCTACGCCCCGTATGGCTCTGACCGCCGCTGAATACCTGGCCTTTGACAAGGGCATGCACGTGCTGGTCATCCTGACGGATATTACCAACTACGCCGACTCTCTGCGTGAGGTTTCCGCCGCCCGCAAAGAGGTTCCCGGCCGCCGCGGATATCCCGGCTACATGTATACTGACCTGGCCACCATGTATGAGCGTGCCGGCCGTCAGAGAGGCAAGAAGGGCTCCATCACCCTGATTCCGATCCTTTCCATGCCTGAGGATGACAAGACCCATCCCATCCCTGACCTTACCGGCTACATTACCGAGGGTCAGATCATCCTTTCCCGTGAGCTTTACCGCAAGGGCATCATGCCTCCCGTGGACGTGCTTCCCTCCCTGTCCCGTCTGAAGGATAAGGGTATCGGTAAGGGCCGTACCCGTGAGGACCACGCCTCCACCATGAACCAGCTGTTTGCCGCCTACGCCCGAGGCAAGGAGGCCAAAGAGCTGATGGTCATTCTGGGTGAAGCCGCCCTGACGGACATCGACCTGATCTACGCGAAATTCGCGGATGCCTTTGAAGAGAAATATGTCTCCCAGGGCTACCGCACCGACCGCAGCATCGAAGAAACGCTGGAGATCGGCTGGGAGCTTCTGAGAATCCTCCCCCGTTCCGAGCTCAAACGTATCAGCGACGCCATGCTGGACAAGTACTACGATCCCGCCGCCGCCAAAGACGAGGGCTAAGCCATGGCAAGTACACAGGTAAACCCAACCCGTATGGAGCTGACCCGGCTGAAGAAGAAACTGACCACAGCCATTAAGGGCCACCGGCTCCTGAAAGATAAACGTGACGAGCTCATGCGGGAATTCCTGGACCTGGTACGGGTGAACATGGAACTGAGACAGAAGGTGGAAAGCAAGATCCAGGCAGCCAACCTGAACTTCGTTCTGGCCAAATCCGCCATGAGCGAGGAAACCCTGCAGGACGCCCTGATGGCGCCGAAGCAGGAGGTTCAGCTGTCCGTGGGCAGCAAGAATGTCATGAGTGTGGATATCCCGGTGTTCGATTACACCACACGGACTGCCGATACCAATGACATCTATTCCTACGGCTTCGCCTTCACCTCCTCCGATCTGGACGACGCGGTGAGCTCTCTGGCAGATGTTTTCCCCGAGATGCTGAAGCTGGCTGAGGTGGAAAAATCCTGTCAGCTGATGGCTGCGGAGATCGAGAAAACCCGTCGGCGCGTCAACGCGCTGGAGCACGTGATTATCCCGGAGACCCAGCAGGGAATCCGCTTTATCACCATGAAGCTGGATGAGAACGAGCGTTCCACCCAGGTCCGCCTGATGAAGGTCAAGGACATGATGCTCAAAGAAGCCGGCTACGGCCAGGACAAAGACGAATAAACGGCACTTCAAATAAAGTGCAGTACAAAAAAAGATGGGGCGAAGTTTCCAATAACTTCGCCCCTGTTTTTATCACTAATGGTTCAACGCTGCGAGGATATTATGAAAGCATCCTGTCACAAAACATTACGCTCTCCCCCTCCCAGTGACAATCATCTGGACGATTGTCACAAATCCAGTGTCCTGCTGGTGTCCTGTGACAATTTTTCAAAATGCTGTCACAGGAGACTAGATATCACCAAATTAGTGACAAAAACAAGCCTAAAAAAAGCCATATCTAAGGATTTTACCTTATTTTTGTCACAAATCAAATGGACGACCCTTGGTCTGTGACAGCATCCTGTCACAGAAAGAATGTTCCAATGCCACCAGTGACAATCATCTTGCAAATTGTCACAAGACACTGGAAGAAGGCCTAATCTGTGAAACTCGACAAAACTGGATTGTCACAGAATGCAATGATGACGCCAAATCTGTGAAACCCAGAAAACCCGATTGTCACAAAATAGCCGGAAAGCATAAAAAATGTGAAAACAAATTTTCACAAGATGGAGCATATCACCCGAGTTTGCGAAAATTACTGTAGCAAATCATAGGGTTGATCCAGGAGATGTGAAAATATCGTGTCACAAAAATGGCTTTTTAAAGGGAAATGTGAAACTCATCTTGAAGATTGCTATGCTGCCCTAAAGGGTAACACTTTTTCGAGACTGAAACGATGGATGAAAACAATAGATTGTCACATATCGAAGAGAAATGCTCAATGTGTGAAACAGTGGCCGCTGCCAGCGGTCCAGGTATCAAAAAAAATACCTGACAAGCAACCACTTTACGCATGATTGCTTATCAGGTATTTTTATTTGTGGACTATTTTACTTCAGTTTCCCTGATGCCCATTAGGCTCTGGGCCCGTTGAACATTTTCAGGCGCTCCTGGAAATCTTCTTTGGAAAGACTGCGGCTGGGATCATGCTCCTCTTTGACCGCCTCCTTGACTTCTTCCTTCACAACCTCCTGGACCTTCTGGGGCTCGGGAGCGGGTTCATCCACCACCGGCTCCTTCACCTCGGGTGCCTTCTGTTCGAACAGCTTATCCGCTGCCAGGGCTGCCTCCAGATCCTCGGGTTTCATGTTCTTCATGGCGTCCTTGGAGGGGATGCTGTTGTTGATCAGGCTCTGAGCCATGTCTTCCACGGACTTTCCTTTGCTGAGGCCTTCACCGATCTTGCCGTACATATCGGGAGTTCCGATGAATTTATTCAGCATCACGGAAGCGAGGACGGTCTGGTATTCACCCTTGGCAATATAGTCTTTCTTTGCGGCTACATATTCCTTCTCGGAAATTTTGCCTGCTAGGTAATTTCCACTGACCACCTTGAAGGCATCATCGATGGGCTTTCTCATTTTCATAATCTCCGCACCCTTTTCCCAGAACTCCGGGCTGTTCTCCTTCTGCGCCAGCTCCGCCTTGATGGGCCGGTTGAGCACTTCATATTTCAGGCGGGCATCGATGGCCTTCTGCTTGGTGGCGGGATCCAGATCCTTGCCTTCCGCCGCAGCCTGATTAATCTTCTTCACAGCCCATTCGTTAGCGCGGTAGATCTTTACCAGTTCACGGTCAACCTTGGCAATATTGATATCCTTCTGGGTCAGGCCTCCAATCTTGGGATCCATGGCCAGCTTCTTCAGTTCCGGATCCTGATCCAGCAGGGTCACGGCTTCAGCGGCAGCGCCATTAAGTCCCATGTTCGCCATGGAATCCAGTCCGCGGTGGGGCAGGTTATTGGCCGTAAAATGGAGGCCCTTGCCGATCAGCGCTGCCAGAGGCTCCTTGTTGCCGGCCTTGTAGGCTTCCAGGGCTTCCATGGCCTGATCTCTGGCGGGCGCCTGGGCATCTTTAAAATAGGTGCCCACATTGGCACGGCCCTGGGTGCCCCATCCGTACAGGTCGGAGGTGTAGAAGGTATTGTTGGCGACGACATTGAGATTCGGGTCGATGCCGTTGGTGGCACGGATCTTGCCGCCAATCTCCGGAGTCAGGGCCTTCAGAAGGCCCAGAGACATGAACTGCTTGTCATCAAGAGCTTTGTCTCCAACTTTAATATCGCTGATCTCGTAGGGCTTTAAGGTATCGAACTGTTCCTGGGTATACTGGCAGTTCAGCTGATCCTCATGGAAAGCGGGCTTGGAACCGTAGATATCCTGCATCAGACCAATGCTGATATCCAGCTGGCTCTGATAACTGTCTATGTCGCTCTTCAGACGCTCTTCCTCGGCCTTCTTCAGCGCTTCGGCCTCGGCTGCTTCCTGCTGCTTCGTTTCTTCATCAAAGGCAGCCTTTTCACTCTGCATGGTCTCTGATTCGGGATCCCGGGTTTCGCCGGCCTTCTTGGCGGCATCGTTGTAGTTGTTATATTTTTTCATTTCCTGGCTGTACTTGTTTTTCTGCTCCTTATAGAAGCCGAAGATACCCCAGAAACTCACCCAGCCGCCCAGTGCTTTGGGTTTGGGAATCATGGATTCCGGAACCGGACGGGAGAAGGCGATCTCGTCCTTCTCGTCAATCTGCAGCTGAATGGGGTCCTTCTTGCCGGGCTCCAGGCAGAAGATACGACCCTTGTCGATTTTCTGCAGAAATTCTTCGCTGTCTATGCTGCAGTTCTCCAGGGCGTCCACACGCTCACCATTGTCGTTGATTTCAAAAAGCTTCAGGTTGCCCGCCTGGTCCTTGACCGCGTTCTCCTTGGTCAGATCGATGCCGAAGTACTCCTTCAGAATCTCACTCATATGCGCCATCATATAGGCTTTCTTGCCCTGATGCATGCTGTCCCATCTGGCGGAGAGCTCGTTATTGAGGGCGATCGGTGCTTCTTCAAATTTCTTTTTATCTTTTGCCATGATTTCCTCCTCTGTGTGATCTTTTTTAAGATCTCTGAATGGATTTGTCTAAGTCGTTTTGGTTTCTTGTTATGGTGATATTTTAAGGCACTCCCCCGCTTTTTTCAAGGGTTTCCGGGCAGTCGGCATAAGATTGGCATATTCCGCGGCATGAGGACAGCATGGTAATGTCTTCTGGGTGGAAGGGCTTGCCCTTCCGACGGAAGGCAGTGCCTTCCGTTGCATTTCCCACGAAAATCTGATAA
This sequence comes from uncultured Eubacteriales bacterium, assembly GCA_902783575.1. Taxonomy (GTDB): domain Bacteria; phylum Bacillota; class Clostridia; order Lachnospirales; family Bianqueaceae; genus RUG760. Next base: position 12,539 of record CACZRP010000100.1, read on the forward strand.
GATTGACGGAAACGGAGAAAGGAGGGACTCAATTGAAATCCATTCATCAGCTGGACGCCCGCACCGCCAGGGCCCAGAAGATCCGGCATTTTCTGTATATGATTGTCTTTGTGGTCGTCTTTTCCATCGCCCTGTCCCTCTATTCCCAGGTCCGCTATCACCGCTCAGCCGCCGCCACGGTGGCGGAATTTGACCTCCGGCTGCTGCTGGCTTCCCAGGACCAGAATGAGCTGACCAAAAAGCTGACCGGCATGCTGGAGGAGGGAAAAACCACTTATGAAATTCCCTCTTATATACTATTTGATTCGGAGCTGGAGATCCGCCGCCACGAATACGGCGAAAGCTCCATGCAGGTTTTCCACCTGCTGCCCTCCCCGGAAGTTAAGCCCGGCAGTTCCGATACCGTCATTTACTATCTCCACGGCGGCTCCTATATGGATGAGCCCAATCCCTTCCACTGGGAAACCCTGGATCAGCTGTGCCAGGAAACAGGCTATGAGGTGATCGTGCCGGATTATCCCATGATTCCCTTCGATGACGCCGAGTCCTCCTATCCCCTGGTTTATACCCATTATACCCATCTCATCGACGAAAATCCGGAACGCCGCGTCATATTGATGGGAGACAGCGCCGGCGGCGGCTATTGCCTGGGGCTGGTGGCTTTCCTGGAGGGCCTGGCTTATCTGCCGGAGCAGTCCCAGTCCTACGAGCTGTTCACGCCCAAAACCCGGCCCGCTTATCTGCCTGATCAGCTGATTCTCCTGTCACCCTGGGTGGATGTCACCATGGACAATCCGGAAATCGCGGATTACATTGACAATGATCCCATGCTCAAAAAGGATCAGCTGGAGCTCTGCGGCCTCCTGTGGGCGGGCTCCCGTCCGCCGGCGGATCCGCTGATCAGTCCTCTCTACGCCTTTGAGGGCACCGCCGGCACCGATGACCGTCTCATGGCATCGCAGCGCATTCTGTCCAGGAACTTCCCCAAAACCCTGATTTTCACCGGAACCCGGGAGATTTTCTATCCCGATATCATGGAGCTCTACCGCTGTCTCGACAGCATCGGCTGCGATGTGACCCTGTCCGTGGGCGAAGGCATGAACCATGTATGGGTGGTCTACCCCATCCCGGAGGGGGAAGAAGCCGTTCAGCAAATCGAAAGCTTTATTCAGGAGGATCAATAGCATGAAACCTTTATCTCTGGATGCTCTCACCAGGTATCAGTTCCTCTCCCGGCCCACCTTTTCGCCGGAAGGCACCTCCGCCGTCTTTGTGCGGAAATGCGCGGACATGAAGGAAAACGGCTATCATTCCTTCCTTCATCTGATCCGCTTTCCCGAAGAGGGAAAGCCCCAGCTGCTGCAGCTGACCTCTTTGGGCAAGGAAAGCAGCTTCATCTACGATGATGAGCATACCCTCCTGCTGCCCTTGAACCGCCGCAAGGAGGATGAGCCAGAGAAGCATCATTTCAAAACCGCCTACTACCGCCTGCCCCTGGAAGGGGGCGAGGCCGCGCCAGCCTTTTCCGTTCCCTACGACGCCGGTGAAATCAAAAAAATCCGGGAAGGCCTCTACGCCTTCAGCGCGGAGATCGACATGAACCGTCCCGAGGCCACCAAGGACAACTCCGATCAGCTGGACGAGTATGATGACTATCATGTGCTGGAGGAGCTGCCCTACTGGACCGACAACGGCAGCTTCATCTCCCGTTTCCGGGATCATCTGTTCCTGTATGACGAGAAGGAAGAGAAGGTAACCCAGATCACCCAGGGCCTCTTCTCCCTGGACAGCTTCAAGGTCAGCGGCGGCCGGCTCTTCTTCACTGGACGCACCTACGACAGCATCCGGCCCTACGAAAGCGGCCTCTTTGAATACGATTTTGAAGATGGTGAGATCAAAACCCTGATTCCCGAGAAAACCCGGATTCTGGGAGACATTCTCCCGGAGAAGGACCATTTCTGGGTCATGGCCATGCCCGAGGGAGCGGAAAACTACTGGGGCCTGTCCAGCCTCTATCTTTACGAAAACGGAATCCTTCGACTGGTGGATGATCAGATGCCCGAGATCGGGGACGCCCCCATGTCTGACTCGGTGATGGGCTATTCTCCCGCCATGAAAATCCGGGACGAAAAACTGTACTATACCGCCCTGCTCCGCACCAGAGCCCTGCTCTTCAGCCACGACGAAGAAAAGGCCGAGACCGTCTTTGATCCTCTGCCCGCCCTGCAGGGTTACGATATCCACAGCGGCCGGATCCTCTTTACCGGCATGGAGGAGGGACAGCTCCAGGAGCTGTGGCTGGGAAGCCTGGCGGACGGAAGCTTCGAAAAGCTGACCTCCTTCAACGAAAAGGTGCTGGAGGATACCTATATTGCCCGGCCGGAATACGTGCCCTTCACTGACTCCGATGGCGTGGAAATCGACGGATGGGTGATGAAGCCCATGGATATGGATCCGGAAAAGACCTATCCAGGCATTCTCAATATCCACGGCGGCCCCCGGGGCGCCTACGGCACCACCTTCTTCAACGAAATGCAGTACTGGGCCGGCCAGGGCTACTATGTCTTCTTCTGCAATCCCCGGGGCTCCAGCGGCCGGGGCGATGACTTTGCCGATATCCGCCGGCGCTACGGCACCATTGATTATCAGGATCTCATGGAGTTCACGGACCATATTCTGGAGATCACCCCCAACCTGGATTCCCAGAGGCTGGGCGTCACCGGCGGTTCCTACGGCGGCTGGATGACCAACTGGATTCTGGGCCATACCCATCGCTTTGCCGCGGCCTGCACCCAGCGCAGCTTCTCCAACTGGCTTTCGGACTTCTCCGCCAGCGAAATCGGCTATACCTTTGACCGCATCGAGATCGGTGCCCTGCCCTGGGAGGATCCGAAGCGGCTTTGGGAAGCCTCTCCCGCCGCCTACGTGGACCGGATGGAAACTCCCACCCTGTTCATCCACTCCCTGCTGGACCACAACTGTCCCCTGTCAGAGAGCATGCAGATTTTCGCTGCCCTGCGCTTCAGAAACATCCCGGCCCGGGCGGTGCTCTTTGAGGGCGAAGGCCATGGTCTATCACGGGGCGGAAAGCCCAAGCACCGCATGCGCCGCATTCAGGAAATCACCGGCTGGATGGACAAATATCTGAAGAAAGAGAAATAAGGTCGTCCAGTTGTTAGCACTCACATCAGTCGAGTGCTAACAGAATGTTAAATCCTCGTTCATATTTTGGACACAATTAGGGTGTACTATATAATCAAAAGAAAAAAGAAAGCAATCTGAAGCATTCAGATGCTTTCCCCATTCTTTAAAAATACGACCTGTGGATCCCTGATGGGATCTTCAAAATAGATTGAGGAGGATTTATACCATGTTTGAAATGACACCTTTTGAAAGAAGTTATCGTAATCTGTTTGCCCGTAACCCCTTTGCTGATCTTGAGAAGGATTTCTTCTCCAACTCCGCTTCCAAGCTGGCTGACTTCCAGACCGATGTGCAGGATCTGGGTGACAGCTACCTGCTGGAGGCTGACCTGCCCGGCTTTGACAAGAAGGACATCAAGATCGATATCAATGATCACCGCCTGACCATCCATGCGGAGCGTCACGCCAACGCGGAACATAAGGACGAGAAAACAGGCTACATTCGTCAGGAGAGAACCTTCGGTTCCTTCAGCCGCAGCTTCGATATCAACGAGATCGATGAGTCGGCCATCAGCGCTGCCTATGTGGACGGTGTCCTGAAGCTGACCCTGCCCAAGCTGCAGAAACCGCTGCCCGCTTCTCATCAGATTGAAATTCAGTAATCTTCTTCCCATCATACACTGATTTCCCCTAAAGAACAGGAAGCCCGCGCCGGATCCATTTCCGGCGCGGACTTCCTTTTTTAATGCAATTATGTTATACTTCAAGGGATTTTTCTGTTTTGAGGTTGTTCTATGGATTCCGAAAAGAAAGTATTCTACAAAAAGCTCTTCTCCCTGTTGCTGCCCATCGCCTTCCAGAATTTCATGCTGTCCCTGGTCTCCGCCTCCGACGCCCTGATGCTGGGCAGGCTGGACCAGAGCTCCATGTCTGCCGTTTCCCTGGCGGGACAGGTGATGTTTGTTTTCCATCTGTTCCTGGGCTCCATGACCATCGGCGCCAGCATGTTCGTGGCCCAGTACTACGGCAAAAAGGATATGCGTTCCATCGAGAAGTTCCTGGGTCTGGTCATGCGGCCCACCATCCTGGTGTCCCTGCTGCTGACCCTCTTTGCCCTGGCCTTCCCCTCCCGACTGATGAGCGTCTGGACCTCCGACAAGGAGCTGATCCAGCTGGGCAGCGTGTATCTTCGCTGGGTCAGCCTGAACTATCTTTTAACGGGCATCACGGAAATCTTTCTCTGCGTGCTGAAAAACACCGACCGGGCCAAAAAGAGCTCTCTCATCAGCTCCGGTGCGGTGGTAATCAATATTATTCTGAATGCCATCATGATCTTTGGCCTCCTGGGCTTCCCCGCCATGGGCATTGCGGGCGCCGCCCTGGCCACCGTTATTTCCCGGCTCATCGCCCTGCTGATTGTGCTGCCTGACTTCTTCAAAAAGAAGCAGGAAGAGTCCGCAGCCCGGGACGCTTCTTCCATCCGCTTCCGGTTGGAGGATCTGATCCACGTGGATCCGGTGAACCGGAAAGATTACTGGAAATATGTGACTCCCGTGGTGGCTAACATGTTCATCTGGGGCCTGGGCTTCAGTATGGGAACTGTCATCATGGGACGGCTGGGTCAGGACGCCATCGCCGCCAACTCCATTGCTTCGGTGGCTAAAAATCTTACCTTCTGCTTCTGCCAGGGCATTGGCTCCGGCGCGGGCATCCTGGTGGGCCACGAGCTGGGGGCCGGCAATCTGGAGCTGGCCAAACGCTATGGCCATCATCTCTGCATCAGCGCCCTGGTGGGCGGCGTCATCACCGGCGTCGTGCTGATTGCTCTCTGCCCGGTACTGCTGATGGTCACCGATCTTTCCGAGGCGGCCCGGGGATACCTGCCCTGGATGCTGGTGGTCAACGCCCTGAATATTCTGGGCGGTTCCCTCAACTCCACCACCATCTCCGGCATTTTCACCGCCGGCGGCGATTCCAAATTCGGGCTCAAGTGCGATATCATCACCCTGTGGTGCATCGTGGTGCCTCTGGGACTGCTCTCCGCCTTTGTGCTCCACCTGCCCATCCTGGTGGTGTACTTTATTGTGAACATGGATGAGATCGTCAAGCTGCCCGCCGTCTGGGTGAACTATCACAAATACAACTGGGTGAAGGATCTGACCCGCTGAGGGGACGGATTCGCTTTTGTTTTTATCCCAGGGCGCCCATGGCGTAGCGGGCATCGGGCTTGGAAAGGTAGGCCAGCCGGTTGTGATAGGCCTCCATAATCAGCTTCTCCTCGAAAAGCTCGGAGGGGGCCTTCTCACCGGAGATTTCACACATTTTTCCGATGAAGTACCGGGTCAGCTCGGGATTCATGATCAGCAGCGGCCCCAGCAGGGTGGTGCCGTAGAAGCCGTCCCGATGAACTCCTTCCTGCTTGGTTTCGTCATTCATGCCGAAGCCTCCCAGGGTGGTGATGAAGGGATCGGACGATCCCCCAAACTGCCGGGAGAAGGTGCTGCGGTGTCCCAAGATCTTGATATTTTCGAACTCTCCGTAATACCAGGAGTTGTGCCTGGTCTGGTCCCGGCGCACCACGGACACCATATCAAAGAGACCCAGGCCCTCCAGGGTGCAGTCCGCAATGTGTCCATCGGGATAAACCCGGTCCTTCCATTCGATTTTCTTGCCGAAAAGATCGATGGCATTGCCCGTGGCCAGCAGAATCCGGCCGCTCTTAATGTATTTCTCCAGGGCTTTTTTGTAGGGCCGCAGGGATTCCAGGGCCGCCTCGAAGTAGTCCTCCTCCATGGAACCGATGTAGCAAAGCTCCGGAGGCAGGATTTTTCTTTCTTCGCTCCGGATCTCAGGAGCCGCGGCGGGATTCTTTTTCGGAATGGCAAAGGCCGGGCCCTCTCCCAGACTGGTGGTCACCAGCCGGGCCTGGGGCAGGCATTTCGCCAGATATTCCACGTTGGCCTTCTCTCCGTAGAGGGTGACCAGCTCGGGAAACAGAAATTCTATTTTCATCTCAGCGCCTCCTGTCCTTCAGCAGCTTCTGCTTAATGGCCTGCTTGCAGCGCCGGCCCATGGTGACCGCGTCGCACTCGTGAAGCACATAGATCCGGTCAATGCCGTCAAAGGTGACATGCTTCACCAGGTCCTGCTCATCGGGGACGCAGACAAACCGGTCTGCAGGGATGCCCGCCATCCGAAAGCGCACGGCGTAATCCGCGTAGTTGGGTCCTCCCACGATAATCCGCCGGATATTGTCCCGGTTCAGGAATTCGTAGTCCGTATCGTAGAGCCAGCTGATGGTCTCATGGGCATCGATATTGCCGTACTCCTCGTTCACCATCAGCACCAGCTCCAGATTTTCCTCGGTCTGGACGATATGCTCAAAGAGGGTGGAGGCGGAGCTGCCCGTCTGGCCCTTGCACAGCCGGGTGGACAGGGTAATGCCCTTCACCTTCTCATCTGTCTCCCGGGAGGCGGGAATCTTCGCCTGCTCCATGATGAGCTTCAGCTTCTCATTGGTGATGCCGATGGAGCGGAAATACGCGACCACCTGCACATAGTTAAAAGCGTTGAATACAGAGGTGGCTCCGGTTTTAAAGGCGGTCTCGGTGCCGTTCTTCTCGCGGATCACCAGGGAGCCATCCGCCGGGTTGAAGCGGATGCCGTCATAATCGGCCTCGGGGGAATGATAGCCGCAGCTGGGGCACACAAATTTCCCGATATGCAGATAATGATGGTGGATATACCGGGGCTTCTGGTGGCACCGGGGGCAGACGGTGAAGTCCTTGATGCGGTAATCCGGCACCTCGGCGCTGTCACCCTCCAGAGCGGTATACACCGGCTTCTTGGCGGTGATCTGGCAGCTGATGGGGTCATCGGCGCTCAGAATCACGGTGGATTTGGGCATCAGCTGGACGGCCCGCTCAATGCACTCCTTAATGTACAGCGGGTGGCCGTTTCTTCTCAGGGAGTCCCGGCTGATGTTGGTGACAATAAAGGTATCCGGCTGCAGGGCGCCCATGTTGGCGGCGCTGCTGGTTTCATCCGCCTCCAGCACGCAGGCGTCCACCAGGGGCCGGTTCAGGATATTGACACTCTTCGCCATGAGGTAGCAGTGGCCTGCCTTCAGGTTGGCTCCCCAGGTATTGAAGGAGGTTTTCATGCCCATGGCCCGGAACAGGTCGTTGATCAGAGCCGTCACGGTGCTCTTGCCGTTGGTGCCGGTGACCGCCACCGTATATTTGGGCTTCCTCACGTATTTCAGAAAATCGGGACACAGCCGGTAAATCAGAATACCTGGTCTGTCATCCTCTTCTTTTCCCAGGAGCTTCAGCACAGCCATGGCCAGCTTGCCAGCCCACAGGGCAATCCAAAATCGAATTCTCATCTCTCACCTCAGTTTCTTTCTCTATCTTTCCTCTCTGCGAACCCGCCGGATGTTGGACAGATCCGCCTGACGGCTCATGCCGTCATCCAGGTACTGATCATAATAATCTCCCGTAATCAGCCGGACGTCACGAAGGTCCAGATCCCGGGTGCAGCTCACGGCTTTGGCCGCGGTGATGAAGCCTCTTCCCTTTCTCACAAAGAACACCACTTCATCCTCGGGCACCGTGATGCGGTGCATGCCCCGGCTCCGCTCCTCCAGCAGGAATTCTCCGTTCGCGAAGCGCACCATGGTCATATCCTCGGGCAGGTATACCTGTCTGGAATCCGTATCCTCCCGGACAATGGGAGTTACCATCAGGGATTCGCCCAGCATCAGCTGGTCCTCCACCCGGGCCGCCATGGGGTCCTTCGGGAAGTCAAAGCAAAGAGGCCGGAAAAGCATATCTCTTCGCAGGGCTGCCTTCATAAACTCGGAATACAGGAAGGGCAGCAGATAATACCGCAGGGAAAGGATCCGGCGGAAGGCCTCGGTATCGCCAAAGGCGTAGGTCTCCTGTTCCCGGGTCATGGTGGCGGAATGGTCCCTCATCAGAGGTGTAAACACGGAGAAGGCCAGCCACCGCAGCAGCAGCTGACGGGTACAGTTGCCGCCGAAACCGCCGGTATCGGCGCCGCTGTACAAAAAGCCGCACATATTCATGCCGGGCATCTGCTTCACGTTCTGCCGCAGCATCTCCCAGCTGGAATAGTTATCCCCGGTCCAGATGCCGCCGTAGCGGTGAGCTCCGATATAGGAAGAACGAGAGAACAGCAGATAGCGCCCCTTCACCTGCTCCTGCAGCCCCTGGGCCGAGGCCCGGGTCATCAGAGCTCCGTAGAGATTGTGCACATCATGATGGCAGACGGTTTTCCCGCCGATACGGTGATAGAAATACCGGTAGTCATCCCGGGTATTCATGGCCAGGCGTTCTGCCAGCCGCGGGGCGATATGGGACAGCCCCAGCTTGAAAAGGCCCGCGTGGCCGCTGGCCTCGGAATAGAAAATGGAAGGTTCGTTCATATCGTTCCAGAAGCCTTCGATGCCCTGATCCGTCAGTACCCGGTACTGATCGCCGAACCAGCGGCTGGCTTCCGGCTGGAAAAAGTCGGGAAAATGAGTCATGCCCGGCCACACCGCCGCCTGGAAGGGTTCTCCCTGTTTGTTAACGCAGAAATAGCCCCTGGCTACCCCTTCATCGTAGACGGGATTGCCGGGTTCCACCTTGACCCCCGCGTCGATGATGGGTACCAGGCGGATGCCCTGCTCCTTCATCTCCAGTACCAGGGCCTTCAGGTCCGGAATCTTCTTTTTATCCACAGAAAAATCAATATACCGGTCCATATAGCCGATATCCAGACACACATAATCCAGCGGCAGCGCCTCTTCCTGATGACGCTTCACCACCCGCCGCACATCCTCCGAAGAACTGTAGCCCCAGCGGCTCTGGCCGAAGCCGAAGGCCCAGAGGGGCGGCAGGAAGCTCTGGCCGATGACCTGCAGGAACTGCCGGCAGATGGACAGGGGATCCCCGCCGGTCACATAGACCAGCCGAAGATCAAAGCTCTCCACCGTGACCCGCAGCATCGCTTCTCCGCCGGAGTCCATATCAAAGACCGTTCTGGCGGGCGTATCAAAGAAAAGTCCCCAGGGATCGCCCTCCCGGGGCACCACCACAAAGAAATTGTGGGAGGCGTAGAGGGAAGGCATGTCATGGCGGTGATTGGCGTCATCGGTGTTGTAGCTGACATAGCGGCCGCCCCGCTTGTCAATGCCCCGCATGGTTTCTCCCAGGCCGAAGATCCGGTCTCCCGGGAAGAGCTCCGTCAGAAACTGGAGGCCCGTTTCCTCCTTTGATATACGGGAAGCCGGGAACACATCCCAGCTTTTCTCAAGGTCCACCGGCTCCGCCAGCGCAAAATCCGGCAGAGGGGAACCATAAATCCATTGTTTAATCATCTAAGATCATGCTCCTATGCGTTGTGAAAAAGAGTCAGAAGAACGCAGATCAGCGCGGTGCCCAGCACCATGGCCGAAAAGGCAATGGGCCATTTGCCGCCCCGGTTGAAGGAATAGAAATCCTCCCAGCCGCCCTTTTCCTGCCCCCGGACTACCACCTGATAGAGGTAAACCACGCCGTAAAGCAGGGTGGGCAGCATACCCAGGCAGGCCTGCAGGAAGCTGAGCTTCATGCCCTTTTCCAGCAGTCCGAAGGCAATCACCGCCAGCACTGGCCCGGCCAGATGCACCCAGGCGCCGCTGCCGGAAAGCTGGGATTTGTAGGTGTAGATGGGGCCCAGAAAGGCCATGACCGTCAGAAATGTCACGGTCACGGAAACCGTCGCCGTATATTTGAGAAGCACAGCCCATACCGGCAAATCCGCCATGGACCCGCCCCGGCTGAGGATCACAATCTCCACCACCATCAGCACCAGGCTCGCCAGAGCGCTGAAAATATTGGAAAGGGTTGTGAAATACCGCTTCGCGGCCTTAAAGGTAATCACCAGGGTTACCAGCGCTATCACAGCATTGATAAGGATCGCATAGATCATGAGATATCCCTCCTGACTGAACATGCTCTGATTATATCACATCTGCCCGCCGGGGTCAAAACTCCTCCCCGGTGAGAACCGAATAATAAACCATCATTCCCTCGGTCAGTCCCGAGAGAATCTCCACCTTCTCCTCATCGGAGAAACCGATGGTCACATCCACCGGCGACAGGAACATCTGCTTCTGGGGATCATAGCCGGTATAGACATAGAGCCGGCCGCCGTCCTCCATCAGGGCCTCCACCGGAATCAGCAGGAGGTCCTTCTTCTCTTCCACAGGAATCACGCAGGAGGCGCTCATGCCCTCCAGCATGCCCTCTTCCCTGGGAAGACGGATGATCACATTAAATTTGCTGCTGCCGCCCTGATTGGAGCCCTTCCGGGAGATCTTACGAATTTCACCCTTCAGGGGTGTCCTGTCCTGGGAACCGGCGTTCAGGGCCTCGACGTACACCTGCACCTGGCTTCCCTCGCTGATGAGGGAAAGATCCTGCTCATCCACGGGCATGGAAACCTCCATCCATTCCTGGGGCACCACTCGTCCTAGGGTCCAGGGGGTATTTTCATAGGCCTCTTCCTGGGTCTCCTCTCCCATCATGCCGGAAAAATCCAGTCCGTAAAGAGAAGAGATATCAAAGCCGCCGTAGCTGCCGATGAGGCTTTCCACATCCAGCCCGGGAATCTGTCCCTGGCCGGCAATGGCCAGCAGCTGCTGAATCTGCTCCGGCGTCAGCGAAGAAAGGTCCGGCATCGCCGCCGGGTCCTCACCCGGGGTCAAAGCTCCCGTCACATCGGGCAGCAGAATTACCATCTGCTCCACGCCCGCCGCGTCCTTCAGAAGAATCAGCGGAGTTCCGACCGTTAAAACCGCCGGGTCTGCCGTTCTCATCTGGCCGCCGGTAATCTCGTAGAAGGCAATGGCCGAGGAGAACACCACCGGGGTGGTCATCTTGGTAAAGTCCGGTCTCATGGACAGCAGGGCCAAAGGCTGATCCAGGGCAAAGCCCTCCGGCTGTATGAGGGCGCCCGCCTGATCGGCGGAGGCTCCCGTGAAAATTCCGATATAACCCGTATACTGACCCGTCAGAAGCATGGTCAGAATCTGGGAGGTCAGCTCCTGGGTGGGATCAGCGGGCTGACTTTCCCCAGAGCCGGTATCCGCAGGGGCCGGAGCTTCCCCTTCGGCACTGCTGCCCTCCGGGACCTCGCCGGCTCCCATGATGGTCAGGGACAGCGCCCCCGCTTCCACCCGGGGTCTTGCCAGGGCCGTCTTTTCCGCATCCAGCCCCTCGACTTTTCCCTCCGTGGGAGAAAGCACCGTGCCTGTCTGCTTCAATTCGAAAAGCTCCAGCAGCACCTGGCGGTACTGCTCATACTGATCCAGCAGATCCGCCGACGCTCCCAGGGCTGTATTCATCTCAAAAAGGGTATCGCCCTTCTCCACCACCTGCTCCTTCTGAACCCGGATGCGGCTGACAGTACCCTCCGCCGCCATGAGCTTCCAGGCGTCATGGGCCTCGAGAATTCCCGTTCCCAGGAGCTTGTCCTGATGGTATACCTGAATCTCCTGACCCAGGGTATAGCCCTCGTCCGCGGCGGTAATCACCAGCTCGCCCGCCAGGTTGGATTCCACCCTTCCCTCCAAGGACGTTCCCTCCAGGGAAGTGCCTTCTAAGGACGTTCCTTCCAGGGAAGTGCTCTCCTGGGAGGTGCCTTCCATGGCCGCAGCTTCCGGATCAGCCAGACGAAGCTCCACTGCATCGCCCGGCACCAGAGAGGACTCGGTCTCCAGTCTCACCTGAAGCCTTCCGTCCAGGGACAGAAGCAGCAGCGTCCCGTCCCGCAGCAGGGAGGTTCGGACATCCTCGCCCTCCAGCACATAGATTTCCTTAATTCGTCCGCTCACCGGAGAGGTCAGGGTTTTCGCCGCTCCGGAGGTCTGCTGGGCGTCAATCTTTGCCAGGGTCTTCATCATGACCTCGTTGACGGTGAGAATCGTCTGATCCAGACTCAGCTCATCCACCCGGGCAATGGCCTGTCCCTCCTGGACAGCTTCGCCGTTCTGTACCAGGTATTCGGAGATTTCCACTTCCTCGGGCAGCTCCATTTTTGCCGGCTCCTGCTGAACCAGCTTGCCGCCGCCCCTTAGGGATAGACTCAGATCTCCCAGCTCGGCAGCGGCGGTTTTCACCTCGCCGTCGATGCCGGTATCCGCGCCTCGCTGATCCAGGAGAGAGATACCCGCAAACACAGCCACGATTCCCACAACGGCGATCCAGGAAACCGCGCTTTTAATTCTTCTTTTCTTTGCCAGATCCATCTTTACCCTCCATAGTGCAGGGCATCGATGGGCTTCATCTTTGCCGCTTTATTCGCCGGGGAAAGACCGAAAATAATTCCGATCAGGAAACAGAACACCACCGCCACAATGACCACGGAAGCGTCCATGGTAAATACCAGTCCGGTGCTGGCCACCACGGTGGAAACCAGCCGCAGAATGCCCCAGGAGAAAAAGATGCCCAGGCCGCAGCCCATCATGCAGAGCACCACGGCCTCCATCAGAAACTGGATCAGGATGGTGCCCCGGTTGGCGCCGATGGCCTTGCGGATACCGATTTCCCGGGTTCTTTCCGTCACCGTCACCATCATGATGTTCATGATGCCGATGCCGCCCACAATCAGGGAGATGGCCGCGATGCCGCCCAGCAGAATGGAAAGCACCGAGGTGATTTTTCCCATGGCGTCCTCCAGCAGGTTCTGGCTGGAAACCCGGAAGGCATCCTCATCCTCCTGGAACCAGTCCAGCAGCAGATCATTCATTTTCTCATCGATCATCTCCAGGGTGTAGCCCTCGGAGGGACTGACATAAAGGCTGGAAATCCGGGAGCTGACGGTGGAGGAAAGACGGATCAGCGAGGTATAGGGAATGAAGGCGCTCATCTGTCCTGCCGTAAATAAAGCCGTCAGGGATTCCTCCTCCGGCTCCAGTACGCCGATAATGGTATACTCGGCCCCGTTAATCTGGACCCTCTTGCCCACACAGTCCGTATAGCCCACCAGGTTTTCCGCCATGGTCTGATTGATCACGCAGACGAAGCTGTGGTTTTTCACATCCGGCGCCGAGATGAATCTTCCTGACGCCAGCTTGACATTCTGGGCCATCCGGTAGCTGCCGGTCACGCCGTAGACCGTGGCGGAGCCGAAGTTCTCGCCCCGGCGCACCGCCAGGGTGTCGCTGCTGTAGGGCGCGATATAGCGAAGGGCCGGATCCGAGGCAGCCCAGGCCTCGGTGTCCTCCAGGGTAATGGGCTTTTTCTCAGTAGAATAAATATTCACGGAAACCACGCTGCTGCCGAGACCGGAAACAGCCCCCGTGATGGAACCGGTGGCGCCCCTGACCAGAGATACCAGCACCACCAGGGCCATAACGCCAATGATGATGCCCAGCATGGTGAGGGCGGACCGCATTTTGTTGGCTCCGATGGAGCGAAGGGCCATAATCAGTGATCTCATGACAGATTCACCTCCGTCACCTGGCCGTCCAAAATATGCATGCTCCGGGGCGCCTGCCGGGCGATATCATCGTCATGGGTAATCAGCACGATGGTGTTGCCCTGCTGGTGAAGCTCGTGAAACATGCCCATGATTTCCTTGCTGGTTTTGGAGTCCAGGTTGCCCGTGGGCTCATCCGCCAGAATGAGGGAGGGCCTGGTCACCAGCGCCCGGGCGATGGCCACCCGCTGCTGCTGACCGCCGGAAAGCTCCGTGGGCAGATGCTTGGCCCGCTTTAAAAGGCCCACCTGGTCCAGGGCTTCCCGCACTCTCCTCTGCCGCTCGGAGCGCCGCACCTTCTGATAAATCAGGGGCAACTCCACATTTTCCTCGGCGGAAAGCTTCGCGATGAGGTTGAAATTCTGAAATACAAAACCGATCTTCCGGTTCCGCACCCGGGCCAGCTCCCGCTCGGAGTAGGCCTCAATGGGCATGCCGTCCAGAAGATAGATGCCCGCGTCAGCGGTATCCAGACACCCGATGATATTCATCAGGGTGGATTTGCCGCTGCCCGAGGGGCCTATGATACTGACAAATTCCTTCGGGTAGATGTGAAGGTTCGCGTGATCCAGCGCCCGAACCTTATCGTCGCCTACCTGATAATATTTGCAAACGTCTCTTAATTCGATCATCTTCTGCCCCGTCCGTAGAACTGCTCGAAGAAGTCAAATTCCTGCTTCTCCACATAGTAAACCGTCTGCCCTTCCTCCAGACCGGAGAGGATTTCCACCATCTTGGTGCTCTGCATGCCGGGCTCCACGTTGACCTTGCCGCCGTATTCCCCGGTCTCCTCGTCGAAGGAGGTATAGACATAGTAGGAGCTGCTGGTCTGGTGCAGGGCGTCGATGGGAATCACCAGGACGTTCTCGGTGCCCTCGATGTGGATTCCCGCCTCGGCGCTCATGCCGGGCAGCATGCCCTCGGTTCTCTCCAGCTCGATTTTCGCGGAATATTCGGTGACGCCGGAGGCCGCCTGTCCCATGAAGGCGCTGGCCAGGCCCGAACCGCTGATGCTGGCTTCACCGGAGGAGACCTTGATGACCTCGGTCACCTCGCCGGGGAATACCTCTTCCTCGTCCAGAGAGCTGATTGTAATATCCACCTTCTGACCCTCCTTCAGCGCCAGAATGTGGTTTTCATCGATGCCCACCGTCATGCTCATTTTCTCCAGGGGATCGATGGTCAGAAGCTTCGTGCCGCCGCTTTCCGGGGTCATGCCCGCCAGCTGGGAAGCCGCTCCGGACATGCCCGCGCCCATGGAGGACGCGTATTCCATCATCTGCCCCTGCAGGGAGGCAGATCCGGAGGATGCCGCGGCGGAAGAGTTTTCCTCTTCCGAATAATCCACGCTGTCCACCAGACCGCTGATGGGACTCAGCACCGCGCCGTCCCTGTAGAGGTTCAGCAGATCCATCAGCTCCTCCTCCAGGTCGGAGCGCTGCCGCAGCAGCGTATCGTAGTTGGTGCTGTAGCTGGTGTTGGTCAGCCGGAAGATATCCGTGCCCGCACTGACTTTTTCGCCGGGCTGGACATAAATTTTCTCCACGGTGCCCGCAAAGCCCGTCAGGGACAGGGGGCTGTGAATGGTCGCGCTGCCCTCTCCCAGCAGGGCAGGCTCCGCGTCCTTTTCCTCGGGCACGGTAAAGACCTTCACGCCGGTGCCGGGCAGGATTTTCTCATCGGAGAAGACGATCACGGCCGTCTCTTCCCGCACCAGCTCCACCTTGCCCTTCAGTTCCTGATCTTCGCCAAAGCGAACGGAAACCTCCTGGGCCGTCTCCAGGGAAGTCCCCTTCAGGGGAATTACCACGGCCAGCAGCCCGTCCAGGGACAGGGTGCCCAGGGAACCGTTTTTCATCATACAGGAGGCGATATCATCGCCCTCCGCCACAAAAAGCTCCATCAGCCGGCCGCCGGCTCCGGCGGTCAGATAGGGCTGCACCTCGTCATTTTTCGCATCCGCGATGCGGGCATCCAGCTCATCCAGCCGGGTCTGCAGGCTGGACATGGCGCCCAGTACCGTGCTCATGTTCACCTTGGCCAGAATGTCCCCCTCCTGTACCTGATCATCCTGCTGAACCAGCACTTCGATGATTTCCACTCCGGCGGGCACTTCCACACTCAGCAGATCCATCTGCTCCAGGGTGCCCGAGGCGGAAATGGTGGTCTCCAGGGTATCCCTGGTGACCTCAAAGGTCAGCACGTCGGGAGTCTGGTTGGCAAACTCCTCCATGACCCGCTGCCTCAGCCGCGCCACGGTGACCACCAGGGCGGTGATCAGCGTCAGCACAATGGCCAGCACAATCAGCACCGTCTTCAGGCGGCGGCGTTTTTTCCTTTTCGCCAGCTGTTCAAATAAAACATCATTCGATGGGGATGCTTGACTCATTCTATATACCTCGAAATACAAATCCTGCGTTCCGTTTTCTGTTACGCTATCCTACTATTTTATCACATTCTCCCGTGCTTGACGAGTGCAGAATATCGCAGTAAAATAGCTGTGTTACAGCGATTATTTATGTAATCTATCCTAATAAGAATCAGCAGGAGGAAGCTCTCATGAAAATCTGTCCGCGCTGCGGCAAACCCTTTACGGATGCGGACCGTTTCTGCACCGGCTGCGGTCTGAATCTGGATGCTTACCGGAACCAGCAGCAGGCGCCTCAGCAGCAGGCGCCGCAAGCGTACCAGCAGCCTTATCAGCAAGGCGCGCAGCCGCAGTATCAGCAGGGTGCGCAGGATTATTCATCCCAGAACTACTATGATCCAGGCATGAACGGCTACTATCAGCAGCCTCAGCCGCAGCGGCCGAAGAAGACCGGCCTCATTGTGGCCATCAGCTGCCTGGGCGTTTTGCTGGTGGGTATTGTGGTGGCCCTCATTGTGGTGCTGACAAAACCGGGCAAGGAGCCTGCCACCGCCAGCAATTCCCTCTACGAGGAAGAACTCTCCGAGCCCGCAGACACTCAGCCCGAACCCGTGCCGGTGCAGAACTCCGATCCCACCGGAACCCCCGTGGATGGTTCCTCAGTGCTTCAGGAAGCAGAGCAGGAAACATCTCCTGCCGCCGAAGCTGAGCAGCCGGCCGAATCCACTCAGCCCACTGAATCGGAAGCCGCCCAGGCCGAAGCCTCCCAGCCCGCGGAGCAGCCTGCCGCCCCCACCCTTCCCGTGGTGGCCTCCCTGCCCCGTCCCTCTCTGATGGCGGGAGCCGCCCAGCTCTACGACCAGAGCCTGGTGCCCTCCGTTCCCGAATACTCCGTGGCTCCCGATTTCAGCAATGTCATCAACAAAGAAATCGTCTATATGAGCGATGAAGCCAAGGCCATGCTGGTCCAGAACGGATTTGTGGTGATGGAAGGCGGCGGAAAGGAATTCTTCGAGCGCTACGAATCCAACCGCTATATGTACATGGCCAACTTCGTCACCGTGGACTCCATGATGCATACCTATCATCTGTATTTCGCTTACCTGATGCGGAATACTGAGAAAAACTATCTCGGCTACACCCTGTCCGCCCTTTCCGAGCAGATGCTGTCCAAGTCCGTGGCACAGTATGAAGCCCTCAAGGGCACTGAATGGGAACAGGCAGCCCTTCGCAACGTGGCCTTCTTCTGCATAGGCGCCCGGCTGCAGAATGAGAGCATTGCCATCCCCGCCGAGGTACAGGCCGTCGTGGAATCCGAGCTGGCCCTGATTATGGAGCACACGACCCTGGTGGAATCTCCTCTGACGGGAATCATGGAGGACTATTCCCAGTACAAGCCCCGGGGCTACTACGAGGGTGATCCCCAGCTGGAGGCTTACTTCCGGGCCATGATGTGGTACGGAAGGCTGAACTTCAAGCAGAAGGAAGAAGATCTGGACCGCAGCGCCCTGCTGATGACCCTGGCCATGGATCAGGATACCCTTCCCGCCTGGGAATCCATTTACGCCATTACCTCTTTCTTTGCCGGCACCAGCGATGATTCCGGCTATTACGAATACAAGCCCATCATCGACGCGGCCTACGGCGCCGGCGTGACGGCTACCGATCTGCCCGGCAAGACCGATGCCTGGAACCTGTTCCACACCCTCACCGGCCAGCTGGAGCCGCCCCGCATCAACTCCGTCCCCATGATGGATGACGGCGGCGCCACCGACAAGGTGGTGGAAAACCTGGGCTACCGCTTCATGGGGCAGCGCTTTACCCTGGATGAGGCCATTTTCCAGAACCTGACCTACAGCAAGGTGGGCGAAAAGTCCGAAAACGACCGCCGCATGCTTCCCGATGTGCTGGATGCCGCAGCCGCCATGGGCTCCGAGAAGGCTCTGTCCATTCTGGAGCAGCAGGGTGCCACCAGCTATCCCGGATATCTGGAGAATATGCAGGCTCTGCGAGAGGAAGTGAAAAACTCCACCGAAGAGCAGTGGAATGCTTCCCTGTATTCCAGCTGGCTTCACACCCTCCAACCCCTGCTGAAGGAAAAGGGAGCCGGCTATCCCGGCTTCATGCAGACCGGCCTCTGGGCCCAGAAGACTCTGGAAACCTTCGCCGGCAGCTTCACCGAACTGAAGCACGATACCGTGCTTTACGCCAAGCAGATGATGGCAGAGATGGGCGGCGGCGAGATTCCCGTGGTGGATGACCGGGGCTATGTGGAGCCCGAACCGGAAATCTTCTCCCGGCTGGCCGTGCTCACCGACCGCACCGCCTCCGGTCTGAAGGGCTACGGCATGCTTTCCGAAAATGATGAGCAGAACCTAGGCCTGCTGAGCTCTCTGGCCCGTCAGCTGATGGTCATTTCCGAGAAAGAGCTGCGGAACGAGACCCTCACCGACGAGGAATACGAGCTGATCCGCACCTACGGCGGCAACCTGGAGCATTTCTGGCAGGAAACCGTCAAGGATCTGGCAGCCCAGTACGATGACGCCACCCTGAACCGGCCCGATCAGTTCCCGGCGGCTCTGGTGGTGGATGTGGCCACCGATCCCAACGGCCAGTGCCTGGAGCTGGCCACCTATAACCCCGCTACGATTTATGTAGCTTGCCTGGTGGACGGACAGGTGAAGATCTGCAGCGGCAGCGTCTACAGCTTCTATCAGTTCTCCTGGCCCTCTTCGGATCGGTTGACAGATTCCCAATGGCGAATCATGATGGGTATCCAGATGGGCGAGGACGGCTCCTACAACTACGATGCGAAGCCCGTAAGCAAGCCCGCCTGGACCATGGATTACCGCTACACCTACGATTAAAAAGTCGATGAAAACCTCAGCAAGCAGAAAACAGAAGGCCGTCGGGCTGATTCTGACTGTGCTGATAATCCTCCTGGGAGGGCTGGCCATGTTCCGGCTGCTGGATCAGCGCGGCCTGTTCCTCCCCTCCTGGACGAAGCAGCAAAACGCCAAGGATCCCGGCGGAATATGGAAAAACCGAAGCCTCAGCGGAGATTCCCTCCGGCTGGAGCTCAGCAGCAAAAAGGCCGCGGTCTCTGTGGGGGAAAATCCCATCTGGACCTCTCCCAAAGAGGTGCTGGTGCAGGATCTTCTGTACGAGGATATCGACCGCGACGGAGCGAAGGAAATCATCCTGCTCTGCTGGCGGCGGGGCAGCTTCGGCGAGCACCGGCCCTTCTGGGTGTCCGCCAACGACAACCGCTGGGGACAGCATATTTTCATCTATGACTATGCTCCCGAAAACACCGTTTACCCCAATCCGGTACACGCCATCTGGATGTCCTCCGCCATTCCCATGGATATCACCGCCATCAGCTATGACCCTTCCCGGCAGGCCCTCTATGTCCGCGAGACGGACGAGCGGATCACCGGCTGGGCCTGGCTCAGCTGGGGCCTGGAAATGGTGAGCGAGGAAAGCTCTGTCAGCTTTCTGTGCGCCGGCGATCTGCTGGTTCACGAGCCCATCTATGCCTACGGCCTTAGCTACACGGAAACCTTCGATTTTCTCTTCCAGCAGGAGGACGGCCTGCCCCAGCGGATCCGCTCGGCGGATGTGGCCGTGCTGGGTCAGGAGACTCCCCTGGTGGACGATCCCCTTCTCTACGGCGGCTATCCGGATTTCGGAACGCCCTGGACCGTGGGCGAGGCCGCAGCCAATGCCGGTTTTGATATCGCTTCCTGCGCCACCAATCACGCCCTGGACCGGGGCATGAAGGGCATCGATATCACTCTGAAGACTTACCGGGACAATGATGTCCTGCCCCTGGGGATTCAGGGCACCGACGAACAGGCCCGCTGGATCCCCTATCAGCTGCTCACGCGCCAGGGAATCCGTTTCGCCCTGTTCTCCCTGACCTACGGAACCAACGGCCGCCCTATGCCCGCCAGCTCTCCCTATGCAGTGCATCTTCTGCCTGACCCCGAAGACGGGGAAGCCCTGGAAAAGCTCCGGACTGCCCTGAAGACGGCCCGGGAGGAAGCGGACTGCGTCATCGTATTCGCCCACTGGGGCACCGAGTATGAAAATCAGCCGGACGAGCTTCAGCAGTTCTACTCTGATCTCTTCCTCCAGGCCGGCGTGGACGTGGTGGTGGGTTCCCATCCCCATGTGATCCAGCCCATGGAAACCCTGACAGCGGAGAACGGACACGTCATGCTGATTTATTACTCTCTGGGAAATCTGATCTCCGGCAATCAGGACCCCGCCCAGAACTCCGGAGCCCTGGGCTGCTTCAACATCAAAAAAGCCGGTGATGAAATTCTCATCACCGACTCTGAGCTCGTGAAAATTGATTCGATTTTCCGGGTGGAAATCCCTACCGACTAACAGACAGGAATTGATCATTAATGAATGAACTAACCAAACGTATTATCATGACCGTTCTTGGCGTTTCCATATGCGGTCTCTCCGTCGGCCTCTTCAGCTACTCCAGCATGGGCCTCGATCCCTTTCAGGTCTTTGCCCACGGCACCTGGAGCCTTTTCCCGCTGGGCTACGGCACCTACTACATGATTCTTAACGCCATCCTCCTGGTGATCATTTTCTTCGTGAACCGGAAAAAGATCGGCCTGGGAACGGTCATCAACCTGTTTCTGGTGGGCTATATGGCTGAATTCTCCGAAAAGGGCCTCATCAGCCTGCTGGGTCCCGCCCAGGAGGCTTCGCTGCTGATCCGGAGCATCAGCCTGCTGCTGGGAGTGGTGATCATGTGCTTCTCCGCCGCGCTGTACTTCACCGCGGACATGGGCGTCTCCACCTACGACGCCATCGCCATCACCCTGGACGAGCGAAAAGCCATCCGCTTCGGCTCCCGGCCCCCGGTGCCCTTCAAGTACATCCGCATCGCCACCGACCTGATCTGTGTCACCATCGGCGGCCTGCTGGGCGCAGCCATCGGCGTGGGAACCATCATCAGCGCCTTCTTTATGGGGCCGCTGATCTCCTTCTTCCGGAAAACCGTGGCCGAACCCATGCGCTATGGCAAGCGCATGAGCTACGGCAAGAGGCTTTAGTCCTCGTACATGGCGTCGTTCTCGATCCAGCTGCGGTCCATATTGCGGCGCCACTTTTTATCAAAGGCTTTGGTGAGCTCTTCGGCGCCGATGCCGTAGCAGTCCAGCATATCCAGATAATACATCAGAACATCGGAGCATTCCTCCAGATAATGGGCCCTGACGTGTTCATCCTCCATGATGGCGTCATGGCCCTTTTTCTTGATAATGGCGATGACCTCGCCCAGCTCATCCACCATCCACAGCAGGGAATCCTTGCCAAATTCCGGCGTATGGGGCGCCCAGCTGTCCTGATGCTTTTCATAGAGCTCTCTCTGCATCTTCATAAGTTCGGAAATACTGAGTTCTGACACATCTGCCTCCACTGATATATAATCGACAAAAACCTGGTAAATTGAATTTACCAGGTTTTTCGCTGTTTGCTCCGTTACGGCCGGAAGAACCTTTTACGGAGTTACGTTCTTGGTGACATTGTAAGGAGCGAATTCTTCGGCGTCGAAGATGGCCAGATAGGCATCCACCGATTCGTAGCCGTAAAGAGTGATATCCGTATCCTTCAGAGTGATGGTGCTGTAGGGAGTGTAGTAATAAACGTTGTTGTAATCCACGACTCCATCAGCGCCGACTATGACGTCATCATACTCGACATCATAGTAGTAGGTGTAATCGGTGGCCTGGTCTACTTCGGTTTCCGTGCCATCCTCGGCAGTCTGCTTGACCTTGGTGGTGACAGTGACAACGACCTTGTAAACGGAGAAGAAGGCGTTGTTGGTGACGGAATAATCAGGCTCCTTGATGGTCATGAACACATTGCCAATGTAGTCGAAGCTCTTCAGCACCACGTTGGAAGGCAGGGTCTCGTCTTCCTCGAAGATGCTCTGGCCGAGGCCGATAAAGTCATCCAGAACTTCCTGGGGAATTCCTTCAACGCTGGTAACAAAGTAACCGGCACTCTCCACTGTGAAGGTTTTGGTCAGAGCGGTGGGCGCTACGTTGTAGTTGGATTCCAGGTACGCGGTGGGATCCTGGCCGTTGGGGTCCAGAATGGTAACGGTGACGGTATCACCAATCTTCAGATCGTAGGAAGGCTCCACCTTGTACTGCAGCGTCAGGCAGGACTCCGGTACATTGGAGGTATCGGTGTAAGCGTCAATGTAGGGGGAATCACCGCTGAAGGTGATGATAAAGTTCTCGAAGGGATCCACAGACTGCAGGTCCTTCAGGCCGGATACCGTATATTCCACCGAGGTGGTGGTCACGTTGGCGTTGAAGTAGGGAGCCCATTCCTGATTGATATCAAAGATGACGGAAACCTTGTCTCCGTTCTTCAGCGCACCTCCGGGCGTGGAGAAATGACCGTTGACACAGTACTGATAGAAGCAGGCAGCGGCGGGACGGCCCTCTTCCAGGGATTTATCCATCCATTTGATCTTGTCGGTGTAGTCCGCGACAAATTTTGCTTCATCAAATTTGAATTCATAGGTTCCGGAGCCGTTGTAGCCGGAGAAGGTGAAGGAAACATAATCATTCAGGGCTACATCCACCGGTTTCGGTTTCCAGGGCTTCAGAAGAATCAGCACCACGGCCGCAATCAGCACGACGGCGGCTGCGGCAATACCGATAATCAGACCGGCCTTGGATTTTTTCTTCTCAGGCTCAAAACCACCGGGCTGGTTAAACTGTCCCTGATGGGACATTCCCTGCTGGAAGCCGCCGGGCTGGCCAAACTGTCCCTGCTGGGGAAGCCCCTGTTGGGGCTGGAATCCGCCCTGCTGAGGCTGGAAGCTGCCCTGTTGGGGCTGGAAGCTGCCCTGCTGCGGAGCGAATCCGGCACCTTGCGGCTGGAAGCTTGCCGCCTTGGGCTGGAAGTCGTCCTGCTGAGGAAGCCCCTGCTGGGGCTGGAAGCTGCCCTGCTGGGGAAGCCCCTGCTGGGGCTGGAAGCTGGTGGCCTGAGGCTGCCAGTCATCCTGCTTGGGCTGGAAGTCATCCTGCTGAGGAGCAAAGCTGTTGTTGAATACGGGCTCGAAGGAAGGGGGTTCGGGCGCTTCTTCCTGTTTCGGAGCTATCATACCGGGGCGGGTCAGCTGATCCCGGGAAAGAACGGTGGTTTCCGGTTCATCTGCCAGCGCGGGGTCAAAGGCCGGAAGCACTGGTTCCGGAGCGGCCGGCGCGGGAGCTTCCTCCTTGATGACTTTTTGACCACAATGGATACAGAACTTTACGTTATCGGGAATTTCACCGCCGCAATATTTGCATTTCATTGTAAGCCCTCCTTTGAAATATATATTTATGTAATAAGTCTATACCTATTAATCTGATTTTATATGGAATGACAGAAAAATACAATACCCTAATAGAACTATTTCCTACGGAAAAGAATAAGGCCGCGGAAGGATGATTCCCTCCGCAGCCTTGATATTGCTTTGAACTAAAGGAATTACAGGATACCCTGAGCCTCCATAGCGTTGGCAACCTTCAGGAAGCCAGCAATGTTGGCACCGGCGACATAGTTGCCGGCCATGCCGAATTCCTTGGCGGTCTCGTTGACGTTGGTGAAGATGTTGGACATGATGCTCTGCAGCTTGGCATCGACCTCGTCGAAGGTCCAGGACAGTCTCTCGCTGTTCTGAGTCATCTCCAGGGCGGAGGTGGCTACGCCGCCGGCGTTGGCAGCCTTGCCGGGGCAGAACAGAATGCCGTTCTCCTGGAAGTACTTGGTAGCCTCAATGGTGGTGGGCATGTTGGCACCCTCGGCGACAGCCTTGACACCGTTCTTAACCAGCATCTTGGCATCATCCAGATCCAGCTCGTTCTGGGTAGCGCAGGGAAGAGCCACATCACAGGGAACAGACCATACACCGCCGTCGGAATGAGTTCCTTCGTGATATACAGCGGAGGGACGCTCGGCAGCGTACTCGGTCAGACGGGCGCGGCGGACTTCCTTGACTTCCTTCAGCAGGGCAACATCAATGCCTTCCGGATCGTAGATCCAGCCGGTGGAATCGCAGCAGGTAACAGGCTTGCCTCCCAGCTGCCAGGTCTTCTGGATAGCATAGGTGGCAACGTTGCCGGCGCCGGATACGACGACGGTCTTGCCTTCCAGGCCGGAACCATTGGCTTCCAGCATGCACTTGGTCAGGTACAGCAGGCCATAACCGGTGGCCTCGGTACGGGCCAGGGAACCGCCGTAGGACAGGCCCTTGCCGGTAAGTACGCCCTCGTACAGGCCGGTCAGCTGTTTATAGGCACCGTACATGTAGCCGATTTCACGGGCACCGGTACCAATATCCCCAGCGGGAACGTCCACGTCTGCGCCGATATATTTGTAGAGCTCACTCATGAAGGCCTTGCAGAATGCCATAACCTCACGGTCGGATTTGCCCTTGGGATCAAAGTCAGCACCGCCCTTGGCGCCGCCGATGGGAAGACCGGTCAGGGAGTTCTTGAAAATCTGCTCAAAACCGAGGAACTTCAGGGTGCTCAGATTGACAGAGGGATGAAGTCTCAGACCTCCCTTGTAGGGGCCGATGGCGTTGTTGAACTGAATACGGAAGCCGTTGTTGACGCGGGCAATACCGTTATCGTCCACCCAGGCCACCCGGAACTGGATCTGACGGTCGGGCGTGGTCAGTCTTTCCAGAAGAGCGTTCTGGCGGTAGGTTTTTTCGTTTCTTTCAATAGCGGGGGAAAGGGTCTCCAGAACTTCCTTGACAGCCTGAATGAACAGTTTCTGATCGGGATTCTGCTGAATAACTCTTTCTAATACTTCACTGGTGTAGCTCATGCTTTCCTCCTTCGAATAGCTTTAGGAATGAATATACACTGCATTTTATCAAACAGATGGCGAATCCGCAAGGCGCAAGTTTTAAAATTGCATATTTATATAAAAGTTTGTGAAAAATAACCACATTCCTCCCGCATTTTGAACAAGATTATTCAAGTCTTACCGCTTGAACTTTCATTCCCATGGTACTATAATGGTTTAAAGCGATGTATCGTTTGATTTTTACTGTAACAGGAGAGGTCTATTATGAGTACTGCAGCTAGAACCGATATCGATTGGTCGAATCTTGGCTTTGGTTATGTCAAAACCAATTACCGTTATGTCAGCCGTTTTAAGAATGGCCAGTGGGACGAAGGCGGAATCGAAACTGATTCCATGATCACCCTTTCCGAGTGCGCCTGCGTTTTCCAGTACAGCCAGAGCGTTTTCGAAGGCCTGAAGGCCTACCGCACCGAGGATGGAAAGATCGTCTGCTTCCGCCCCGACCTGAACGCTGCCCGTATGGCCATGTCCGCCGCCCGTCTGGAAATGCCCCCCTTCCCGGAGGACAGATTCATTGAGGCTGTGAAGGCCGTCGTTAAAGCCAATGAAGAGTTTGTACCGCCCTATGGTTCCGGCGCAACCCTGTACTTAAGACCCTTTATGATCGGCACCAATCCCGTTATCGGCGTCAAGCCCGCCGAGGAGTTTGAGTTCCGTATTTTTGTCACTCCCGTAGGTCCCTACTTTAAGGGCGGCGCCAAGCCCATCGTAGTGAAGATTTCTGATTTCGACCGGGCAGCTCCCCATGGCACCGGCAACATCAAGGCCGGCCTGAACTACGCCATGAGCCTGCATCCCATTGTGACCGCCCATGCCGAAGGCTTTGCCGAGAACATGTATCTGGATCCTCAGACCCGCACCAAGGTGGAAGAGACCGGCGGCGCCAATATTATCTTTATTACCAAGGACGGCAAGCTGGTGACTCCGAAGTCCGACAGCATTCTGCCCTCCATCACCCGCCGTTCCATCTGCTATGTGGCGGAGCATTATCTGAACATGCCCGTGGAGCACCGCGAGGTTCTCTTCAGCGAAGTGGAATCCTTCGCTGAGTGCGGCCTGTGCGGCACCGCTGCTGTCATCTCTCCCGTGGGCCGCATCAACGACCACGGCCGTGAGATCAACTTCCCCGCCGGCATGGAGGAGATGGGTCCCTGGACCAAGAAGCTCTACGATACCCTCACCGGTATCCAGATGGGCCGCATCGAGGCCCCCGAAGGCTGGATCGTGGAGATCGACCGCTGATCCTTTGCCCTTAATCCTGCAAAATCAGCCTTTCACAAGGCTAATGTATCAACATTGAAAGACGCCCTTACTGACGGCGATCGAGGAAAAATACTCCTATAAGGAAAAATCCTCGATCGCCGTTTTTTTGTCGAGGATATTTCACGCAGGAGGCAGTTATCCTCGACGAGATTTTTCGTTTCGAGGAAATTTCTTGTATGAGGCAGTTTTCCTCGATCATCAATCAAACGAGGCTTGGATTTTTCGAGGAAATTTCCCATATATCTGAAATATCCTCGAAATCTAGGGCGTCTCGTCCGGTTGATAAAAAACCGATCGAGGAAAACTGCATATGGCATGAATTTTCCTCGACGAAAAATAAGCAAAAAAACTAAAAATCGTGGAAAACTGCCTATAACAGGAAATATCCTCGAAACATGCTTCCACGAAGGCAGGCTCCCTATTTCCGCAGGCCGTGGAAGTGTGCTGGAGTCTCCTATAAGACCAACTTGCGGCCAGAGAAAAGGACCTGTACATTGATGCTCATCAATGCACAGGTCCTGCGTTATTGACAGGCTGTCACAGCTTGAAGGGCGATACGCCGGGGAAGCGATGCTCCTCCATCGCCTTCAGCAGCGCTGCCAGGGACAGCCGGGTATATTCGTAGGTGGTGATGACGCAGTCCGCTTCTTTCACCAGCGGCAGATCGTAGGGCGCCCCCAGAAGAAAAACATACAGGCGAATCAGCCCTTCCTGTTTCATCTTCAGGATCTCTTCGACCATTTTCTTCTGGCCCTCCCGGAAGCGGGCATTGTACAGACCCAGAATCAGCGGGACGGGCCCCGTCTTCTCGGACCTCATGGCCGGAAGCTGTTCCCGGATGCTGGCCACTGCCCGGGAGACTTCTTCGGGCTCCGGATTCAGATGAAGAGCCATGGCGGGACATCCGAACTTCTCCCCCATCATATGGGCGAAGGACAGCTGCTTCATATCCTCGGCGCCGGTGGCAGGAGTCTGGTCACAGGCCACCGTCAGATAGCCGCCCTTCTGAAGATCCAGATCGAAGTCGCCCTGCAGCAGGGTGATGGCTTCATTCATCAGATCTTCGCAGACAAACTGTCTTCCCTGGCTGTTGACCATTGTCTCGGCCTTTTCCGGATCGATGGACTGGCTTTCCATCAGCCCGTATTTCGCCTTAAGCTTCATGATTCTTTCATAGGACTCCCGAATCCGCTGCTCACTGATCCGTCCGCTCTCCACCGCTTCGTAGATGCCCTGGGCTGCCTGGGAAACTGCGGTATAGGTATGGGAAATGGTCAGCAGATCCACGCCGGCCTCGATGGCCCGGACCGCACCCTCGCCGCAGCCATAGGCTGCGCGGATGGCGTCCATTTCCAGGCAGTCAGTGCCAATCACGCCTTCAAAGCCGAATTCTTTTCGGGTGAGATCCGTCATGATGATTTTTGACAGGGTGGCGGGATTTTCCGGGTCCACTCCCGTATAGCGCACATGGGCAGTCATCAGGGCCTCGGCGCCTTCCCGGATGGCCTCCCGGAAGGTTTTGAATTCGGTATCCATCAGCTTCTGCCGGTCCGTGTCATTGACGGGAATTCCCAGATGGGAGTCGCTCTTGACATTTCCATGGCCCGGAAAATGCTTAATCATGGCAATGACGCCGCCCTCCGCCAGACCTTTCATCTGGGTGATGGCTGCCTCCGCCACATTGTCGGGATCGTCGCCGTAGGAACGGGTTCCGATAATAGGGTTCGCCGGCTCGATATTCACATCCATGTCCGGGGCCGCCGTCATGCTGATGCCGCAGGCCCGCAGGATTTCTCCGGTGTTTCTGGCCATGGTCCGCACCTGAAACAGCGGAAGCTCCCGGGCTTTATCCTGGGGTTTTTTATATTTCTTTTCCAGGCCCTTCCTCATGCCCAGGATGGCGGCGCCCACCGCGGCGGCACCGGGTGTCAGGGCAGCGCCCTCCACCAGGCGGCTCACGATGCCTCCCTCCTGATCGGTGGCAATGATGGGGCTGATGCCCAGCTTGTCATAGGTCATGGCGGAAAGCTCGGCGGAAAGGGCCGCACACTGGGCGGCGCTCTGAATGTTTCTGGAGAAGTAATAGAAATTACCTACGTAGAACTCGTCCAGGATCTTTCTGGCCTGATCATCCACCCGGGGCGAAGGAAATCCGCAGATCAGCATCTGGCCGATCATTCTTCTTAGTTCATCACTGATCACCGCACACCTCCAGAATCACCTTCAGCACCTCTTCCGTGCCGTTTTTCGCCTTATCGGAGCTCATGGCCCGGATATACTCTTCTCTGTTTTCCTGTACCTTCAGCAGGGCATCCATCAGCGTTTCAGGAGTCATTTTTTCCTGATCCAGCACATAGCTGAAGCCCTGCTTCTGGAAATATTCCGCATTCAGAATCTGGTCTCCCCGGCTGGCGGACAGGGGCAGCGGCACCAGCACATGGGGCTTTTTCAAAAGCAGCAGCTCATTGATGGCATTCGCTCCCGCCCGGGACAGCACCAGGTCTGTCATGGCAAAGAGATCCACCAGCTCCTCCCTGGCAAAATCCTGGGCATAGTAGCCATGGGAGGGATCCGATACCGGGGGCTCATAGTCCTCCTGCTTGCCGCCATAAAGATGGACAATCTGGAAATGCTCCAGCAGCTGTTCTTTAGATGCGGCCACGGCATCGTTCAGAGCCTTGGCTCCCGAGCTGCCGCCCACCACCATGAGCACCGGCTTGCCCTTCGGGTCAAGGCCCGTCAGCGCAAAGCCCTTCGCTCTGTCGCCCTCCAGCAGGGAGGCGCGGATGGGAGTGCCGGTATACACGGCTTTGTCCGCCGGCAGATGCTTCACCGTATCCTCAAAAGTGACGCAGAGTTTTCTGGAGAAGGGCATGCACAGCTTGTTGGCCAAGCCGGGCGTCATATCTGATTCGTGCAGCACCACGGGAGTCCTGGTGAGCCAGCCGCCCACCGCCACGGGCAGGGAGCCGAAGCCGCCCTTGCAGAAGATCATCACCGGCTTATAACGGTGAATCAGCCGGACGGTCTGGAAAATGCCCTGGATCACCCGGGGCGGGGTCAGCAGCAGCTTTGGAGTGAAATAGCGGAAAAACCGCTCGGAATTCACCTCGTGAAAGGGCAGGCCGGCCTCTTTCACAATGCCGTACTCCATCCCCTTGTGCTTGCCCAGGTAATGGACTTCATATCCCCTTTCCTTCAGGGGGCCCAGCAGGGCCATATTGGGATAAACATGGCCGGCAGTTCCCCCACCGGCCATAAAGATCAGTTTTTGATTACGTTTCATGCTTCCTCATCCTGATATCCGTTCGGATTCTGTGACTGCCAGCGATAGCTGTCACGGCACATCTCGTCGATACCCAGCTGCGCCTTCCATCCCAGCTCTCTCTCCGCCTTGGAGGGATCCGAATAGGTGGTATCCAGATCACCGGGACGGCGGGCTTCGATCTTGTAGGGAATTTCATGACCGCAGGCCTTCTCATAGGCGTGGATCACATCCAGCACGCTGTAGCCCTTGCCGGTACCCAGGTTGTAAATGGCCACGCCGGGATTCTCCATGAACTTGTCCAGAGCCGCCAGATGACCCTTGGCCAGATCCACCACGTGGATATAATCTCTGACGCCGGTGCCGTCGGGGGTGTTGTAGTCGTTGCCGTATACATGGACATATTCCCGCTTGCCCACAGCCACCTGAGCCACATAAGGCACCAGGTTGTTGGGAATGCCCTTGGGATCCTCTCCGATGAGGCCGCTCTCATGGGCTCCAATGGGATTGAAGTAGCGGAGAAGAATTACATTCCAGGTGGGATCCGCCGTATGAAGATCCTTCAGAATCTCTTCGATCATCCATTTGGTCCAGCCATAGGGATTGGAGGCGGGCTGCTTCGGCATCTCCTCGGTAATGGGCATCACCGGCTGGAATCCGTAAACGGTGGCGGAAGAAGAGAAGATCAGATTCTTGCAGTTAAACTCCCGCATCACCTTGCAGAGGTTCAGCGTGCTGACCAGGTTGTTTTCATAGTATTCCAGGGGCTTGGCGACGGATTCTCCCACGGCCTTGTAGCCGGCGAAATGAATCACAGCGTCAATTTTCTCGTTCTGGAAAATGGTACGGACAGCTTCTTCGTCCTTCAGATCCACTTCGTAGAACTTCAGTTCCTTGCCGGTAATCTGTTCCACCCGCTCCAGAGCCTTTTCGCTGGAGTTGTAGAGATTATCGGCAACCACTACCTCGTAGCCTGCGTTTAAGA
Source organism: uncultured Eubacteriales bacterium (assembly GCA_902783575.1). Lineage (GTDB taxonomy): Bacteria > Bacillota > Clostridia > Lachnospirales > Bianqueaceae > RUG760. The sequence continues at coordinate 43,000 of CACZRP010000100.1, forward strand.
GCTCCACACATGTATGGCTGCCGATATATCCGGCGCCGCCTGTTACTAAGATCATTGCCTGATCCTCCTGTTTTTTTGTTCACCGCCAGGTCGATCCGCAGGGCGAACCGCAAAGCAAACCGCCAGGGCGGTGACGGTTTTATTCGAGAATGGCGGAAAGAAGGGCGATGGCCTTCTCCGCTGCTTCCTTGACAAATTCACTGTACTGAACAATGGCTTCATCCGAGGCGCTGTCGCTGATGGCCCGGAGAATGACGAAGGGCACCCGGTTGGTATAGCAGGCCTGGGCAATGGCAGCGCCTTCCATCTCGCAGCAGTCGCCCTGGAAGGTCTTGACCAGATATTCCTTCTTTGCCTGATCGCTGATAAACTGGTCGCCTGTCAGTATGCGTCCGATCATATAATGGTAGCCCAGAGACTCCGCCGCGGCAGCCGCTTTATCCCGAAGGGCCGGGTTAGCGGGAAAGTTAAAGCAGTTGATGCCGCTGATAAATCCGGGCGGATCGCCAAAGAAGGTGGTGTCGAAGTCGTGCTGCACCGCGTCCTCTGAAATGACGATATCTCCCACATGCAGCTCCGGATTCAGGGCTCCGGCGACGCCCACCATGAGAATCTTTTCAGGACGGAACCGGTCCACCATCTGCTGCACGCAAAGGGCGGCGGCCACCTTGCCTACGCCGCAGCGGCAGTAGCAGATCTTTTCCTTTCCCAGGATTCCGGTGTCGAACTCCATGACTCCGCCCAGGGACCCGTGAGATACGGAGGGCCGGCTTTTGCCTTTGCCCACCTTTCTCTGCAGGGCTTCATATTCGTCGACGGTTGCTGTGATTATTCCAATCATGCTGTACCTCTGTTCTATTTAAAAATATCCCATGTATTTTACCATAGCCGCCGGGGAATGGCAATGCTTTCTGCTTCAGCGCCGGGGAATGGCAATGCTTTCTGCTTCAGCGCCGGGGAAAGACAATGCTCTTTACTTCAGGGCCGCGGCCGGATCACCCTCGCGGTAGAAGGGATCAAACTGTCCGTACCAGCCGCCGTGGAACAGAAGCTCAGCCTCGTCCCTGATGGTCCGCAGCTCCTCGGCAAAGGCCTCCAGCAGCGGATCCTCGGAGTTCTCAAAGGGAATCGTAATCAGAGATTCGATGGTATCGCCGAAGCCGGGCTCGTCATAATGATCCTCTTCCCGGACATCCAGCTCCAGAGCCGTGCCTTCCTCACTGGAGTATTCCAGGATCGTGCCTTCCTCGCTGTCCCAGACGCCTCCGGTGAGGTAAATGGGATCCCCCTCCCGGGATTTGGGAGAGTCATAGCCGTAGCCGATCCACACCTCTCTGTCGGATTCAATCTCATCATCCAGACGATATTCGTTGATGATGATCAGATTGTCAGAAAGGTTGTAGCTGCGGGCAATGGAATAAAGCACAGGGACCTCGTCCTGCACGCCAAGATAGAAATATGGTATTTCAAAGAAATCAGTATAGAGGGGCATAAAGCCGCAGTCCCGGCTGAAGACAGGCTCATCCTCCTCGGAGGCCAGGTTCCAGATCTCCATGCACAGACCTGCGTCTTTGCCCTGATACTCCTCGTACCAGAAAAGGAATTTCGGATCCTCGGCCTGGGCCTGATAGGTATAAAGGCAGAGAAGATAATGATAATCCTCCGAGGTCTGGGAAGGCAGCAGCTGGATATAGCGGATGGTCTTGCCGATCCTCTTCCAGCCCCGTTCGTTCTCTTCCTCATCGTCTTCCCGGACCATGTTCAGGATTTCCTCCGCCCGCTGGCTGTCATCAAAGTCCGAGCCCGCCGGCTCTTCGCTGCTTCCTGCCGCGGATCCGCCCTGGCCGGCCAGTCCCCGAAGGGTCTCCCGGAAGGCTTCCGTGTCGTTCTCGGTGCAGCGGAAGGAAGCGTGCTTGCCCCAGAAAAGGATAATATAATCGCCATTCTGAATCCGCTGGTCAAATTTCGCGAACAGATCGATGGGACCGTTCTGTCCATCAGCCTGGATGGGGGAGAAATAATTGTCATCCACATAGTTCACCGTGCCCGCAGGATAATCGCTGCTGGCGCCGGATTCAAAATCGCTGATATGCCCGGAGAACTCGCCGTCCCCCTCGGAAAGAATGGACGCGGTCAGAACGTCCTGCCGTTCATTATTGTCAAAGTAAAAGACCTCCAGGGAACGGGTGGGGCCGTTCTCCTGATGGTAGAAATGATATTCCGTAATCTGAATCCGGCCGCCGGAGACTTCCAGAAACAGTCCCGGCTGGTCGCCGTAGCCATCCTGATTCTCAAAGGGCAGAAAATACTCAAAGCTGTCAATCAGGGCTCCCTGGCCGGAAAGGTTCCAGATTTCCACCCGGCCGCCCACATCCTCTCCCGGATGATTGGCCATATAGTAGGCATTGGTGGTATCCGCCACCTCGGTGGGATCTTCCGCTTCGTAATCCAGAGAATACATCAGGTTCAGCAAAAGGTCCAGAGAACCGTCGCCGTTGTAGTCCATCAGAGCCGCGTAGACCAGGTGCTTGTCCACCTCATAGGCAGGGTCATACCGGCTGATGACCTCTTCGGCATCCTCCAGCTCCTGCTCAATGATTTCCTCGCAGAGGGCAGCCTTGCTGCCGGACAGGGGCAGAAGATCTTCTCCCTGGTAAATGGGCTGCTCGGGAATCTTTACCTCCTCGGTGGGCGCACTGCTCTCTTCTCCGGTCCCGGCCGGCAGGCTTTCCGCCGGCTCGGAGGTTTCGCTCTTGGGCGCTTCGGATGTTTCCGCCGGGGTACTCTCTTCGGAGCTGGCGGGCAGGTGATCCGCCGCGGCAAATTCCTCCAGGGCCGCTTCCATCCGTTTCTGGGTCTGCTTCTCCAGAATGCTGGCAGTCACAGCCACCACGCCCAGAACCAGCGCCGCCGCCAGCACCGCGATGAACACGCGGGCTTTCGCTCTTGCTTTCCTGATCCGGGACGAGGTTTTCAGAGGGCTGCCCTGAGGCACGTTCTGCCTGTCGATGGCGGTCCTTCTTTCCAACTCCACTCTGCAGCCGCACCGGGTACAGAATTTCGCGTTATCGTCCAGCTGATTTCCGCACTGCTTGCATATCATGACTATCTCTCCCTTGAAAATATAGCTTCAGAACCTATGGACATACTTTTTCGTATACTATTCTATCACATATTTCCGGGGAAGTTTAGGCAGGAATGAAAAAATTATTGATAACTGCGGATCCAGTCGTCGGTAGTCATGGTCAGTTCGTTCTCATCGCCCCGGACCACCAGCTTTCCGGTATCGGCGTTGTAGACACAGATTTCAATGCTCCGGGACCCATCGGCCAGAAAAATCAGCCGGTAGGCGGTGCAGTAATATTCTTCGCTGACAAGGTAATACATCACCTCGTCGTAGCTGTTGTCCGGATTGATATAAATGTCAAAGCCTGACAGTTCATCCTGCAGAATGATCCGGCTGTCAGGGAACTTTCCGTATTCCGCGGCGGTATCCTCCGCCAGCTTCTGGTAATGCTTCAGCCAGGCACTCCGCTGGTCTTCAGTGAGAGTCATGACTACCGTATCTCCCTGGATCTGTAGTTCCTGACAGCCGGCCTCCACCGCCGACAGATCCTCATAAAACTCCTCGCAGGACATACCCGCAAACTGAATCAGCCCGGCGTCGAAAACAATCTCGGTTAGGGCCTCTTCCTCCGTCGGGCGGTGGCTGCAGCCCCAGAGGCACAGCAGCAGGAGAAGGATTCCCGCTGCCAAAAGGCAGGAGGACATCTTATTGTTCATGGCAGCCCCCCTTAGAATCCGGGCACCAGGCCCAGGGACATGATTTCGGAAAGAGCCTCCCAGCCCGCGCCGAAGAGAAAGCCCAAGGACCAGAGAATCTGGAAGACCTCGGAAAGGCTTTCCGCCTGCAGCAGCCGGCGGAGATCCTCCAATTCACTGTAGAGGGGCGCCCGGCCGTTGACGGTGATTCCCAAAGCCTCCGCCCTCTCCTCATAGGTCATTTTGGACCATTCTTTGGGGCTGTTCTCCGGCGGCTTCTTTTCTCCCTTGTCTTTCCTGTTTTTCTTCTGCTGGGGATAACGGGTGATCTCCACCTTGGTGGTCACAGTCTGCTTCTGATTGTCCACAGATGCCACCACCGCTTTCCGGGACAGCACCATCACCGAGGCCTCTCCCGTCACTCCCGCCAGGATCTCGTAGGTATCGCCCGTGGCCGGGTCCGTCAGCACTACTCCGCCCTTCATTTCCAAAGAGGGATTGCTGGCAGCCTCCTCGCCCAGACGGGAGGAAACCGTCAGCTTGACCTTGGTTCCGTCCTCCGCGATGGCTTTCTGAACCTTCAGCTCACCTTCCACTCCCTTCTGAAAATCCTCCGTCAGCTTGAAACTCATCTCATCGCTGAAGGAAATCACCTGGGATTCGCTGTAGCCTCCGTTGGTGACTTCCCGCTCAGGCCGCAGGGTGATATTCGAAATGCAGTAGGAAAGAAGCTGGCTGTAGGTCCTCTCCCCTGTATCGGTCCAGAGGGTCACGGCCGCCATTTCATTTTCAGATTTCATATAATTGGATATAGCCACCTTGATATTTGGTGTCAGCATGAATTCTGTTTTGGTTCCCATCTTCGTCTGGGGCAGGGCCGAAACCACCCCCAGAATCAGCTGGGTGAGGATGGACTGCTCCACCGGCGTAAGCTCCTCCATTTCCTGATCCGACAGGCTGGTGAGGCTCTCGACTTCACCGCCGGCAAAGGCTTTCTTAAGAAATCTTCGGGTATCCGGATCCTTTCCTTCCCGGATCAGGCTGTAAAGAAACTCCTCGCTGAGGCCGCAGGAGCGGTAATACGCCAGCATCTGTCCCGAGAGACCGAAGGCCATCAGCATGCTTCTCTGATACTGCTCCCTCCAGTCCGCCCGGTAGATTGAGAAATCCTCACCTCTGGTGATCCCACCGGTAATTCCGCCGGCAATCCGGTTTGTCAGGGATTTCAGGGCGGCATCTAGCAGACGCCGCCCTTCCTCCACACCCAGAAAAAGAGACATGGTATCGCTTTCCAGCTGATAATACAAATCCATCTGCGAACGCACTCTCCCCGCCGCCGCCAGACACCACTGAGCCGTCTCCCGGTACACCTCGGCCTGGGAGCGGTACCAGAAGGAAAAAAGCGCCGGCTCCGAGACGGAAAGCCCCTGGTAATAGTCCGCCAGGGTGCAGCTGTCCCGGTAATCCATCATCAGGCTGTCATAGCCCTGCTGAAGCTTTTCCCCATCCAGCACGCCGCTGCCCAGCTTATATTTCAGGCTGCGGATATCATCCAGGGCGCAGAGGTTGCATTCCAGCTGGCACCGGACGGTTTCCAGCAGGGCTTCTCCCACGGTCCGGCTCGCCTCCACCGCCTGGGAGGAAAGCTCCTGATCCGAGCCATATTCCGCCAGGGTCTTTTCCAGAGACCCCAGCAATTCGTTGTCTTCCGTCAGGAATGCACTGTACTCATCGCACAGGCCCCTGACCAGATCCTGATCCAGATAAAAACTCACGGCGGTCCTTCCCCTCCTTTCCCTGTCCCGGTCCAGTGACTGTTCAGCTGATCCTCCAGCTCCGCCAGCTGACGGCCAGGGAGCAGCCGGTTCTCCGCCAGCCATCTCATATGCCGGCGGGTACGCTGCTCCATCTGCCTTCGGATCTCCTGGTCCAGCAGCTTCTGTTTTCTCCATTTTTCCCTGCTTTCGGCATTCTCTTCCCTCCGAGACTCATCCGGCAAAAATCTGCCCTCCTTCCGCATCGGCGATGAAAAGATCCCGGCGAATCACTCCCAGACTCTCGCAGAAGCTTTCCAGCGACTCCTTCAAAGAGCCATTGATGCTGCTTCGGTATTCCGCGTCCCGCAGCATGCTGATGACCGCTGTCAGGGTCTGACTATTTCCTTCCAGCAGGGAAACCGGACGAAACAAAAGCTGTTCCCGGATCCTGCGTCCATACTCCGCCAGCCTTTCGGCGCTGACAAAAATCGTCCCGTTCATCAGGCACGGAACTGGCTGGCGATCATGGCGTCGGTCTGCTCCAGGGTGTTGGCCGTGGCCATGAGGGCCTGACGGATCTCCCGGATCAGCTCTTCTGCTTTCAAAAAGCCCGGCTTCAGCTCTGCGTACCTCTGGGCGTAGGATTCGCTGGAAGCGCCCTCCCACTCAGACTGCAGACTGGCCAGCAGGCCGTCCATGCTGCGGATGATTTCACCCAGCCGGTCGGCTTCCGCTCCGTACTGGGCAGCTCTAGTTCTCATGGTGTCGGGCGTCATTCTGATTTGACTTGCCATCATTGATTCCTCCTGTAAATAATGATTGAATATTCATCCGGTCCCCGGAAGGACCGGGCGTTTTCAGCCTGATGGTGAGATTATCCCTGAGATAGTAAGCGTCTCCCGGGCGCAGGGGCTTGGGGTGCTCCCGCAGGGCCACCAGCGAGGGCTCGAAGATTCTCAGGGAAGAAAGGTCGTCAAAGAAAAGCAGCTGCCGCCGGTCCCGGATCAGCCTGACGGCCTCCGGTGCCGAAAAGGATACCGGCTGATTGTCGATGCGCAGGATCAGGCAGACGTTGAGATGCTGATAGATTCCGGTGATATTCCGGAAGGCCTCCGCCGCCGTTCTCTGATAATTCAGCAGGGTCAGGGCCTCGGGCGAGTCTGCCAGCAGCATCAGCAGGTTCTCCTCCGCTGCCGCTTCTCCCTTGAGAAGCTTTTCCTGACGGTTTTTCAGTTCCCCTTCCAGCTCTTCCAGACAGGAACCGATATCCGAAGGCAGGCTGCTGTATTTCTGCACATAGGGCCGGTTGCGCAGGCACTCCAGCTTTTTCTCGGCGCCCTCCAGCACCCAGGCCCTCATTTTTCCGGGATGCAGCCGGAAGGCGGCCTCCAGCAGGTAAACAAGATAATCCCGGATTTCCTGATCCCTTTTTCCGCTGATGCCCAGCATCCCCAGACTGCCGAGATCCAGAAGCCAGGGCTCCACCGTGGCATAATCCAGTCCTGCCGCGATCTGCCACTTGCCAGCGTCCCGCTGTTCAAGCCACATCCGCTGCATCAGCTGCTCCGCCGGGAGGATCTCCGGAATCCGGGGAATTTCCGGGGCTTTTGTTTCTTTATACCGGAGTCGGACATCGCTGACCCAGGACTTTTTCGCCCGGATCCGGTCCATTTCCTTTTCTCCGGGAAACGCCTCATACACCTGGCATTCCAGATACTGCTTGTCTGCTTCGATCAGCGCCCTCCCCGGCAGATTTTCCGGCCGCTTCCGGCAGTGATCAAAAAGAACGCCATATTCCGACTCATCGTGGCAGGTAAGGGCGATTCTCTGACTGAAGGCCGCAAGAAAACGGTATCCGATGCTGCTGGTATGGGTGCCCGCCGCGGCCAGACTGATGCCGAAGGCCGATCCCTCCCGGCAAAGAGTCAGAAGCTCCTCACTTTCCTGGGAAAACAGCTCCCGCAGCGCTGCCAGGTTGTCGATCAGCAGCAGAATCCGGGGCAGGGGGCCGTCTCCCGCCTCGTGGCCCGCCGGAAAATCACCCGCGCCGGCGGCAAGCATCCGGTTCCTTCTTCTGTCCGTTTCGCTTCGCAGAAGCCGGAACAGATTTTTCAGTTTTTCATCCTCCGCGGCCGTGACCACACCTCCCACCTGGGGAAGGTCCTCGAAGACCTTCAGGGCCATGGAAGCAAAGTCAATGATATAGATATTTACCTCCTCCGGCGTGTACTTTTCCGCGGCACCCCGAATCAGGGTTTCCAGCAGGGCTGTCTTCCCGCTTTGGGAAGAACCGATGATCAGCACCGGAGAAGCGGTAAGATCCAGGCTAAAGACCTCCTGCCGCTGCCTGTCGGGATCATCCACCATGCCCAGGGGAAGACAGAAGTCCTCCGACCGAATATCACTCTCCGCGGACAGATCCGGAAACTCCAGATGCCCGGTCAGGGCCGGCAGACAGATCTCAGGCAGTTTTTCGATGCCGGCTTCCCGGCAGTATCCGGCAATATAGGCCGTGGTCTCTTCCATCTGGGAGGAAACCGAAAGGAGGGTCCGGGGCTTTTTCCTTTCATACACCGGCACATTTCTGCCGGTGTCGGTGATCTGAAGAATGGAGAATTCCTGTCCCGTCCGGCTTTTCTCCGCAGGCGCGCCGCTGTAGGCAGACTGGAAAAGCTCGAAAACCTCATTGTTTCCCACCTGCAGATAGGCCCGTCCCGGCTTCCGGATCTCCGCTGCCAGCGGGGATTTCAGCACTTCATTGGAGTCTTCTCTGCTCTGAACCCGCAGGCACAGCCGGAACCGGGAGTTGGACCAGATCTGTTCATCCACCTGTCCTGCCGGTTTCTGGGTGGCCAGAATCAGATGCACCCCCAGGCTGCGGCCGATACGGGCCGCGGAAATCAGCTCCTTCATAAAGTCGGGATGCTCCGCCTTCAGCTCGGCAAATTCATCCACAATCATAATCAGATGAGGCAGCGGAATCCGGTTTTTCCCGGCTCTGTGTCCCGCGATATACCGGCTGATGTCGTTCACCCCCGCCAGGGCAAAAAGCTGCTGCCGCTTCACCAGCTCCGCCCGGATGGACTTCATAAATCGTTCCATGGCGCTGCCGTCGATATTTGTGACGACTCCCAGGAGATGGGGAAGTTGTCTGAGCTGGGCTGCCATGCCTCCTCCCTTGAAATCGATGATGACAAAGCCCACCTCATGGGGATGGTACCGGGAAGCCATGGACAGCACATAGGTCTGCAGTATCTCCGACTTTCCCGACCCGGTGGTGCCGGCCACCAGCCCGTGAGGGCCATGGGCATGTTCGGAAATATCCAGCATCAGCCGTCCGTTCAGGCTGATTCCCAGGGGAGCAGCCAGGCTCCGGGTTACGTCAGAAGCAAGGTAGCGGCGGTCAAGATCCAGTTCCCGGGGATTTTCGATTTTCAGCATGTCATAAAAGGTATAGCTCTCGGGGAGGCCGCTCTCCAGGGTAATCTCTTCCGAGTAAACCGGCGCCAGTAGGGAAGCCAGGTGCCTCGCCCTGGGCAGAGAAATCCGGGGATAGCGGAAGAACACCGTCCTCTCCCCATCGGCGGCGGGAATCAGCTCTCCGCTGCCCCGGGGATTCGCCGTCTCCGAAAGCTTCACCAGATACCGGCATCCCACGGGGATCTCTTCCTCCGAGGCCGCGAAAAAGAAGAAGGTGAAGCCTAGCTCTTCCGCATGCTGACAATAGCGGAATACAGGATGGCTCCGCAACCCCTCGTGGTCCAGGAAAAATACCGCCGTATGGCCCGCAAATTCTCCGTTCATTTCCCATTGGGAAATGTCCCGCCGGGACACTTCCCGGTAGAGAATCTCCAGAAAGGTCTTTCTTGCCTGCCGCGTCAGCGCCAGGGCGGGCGTCTTCAGCTCATCACAGAAAAGGTGAGGCATCGGCCGGACCCAGGAAAGCATTTCCTTCATGTCCTCCGTTCCGAAGATCATCAGCCGCAGGTCCGAAAAATGCTGTCGGACGCAAAGATCCATCACCAGATTCCTCAGAAAATGCCGTCGGCACTCCGGAGTTCCCAGAATCCCCAGAGACCCCGTGGATTTGAGATCCACCACCACCGGCGCCTGCGGCAGAAACTCGAAATAATCCCTGGTTTTCTCCGGTAGATCCGAGAGCTCGTCACTTCTCGCCAGCTGCTCCCGGCTGCGGATCCGGACTTCTCTCTCGGCCCTGACGCGGCCGCTGCCGAGGCGGAGACAGAGAAAATCCTCATCTCCGGCGGTCCGGTCAAAAAGCTCCGGCGCAAAGGCCTCCACCCGCCGTGCTGCCTCCTCCGGAGGAATATAAATTTTCTCCAGGGCAAGAGCTTCTTCCTCTCTGGCCGCGGCAATGAACTGCTTTTTCTCCTGAATATAGCTGAGATACCGCTCTTCTCTTTTCTCCAGGCTGTCCCGGAAGCCTTTTTTCTCTCTCATCAAAGTGACGGGGATGGCCAGGGCCGCCATGGCTGCGGAAACACCGGCAAAGACCAGCATTCTCAAGCCTCCCATCAGGGCCAGGGCTCCGGCCGTGACCAGCATGGAAACCACCGGCAGCAGCCGGAGCACCCAGTCCGTGCGGGTCTTCTCCGGCAAAGGCGGCGGATCCAGAATCTCGATGGGCTCCCGGTTCAGAACGGTATGAATCCTGGTACTGCGCCGGAAGCAGGGATAACCCGCCCGCAGAGGATTGTCCACCCAGGGAACCCCATGGAAGGAGAGCTCCCGGCGGCTTTCCGTATAGACATCGCCCCGGGCAAAGCAGAACTGATAACCGGAGATCTGAAGAAAATCCTTCTCCGCCAGGACGCAGGGGGCGCTGACCCTTCTTCCGTTTACATAAACGCCCGAGCGGGTATGGATGCTCTGAATGATCCAGCCTTCCCCGTGCCGGCTGATCAGCACCTCTTCCCCCGCAGCCTCCGGGGACTCCAGCCGCAGCTGACACTGGGGCGCGCCTCCCATGCGAAAGGAAGACAGCCCGGAAAGAAAAACTCTCCTGTGAAAGGCCGGCGGCTGCTGTCCGGATTCTGCCAGCAGATCCTCCTCAGCAGCTAAAGCGGGCTGCCGTTCAAGGCAAAGGCAGCTGCCGTTCCGGATTCCATACCAGGAAAGGGTCCGCGAACCCCTCACCAGAGCCAGGGGATCTTCCGCCTTCAGGAAGGTTCTTTTCAAGTCTTCCGGGGCCAGACCCAGATGAAAAGCCTCATTCAGGCCCCGGATGAGATCCTCCGCCGGAACATCCAGAGGCAGAATCAGATCCTCCTGAATCTCCGCCTCCTCCGCCGTCAAGTGCACGATGGCCCTGTTTTTCTCCATCCGACCTCCTCCAAAACTCCCTGAAACCTGCTGAAATCGTCCAACTGATAAAAAATATTATAATAAAATAGAAGTATTGACACAATATCAATATTCCAATTATTATACTAAAAAAACATCTTTTGTAATATATAGGCGAAAAGAACAAATACGCCCCAAAGGAGTAACTGAGATGAAGTTCAAACTGGATTTCGCAAAAGTCGGCAGCCGGATCCGTCAGGCACGGCTTGAGAAGGGTCTGACTCAGGAGCAGCTGGCGGAAATGGTCGGTCTTTCCAACGAATGGGTCAGTCAGCTGGAAAAAGGCAAAAAGCTGCCTCTGGAAACCCTTATGAGGTTTTCCCTGGTTCTTGAAAAGGATCCCAACTATTTTCTCATGGACACCCAATACGTCCCTTCCGATATTCTGATTGATCGGGATCTGGCGAAAAAGCTCAGCCAGTGTGATATCACCGTGCTGAATTCCATCAATCAGATGATCGATATTCTTCTTGCCCAGCATCATGAGGACCTGAAGGAACAGGCGTAATTCTCCATTTATCAGCAGGACGGCAAAAAACCCTCCCGGGACACACCCGGGAGGGTTTCTTTGATCTGTCTCAAGTTTTCAGGACTCTGATGCTCAGCCTTCCGTCCGGCTGTTCAGGTTATCAATCAGGATCCTGGCCTGCGCGTCGGAAGTGTAGCAAAACGCGGAAGGAAGATCAATACAGAAAACTTCCCTCATAAACCCGGCTGGCTCCGCCGGATAGAAGAATCCGTTCCTTGGTAAAGTTCACGGTAAGCTCTCCTCCCAGCACACTGACCCGGATGTCCCGGCCTTCCTCGCAGTAACCCAGCAGCACCGCCGCGGCCGCCGCGGCGCAGGCTCCGGTGCCGCAGGCCATGGTTTCTCCGCTGCCCCGCTCAAAGACACGCATGCGCAGATTCGTCCGGTCCACCACACGGACAAATTCTGTATTGACCCCCTCGGGGAACAGCTCATGGTGCTCAAAGGCCGGACCGATCTTCTCCAGATTCAGAGCGTCGATGGCATCACAGAAAACCACACAGTGGGGATTGCCCACGGACAGAGCGGTGGCCTGCCAGCTTTCCCCTGCGGCCTCCATCGTCTGATTGATGAAATGGACCTCGGCCCCTCCCATGTCCACGGTGACATAGCTCACCTGCCCGTCGCGGATCAGCAGGCTCAGCTGCCGGATGCCGCTGGCGGTTTCCACGCTCATCTGCTCGCTGCGGATATAGCCGTGGTCATACATGTATTTGGCCACGCAGCGGATGTTGTTACCGGCCATCAGGCCCTCGCTGCCGTCCTTGTTGAAGGTGCGCATCTTCACATCCGCGACGCGGGATTTTTCCATCAGGACAATGCCGTCGCCGCCGATGCCGTAGTGGGGCGTGCAGAGGCTCACGCACAGGGACTCCGGACAGGTGATGGAGCCGTCGAAGTTTTCAATATATATATAGTCGTTGCCGCAGTCCTGCATTTTGGTGAAGCGGATTTCCTGGCGCCAGGACCGCATATCCAGCAGATTCACCAGCTCCGTGTTGGTTTCGTGGTAGCGGCTGGCGATAATGTCCGCCAGGGCCCCTGCGGTATCCAGGCTGGTGAGGCAGGGAATGCCCAGCTGCATGGCACGGCGGTGCAGGGCGATGTAGTCGCCCATGGTAGCATCCTTCACAGCGCCGGTGTAAATAATATAGGAAATCTTTCCCTGCTCCATCAGGTCGTGGATCTCCTCGGACTGGGTGGCGTTTTCCACTGAATACACAGGGATTCCCAAGGATCGGATGGTCTCCGCGGTGCCGCTGGTGGCGTAGAGCTTCATCCCCAGGGCATAAAGCCGACGGGCCAGGCTGGTAATTTCCGGGTAGTCCCCGGTCTCCACGCTGATCAGAATGCCGGTGGAGCCTTTGGCAGCCCCGGCCAGCTGATCGGTGCGGAAGCCTGCGGCGGTGAGGCCCTTGAACATGGCCTCCGCCAGGGTCCGGCCCAGTCCCAGCACCTCGCCGGTGGATTTCATCTCCGGTCCCAGGATGGAGTTGGCGTCGCTCAGCTTTTCAAAGCTGAATACGGGAACCTTCACCGCATAATAGGGCGGCGTCCGGTAGAGACCCGTGCCATAGCCCAGGTTCTCCAGCTTCTCTCCCAGCATAATCCTTGAAGCCAGGTCCACCATGGGCACCCCCGTCACCTTGCTGATATAGGGTACCGTGCGGCTGGCCCGGGGATTGACCTCGATGACATAGAGCTCATTTTCGTAGATCAGGTACTGAATATTCACCAGACCCCGGGTGCCCAGGGCCAGCGCCAGCTTCCGGGACACGGACACAATCCGGGACAGCTGCTTGTCGTTCAGGTTGAAGGGCGGATACACCGCAATGGAGTCACCGCTGTGAATGCCGGCCCGTTCGATATGGTCCATGATACCGGGAATCAGCACCGCTTCCCCATCGGAGATGACATCCACCTCCAGCTCGATGCCGGGCATGTACTGGTCCACCAGCACCGGATTCTCGATGCCGCCGGAAAGGATGGCTGTCATATATTCCCGGACCTTTTCATCGTCCCGGGCGATGGTCATATTCTGGCCGCCGATAACGTAGGAAGGACGCAGCAGCACCGGGTAACCCAGGGTGCCTGCCGCCTGCAGGGCTTCTTCCATGGTGGTGGCTCCCATGCCTTTGGGCCGCCGGATTCCAAAGCGCTCCAGCATTTCGTCGAAGCGGGCCCGGTCCTCCGCCATATCAATGCTGTCGGCGGAGGTTCCCAGAATGGGAATGCCCCGGCTGTCCAGGAAGTGAGTCAGCTTGATGGCTGTCTGGCCGCCAAAGGCCACCACCACGCCGATGGGCTTCTCCACCTGGATAATGTTCCACACATCCTCCGGATATAAGGGTTCGAAATACAGCCGGTCCGCGGTGTCGTAATCCGTGGAAACGGTTTCGGGGTTGTTGTTGACGATGACCACTTCATAGCCCATCTCCCGCAGGGTCCAGACACAGTGAACCGAGCTGTAGTCAAACTCAATGCCCTGGCCAATGCGGATGGGGCCGGAGCCCAGCACCATCACCACGGGCTTGCCGGATCTCGGGAAGCTGCGGGCTTCGCAGAAGCTGTCGGTGGAGGAATAGAAATAAGGGGTCTCGGCGGCGAATTCCGCGCCGCAGGTATCCACCATTTTGTAGCTGAAGGGCAGGGAGTATGGCAGGACTGCGGGCAGGGCCGGGGCGGCCGGGGCGCCAGGAGCGGCCAGGGCGCCAGCCGTGGCCGATGCCATTGTCCCCTCGGCGGTCGCTGCCAGCTTTTTCAGTGCCTCGTCCGGATAGCCCATTTTCTTGACCTTCCGATACAGCTCCCCGGTGAGGCCTTCCTTTTCGATCTGCTTTTCCAGCCGGGCCAGCCCGTCCAGTTGATAGAGAAACCAGGGATCAATCTTCGTAATTTCGTGAATCGCCTCCACGCCAAGGCCGGCCTTCAGGGCCTCAAACACCGTGAAGATCCGATGATCATTGGCCTCCGCCAGCCGCTCGGTCAGGGGCTTATCCGACAGGGGCGGCGCGTTCAGGGTGTCCAGGGAAATCTCCGCGCCACGGATGGCCTTCATCAGGGCCATGGCAAAGGACGGCGCGATGGCCATCACCTCGCCGGTGGCTTTCATCTGGGTGCCCAGGCGGCGGCTGGAGCCGGCGAACTTGTCGAAGGGCCACTTGGGCACCTTCACCACCACATAGTCCAGCGCCGGCTCAAAGAAAGCGCAGGTCTTGCCGGTGATGTCGTTGGTGATCTCATCCAGCCGGTAGCCCAGGGCGATCTTCGTGCTGATCTTGGCGATGGGATAGCCGGTGGCCTTGGAGGCCAGGGCCGAGGAACGGGAAACTCGGGGGTTGACCTCGATGACCGCATATTCAAAGCTGTCCGGATTCAGGGCGAACTGGCAGTTGCAGCCGCCCACGATGCCCAGCTCGCTGATGATCTGCAGAGCCGCGGAACGCAGCATCTGGTATTCCTTGTCCGCCAGAGTCAGGGCCGGGGCCACCACGATGGAATCGCCGGTGTGGATGCCCACGGGGTCCAGATTTTCCATGGAGCACACGGCGATGACGCCGCCGGAGGCATCCCGCATAGTTTCAAATTCAATTTCCTTCCAGCCGGAAATGCACCGCTCCACCAGAATCTGATGGATGGGTGACTGGTCCAGGCCGCTTTTCGCGATGGTCAGCAGCTCTTCCTTCCCCGCCGCGATGCCACCGCCGGAGACTCCCAGGGTGTAGGCGGGACGGACAATCACCGGGTAACCGATCTCCTCGGCAATCATCAGGGCGCTGTCCAAATCCTCCGCCGTCCGGGAGGGAATCACGGGCTGGCCCATGCGGATCAGAGTTTCCCTGAACTGCTCCCGGTCCTCGGCCCGTTCAATGGCCTCGATGGGACTGCCCAGCAGCCGGACGCCGTATTTTTCCAGAACGCCGCTTTTGGAAAGCTGCATGGCCAGGGTCAGACCTGTCTGGCCTCCCAGCCCCGCCAGCAGGCCGTCGGGCCGTTCCTTGGCAATAATCCGGGAGACACTGGTGAGGGTCAGGGGCTCCAGATAAATGGCGTCCGCCAGATGCTTATCCGTCATAATGGTGGCAGGGTTGGAGTTGACCAGTACGGTGGCGATGCCCTCTTCCCGCAGGATCCGGCAGGCCTGGGCGCCGGCGTAGTCAAACTCCGCCGCCTGGCCAATGACAATGGGCCCGGAGCCGATCACCAGCACTTTATGGATGCTTTTATCTTTAGGCATGTTTCGCCTCCTTAATCCTGCTGAGGAAGTCATCGAATAAAAATTCGGTATCATGGGGACCGGAGGATGCCTCCGGATGGAACTGTACAGTAAAGGCATTCAGGCTGGGATATTCCATTCCTTCCACGCTGCCGTCGTTGGCATTTTCAAAGCTGACCCGGCCGGGAAAGATGGGGTTATCCTGCTGCTGGGAGGACTCGGCCTTCTGACCGAAGGCGTCGGAGCCGGTCTCATGCGGCTGACCGTCGGCGGGGATCCGTTTCACCGCGTAGCCGTGATTCTGGCTGGTGATAAAGCATTGTCCGTCAGACAGCCTTCTCACGGGCTGATTGCCTCCCCGGTGACCATAATGCAGCTTATAGGTTTCGCCTCCCAGGGCCAGGGCGGTGAGCTGATGACCCAGGCATATACCGAACAGGGGCTTTTTCCCGATCATTTTCCGGATCTGCTCAATCTGGAAAAGATTCTCCGCAGGATCGCCGGGGCCATTGGATAGCATGATGCCGTCCGGATTCTGAGCCAGCACCGTCTCCGCCGGGGTAGTTGCCGGGAAAACGGTTACCTCGCAGCCCCGGGTGGTCAGGCAGCGGATAATTCCGCCCTTGGCGCCGTAATCCATCAGGGCGATGTGGTAAAGGGGCTTAGCGGCGGCCGGGAAGACCTGAATTTCTTTCGAGGAAGCCTTCTCCACTACGCCGGTGACCTGGTAGTGCTGAATCCGGGGCAGGATCGATGGCATATCCTCCGGCAGAGAAGCCGTCAGCTTAGCATTCATGACACCCTCTTCCCGGATGGTCCGAACGATCTGCCGGGTATCAATGCCGCAGATGCCGGGGATCTTCTGCTCTTTTAGAAACTGATCCAGCTTGTACTGGCTTCGGAAGTTGGAGGGGTATTCGCACAGTTCCCGCACTACATAACCTTTGCAGAGGCATTTTCCCTCAAAATCCTCAGGGATCACGCCATAGTTGCCAATCAGCGGGAAGCCCTGGAGAATCATCTGCCCCGCGTAGCTGGGATCCGTCAGCGTTTCCAGATAGCCCACCATACCAGTAGTAAAGACCAGTTCTCCCAGGCCAAAGTCTTCGGGAAGGGCGGCCTGCTCTTCAGCCAGTCCTGCTTCTGGACTCTGCTCTTCTTCCGGCCAGTAACCGATGGCCTCTCCTTCATATACCTGCCCATTGGACAGAATCAGATATGCTTGACTCATATGGTATATTTATTCACCTTTCGTGCATAGTTATTCAAACATCATACAGGATTTCTCGCTGCATGTCAAGAAGAAACCAGACTCGTCTGCTTGATTGTCAAAAAAAAACAGTGCATAAGCTTGATCGCTTATGCACTGTTTTGAATAGCTGAAAAATTACTGCTTGGTCTCGGCAATAATTCTGGCGGCGGGTGCCTGAACACCGGCTGCGCCGAGGGCTTCGACGATGCCCTGAATCAGGCCGAAATAAACATCCCAATAATCAGCGGTTTCACACCAGGCGCGCACGGTAAATTCCATGGCTTCGTTGGTGCCGCCGGAAACCTGGGCAAAGGGAGCGGCCGGATCGGAAAGCACTTTTTCGTTGGCTTCCATGACGGACTTCATGATATCCTGCACCTTCTGGGGCGCTTCGGATTTCGCAGTGGTAAATACCAGATCCACACGGCGTTTGCCCTGTCTGGTGAAGTTAACGATATTGCCATTCATCAGCGGGCCGTTGGGGATAATCACGGTACGGTTGTCAATGGTCAGAAGCTCAGTGTAGAACAGGGCGATCTTTTTGACAAAGCCTTCTTCTCCCGCACCGCTGACATAATCGTCAACATTGAAGGGGCGGAAAATCAGCAGCATGATGCCGCCGGCGGCGTTGGACAGAGATCCCTGCAGCGCCAGGCCCACTGCCATGCCTGCGGAGGCAAGAACAGCGATAATGGATGCCATGGGCACGCCCAAAACAGTGATAATGGAAATCACCAGAATGGCATTAAGGACAAACTTGAACGCATTGGTAAAGAAGCGGTGCACGGTGGGATCCAGTTCATCGAACTTTTTGATCTTGCCCAGGAGTTTGATCAGATACTTGATGACGATTCTTCCAATAATCAGGATCAGCAGCGCCAGTATGATTTTACCGCCCACATTGACGCCGAGGTCTTGCAGTTTAGCCAATAATTCTTCCATAGTCTTCCCTCCCTAATATGTCAAGTGATTTTCCCTTTAAATAAAGGGTTTTCGTGCATTACCTCTGATGGATGAGCCATGACCATAGGCATCC
>CACZRP010000101.1 GCA_902783575.1 uncultured Eubacteriales bacterium
ACGCCGCCCAGGCCCTCCTGGATCAGCTGCTTCAGGCTCCAGCCGGCGCAGTAGCCGGTGAGCATGGACAGGTCGTGCAGATGGATGGCGGCGCTTCTGTGGGCTTCCGCGATCTCGTCGTCGTAGATTTCAGAGAGCCAGTAGTTGGCAGTGATGGCGCCGGAGTTGGACAGGATCAGACCGCCCACGGAATAGGTAACAGTAGAGTTCTCCTTGACACGCCAGTCGTTGATTTTCAGATAATTGTCCACCAGGTCCTTGTAGTTCAGAAGCGCGGAATTGACGTTTCTGACTTTCTCTCTCTGGCGGCGGTACAGGATGTAGGCCTTGGCCACATCGGCGTAACCGGATTCGGAAAGCACCTTCTCGACGCTGTCCTGGATTTCCTCGACGGCAATCTTGCCGTCCTTGATCTTGCTTTCAAAATCGGAAGTTACATGCAGTGCCAGAAGCTCGATCACGCTCTGATGGTACTGTCTCTGGCAGGCCTCAAAGGCCTTGGTGATGGCAGCAGTGATTTTGCCAATGGTAAAATCTACCACTTTTCCGTCACGTTTCACTACCTCATACATAACAAAATCCCCCTTTGGTGTTCTTTATCTATAGTGTGAGCATAAAAGCTGAATCGGAATCAACTCACTTTTTGCGAACACACCCATCCTACCACCAGAGAGGGAAAAAGTCAATATCTTGTGCCAAAAAATAAAAATAAATACTATATGTTGTGGTTAGTCCACGCCACGGACCTGCGTATCCGGTATGTTTTCCTGCGCGATCTGAGCATAACGGAAGATTTCCTCCCGGCTGGGAGCGCTCATGCCCCCATAGGGAACGGAGTCCCTGTCGGTGAAGCTCTGAAGAAAATACCGCTTCGCTCCCCGGAGCCACTGACCGATGAGGCGGAAGTCATTTTCCTCATGGAACTGAGCCACCACGGTGGTCCTGAATTCGTAGTCCACCCGTCCGCTTTTTAAGATTTCCACACTCTGCCGGATCTTTGTCAGATCCAGGGTCTCCAGACCGCAGGTGACAGCATATTTTTCCGGACTGTTCTTGATATCCATGGCCACATAGTCCACCAGCCCTTCCGAGATCATCTTTTCCAGCATGTCCGGATGATTGCCGTTGGTATCCAGCTTGATGGCAAAGCCCATCTCCCGGATTTTCCTCATGAGCTCAGGCAGGTTCTTCTGCAGGCAGGGCTCGCCGCCGGTGAAGGCCACCCCATCCAGCAGGCCGCGGCGTTTTTCAAGGAAGGAAAGCAGCTCCTCTTCCTCCATGATAGCCGGAGCCGTTCCGTCCACCAGCTCGAAATTGTGGCAGAAGGGACACCTCAGGTCGCAGCCGCCGGTGAACACCGTGCAGGCCACATGCCCCGGAAAATCCAGCAGGGTCATTTTCTGAAGTCCATGTATCTTCATAGGTAAGTACCTCTTCCTGTCAATCGTTGATGCCTGCCAGTATGTGCAGGTTGCGGATCTCAGCATCCCGGATGCGGTCATTGACCGAATAGGCGTGCTTCTCCAGATCGCCGCAGATGGCCTCCGTCAGCGCCTGCTCCTGCAACTCGTCAATCACATCGGCGCAGATGCCTTCCATCACATCGTACTTTGCTTCCGCCATCTCCGGCTCGTTATCCGTAGTCAGCAGATATTCCAGCAGCTCCGCCTCCAGCGCCAGCTTCGGCAGCTGCCTCAGGGCCCGGAAGCTCCATTTATAATAGGGCTCATAGACCCGGTTCAGCAGAAACAGGACGTGCATGGCGCTCTTGACAAAAGCCACCGCCGCCAGCTGGGCCGCGGCCTTTTCGCCATGCTTCAGGCACCGGTTGTAATTATACTGCCCTGACTGGGCCATGATCAGCAGCTCGCCCGCCAGCTTTTTCAGACGGATCTCTTCTGGATAATAGCTCAGGGCCTCCCGGATCCGGGTCATCTCTCCGAGGCCGTCGTAGAAAATTTCTCCTCCGGCTGCCTCCGCCAGCGACTGCTCCGGCAGCCGCATCCACTGGGACAGGGTCAGGATGCCATCGGGGGCGCCCACCTTCTCCTGAAAGAATTCTCCGGTTCTCAGAACACCGTGTCTGGCGCCGCCCACCGGGGACATGAGACTCCGGGTAAAACCCATGAATTCCTTTGGCAGCTTGGCATAGGCCCGCTCCAGAAGGAAGGCGGTTCTGCGGTCCAGAACATCCTCCCCCGGCAGAAACAGGCAGAAGCCGGGCTCAAAATCATGATCCTGGGAGACTTCATCGTCGAAGCCCAGCACTTCAGAGCCGGAACCGGCCAGTCCCGCCGCCAGATAGGGCATCAGCTCAGGGAACTGCTGCTCCAGCACGGGAAGACCATGGGCCGTGAAATAGGCTTTTGAAAGCTCCAGTCCCTTCATTGTGCTCCGTCCTTCCTTTCGTAGATTTCTCTGGCCCGGCGGGAGAACTCCTCCGCCGCCAGAAAGTATCCGTAATATTCAAAGCTGGGGGCGCATTTTTCCAGCACAAAGGCATAGTAGCCCTGATCCACATGGGAGTCATTCTGCAGCAGCTCATAGGCCCGGTCCAACAGGGGCTCAGTGTGCTTCTCCGCCTCCTCCGGTCCCAGCATCTGCTGCCAGGCGTCCGCCATGTTCAGACAGGTGATGGCGATCTCCAGATGACCGCCGGCCACCTTTTCCATCTGAGCCATGGCTTTTTCGTAGTAGCCCATGGCTTCCTCTTCCCTGCCCAGGCTCACCAGGGTCAGGCCAAGATTGTTGTAAAGCCCTCCCAGCAGCCCTGGGGAAACCGAAGGCGCGTTCTCATAGACCTCTTTCGCCTTCTCGAACATCTGAAGAGACTTCTCTTCCTCTCCAAAGGCATCGTAGGCGGTGGCGATATTCACGTAGGTGGTGCCGGAGGCAATGGTGCCATCATAGTCCAGCTCCCGGATCAGCCGAAGGGCCTCGTCCGCCTGATGAAAGGCCCCTTCCCGGTTGCCGGTTTTGCGGAAATGACCGATGAGCTCACCCCGCACCAGCAGCTCGCCCCGCTGATCCGAAAGGTACCTGGCCTCCTTGAGCCAGTACAGCAGGTGCCGCTCCGCGCCGGCATAGTCCCGGCGGCTCATGTACTCATCCATCTTCTGAATGACTCTCTGCTGGTCGATGGTTCCCATCCGGCTTTCCCTCCGCTTTTCTGAAGATTGACTGTCCGTTCACCGAACACAATGAATGCATTATACACCAGAGGGACAAATTTATCAAAGCATTTCTGCCAGCTCGAAAATCAGTCTTTCGCTCTTTTCCCAGCCCAGGCAGGGATCCGTGATGGATTTGCCGTAGACGCCGTCCCCGATTTTCTGGGAGCCGTCCTCGATATAGCTCTCAATCATCAGGCCCTTCACCAGCTGATGCACATCGGGGTTGTAGCGGCGGCTGCTCAGCACCTCCTTGGCAATGCGGATCTGCTCCAGATACTGCTTGCCGGAGTTGGAATGGTTGCAGTCCACAATCACCGCGGGATTGGCCAGGCTCAGCCGAGCATAGGCGTCCGCCAGCCGGGTCAGGTTTTCATAATGATAGTTAGGCTGGGACTGACCGTGATGGTTTACATAGCCCCGCAGGATGGCATGGGTATAGGGATTGCCCTGAGAGTGCACCTGCCAGCCACGGTAAATGAAGGTATGTCCGTGCTGGGCGGCAGTAATGGAATTCATCATGACATCGATGTCGCCGCTGGTGGGGTTTTTCATACCCACGGGGCAGTTCATGCCGCTGGCAGTGAGCCGGTGCTGCTGATTCTCCACGGAACGGGCGCCCACGGCCACGTAACCCAGAAGGTCATCCAGATACTGGGCATTCTCGGGATAAAGCATTTCATCGGCGCAGGAAAAGCCGGTCTCCGAAAGAGCCCTCAGGTGCAGCTCCCGGATGGCCACAATGCCCTTAAACAGGTTCGGCCGCTCGGTGGGATCGGGTTGATGGAGCATGCCCTTGTAGCCGCTGCCGGTGGTGCGGGGCTTATTGGTATAGATTCTGGGAACAATGTAGATTTTGTCCTCCACCTGATCCTGCACCTTGCGCAGGCGGGTGATATAGTCAATCACCGGCTCCTCGCTGTCGGCGCTGCAGGGGCCGATAATCAGCATGAGGCGCTGATCCTTGCCGCTGAGGATATTCTGCATCTCCACATTCCGCTTCTGTACCAGCTCTTCCAGCTTCATGGAGACAGGATACATCTCCTTCACCTCCATGGGAATGGCCAGCCGTTTTTCAAATTCCATACTCATTTTGTTCCTTTTCCTTTCCTGTCGAACAGTGCTCTCCGCCTGGTGGAGAGACGCATTTTTTCCTTTAACCCTTCCCTGTCTTCATCCTGAAGCATCTGCCGCAGGGTTTCCATCTCCCGGATAAACACATCCATCTGATGAAGCAGCGGACCCTTGTTGCGCAAAAACAGCTCAGACCACATGGTTTCATTGATCCGGGCAATCCGGGTGAGATCCCGGAAGGAATCGCCGGTGTAATCCACCAGATGGGCATTGTCGGAGCAGGTCATCAGCGCGACGGCAATGCAGTGGGTCAGCTGGGAGACAAACCCGATCATCTCATCGTGCTCCTCGGGGGACAGCACGCTGATATGGCCGAAGCCCAGGATTTTGCCGAGGCTTTTGCACCATTCCACCGCATCCTGGGAATTGGCGGCGGTGGGCACCACAATATAGTTGGCGTCCCTGAACATGGTCTCGGTGCTGTTCTCAACACCGTACACCTCCCGGCCCGCCATGGGATGGGCCGCGATGAACTCCACGTCCTTCCTCAGCCTGTCCTGCACTTCGTAGACGATGCAGGATTTGACGCCCGTCACATCCGTCAGCATGGCGCCGGGCTTTAAGAGCTGCTGATAATCCCGGATCCAGTCCAGAAACGCTCCCGGGTACAGGGCAAAGATCACCGCGTCCGCCTGAGCCAGGGCTTCCGGATCGGGGCTGGTAAAGCCCTCATCAATAATTTCGTTTTCCAGGGCGTAGCGGATGCTCTCCGCGTTTTTGTCGATGGCGCTGACATGAAAGCCCAGCCGCTTCAGGGCCCGGGCGTAGCTGCCGCCCATGAGACCCAGGCCGACGATCATGATTTCGGATTCGTTAATCCACCACATATTCTACCTCTATTCCCAGGGACTGGAGGACCCTGTAAAAGTCCGGAAAGCTTTTGTTCACCGCTTCAGCCCCCACCAGCACGCCGCCGGTCTTCGCCAGAAGCACGCTGATGGCCATGGCGATGCGGTGATCGTTATGGCTTTGAAGCATCGTCTCCGGTTTTTGCAGCCTTTCCGGCTCCACGGTAATGGTATTTTCAGTCCTTTCCGTTCGGATACCGAATTTCAGAAGTTCCTCAGCCATGGCCTCTCCCCGGTCCGACTCCTTCATGGCCAGACGCCTGGTGCCAGTAAAACGGGCGCCGTGCATGGCCGCCGCCAGGGCCATCAGCACCGGTCCCAGATCGGGGCAGTCCCCCAGATCGATTTCCGCAAACCCCTTCGCAAGGGCTTCAAAGTGCTGCCGGTAGATCCGGTCTCCCTGCAAAGAATCCTCCCGCAGACCAGTGACGGTCACATGACCGTCCAGCAGGTTCAGCGCCTCCAGAAAGGCGGCGTTGGAATAGTCACCTTCCACCCTCATATGCCGGGGCTGGTAGCTCTACCCTCCCGGAATAAAAATCCGGTTTCCTTCAAAATCCGCCCGGATTCCGAAATCCTTCAGGGCGGACAGGGTCAGATCAATATAGGGCCGGCTATCCACCGGAGGCAGGATCCTGATTTCACTGTCCCCCTCCAGCAGCGGCAGGGCAAAGAGAAGTCCGCTGATAAACTGACTGCTGATGTTTCCCGCCACCTCAAAGCTTCCGGCGCTTAAGGGTCCCTGCACGGTGAGAAAGCCTTCTCCCCTTTCCAGTGGCAGTCCCCGCTCCTCCATGAGCTTTTCGTAAACGCTTAAGGGTCTCGAAAGGAGCTTCCCGCTGCCCGTCAAGGACACAGGCTCTTTTCCCAGCAGCGCCAGAGGCAGGAAAAACCGCAGGGTGCTGCCGCATTCCCGGCAGGGAAGAATGGCCCCTTCAGCCTGCTTTGGATCCGTTCCCCGCACCAGCACCGTGTCGCCCTGCCGACGGATCTCCGCCCCCAGGGCCTCCAGACAGTCGATGGTTGCCAGCACATCCTCGGAATAGGCAATGTGATCAATCCGGCTCTCTCCCGGGGTCAGACCCGCGGCGATCAGCAGCCGGTGCGCCATGCTTTTGGACGGCGGTGCCGCCGTCTGCCCCCTGGCAGCGGAGGGGCTGATTTTTATCTTCATTTCTGATTCAGCTCCGCAAGATAGTCCATGGCTTCCAGATAGCCCTGCAAGCCATGGCCGGTGATGGTTTTCACGCAGGCCAGGCGGATGTAGCTGATCTGACGAAATTCCTCCCGCTCCTCCACCTTGGAGATATGCACCTCCACCGTGGGCACCTGCACCGCCTTCACCGCGTCCAGCAGCGCGATGCTGGTATGGGTGTAGGCGCCGGGATTGATGACAATGCCGTCCGCGTTCTGATAGGCGGCCTGGATATAATCCACCAGGTCCCCTTCATGGTTGGACTGGTAAAGCTCTACCTCGATGCCCATTTCTTCTCCATGGGCTTTCACCCGGCGGCACAGTTCCTGGTAATCCTCCCGTCCGTAGAGGCCCGGCTCCCGGATGCCCAGCATGTTCAGGTTCGGTCCGTTAATGACAAATATTTTCATTGGATCTTGCTCCATTCCTGCAGAATCTGCGCTAAAGTCTTTTCAATGGATGACCATTCGGTAATGGTGATATCCGCCGCTGCCTGATACAGGGGTCTGCGGATCTCGTAGAGGCTTCGGATCTTGTCCGTGGAATCCGCCAGGGGCCGGTCATCGGTGGGCAGCAGTTGCTCCAGGGGCCGATCCAGATACACCAGTACGCCGTTTCTTTTCAGCCGCCGCACATTTTCCGGCCGCAGAATGCCTCCGCCTCCCGTGGCGATGATCCGGCTGTTCAGCACCGCTGCCTCCGCCGTCACCTCGCATTCCAGATCCCGGAAAAAGTCTTCGCCGTTTTCCGCGAAAATTGCCGGAATGCTGCGGCCGTCTTTGATGACAATCTGCTCATCCAGACCCAGGTAGGCTTTGTCCAGCAGCTTTTCCAGGGCCAGTCCCAGGGTGCTTTTCCCGCTGGAGGGCATCCCGATGAGCACCAGATTCAGCTTATCCTTCAGCAGCTTAGTATAAATCCGGTCCGTAAGATCCTCCGGATAGTCCTTGCCGGTAAAATATCCCGCCGCCAGCACCGCCTGGGCCACCAGCATGTACAGGCCGCCCTGGGCCCGGATCCCCTTCTCTCTGGCGGAAAGCACCAGCTCCGTGGACAGGGGATTATAAATGGCATCCACCACTCCCTCCAGCTGATGAAAGTCGCCCAGATCCACGGGCTGCGCATCGGCCCGGGGGAACATGCCGCAGGGGGTGGTATTGATGAGGATCTGGGCATCGCTGTGGCTTTTCACCGCCTCTTCGTAGGTGATGGCGCCGTCCCGTCCGCTGCGGCTGACCTTCCGCACCTCCCGGGCTCCAAGGCTCCGGGCCACCGCCAGGGCGGTTTTGCTGGTGCCGCCGGTACCCAGAATCAGGACCTTTTTGTCCTGAAGCTCCAGTCCCATACGGGCAATCAGGGCTTTCATGCCGCCGAAATCCGTGTTGTAGCCATAGAGCTTTCCGTTCCGGTTCACAATGGTGTTCACCGCGCCGATGGCCAGGGCCTCCGGACTGATTTCATCCAGGAAGGGCATCACGGTCTGCTTGTAGGGGATCGTCACGTTGATTCCCTGAAAGTCCCTTTCCCGAAGAAAGGGCTCCACTTTCTCCGGCCTTAATTCCCTCAGCTCGTAGGGATAGTCCCCGATGGCCTGGTGAATGGGTCCGGAAAAGCTGTGGCCAAGATGCTCCGCTATGAGTCCGCAGATCATTTCATGTCTCCCAGATAGTCGGTGCCGTATCTTCCCGTCAGGGCGTCCGCCAGCACCAGGGCCGTCACCGCGTCCACCACCGCTCTGGCCCGGTGGATAATGGCCGGGTCATGGCGGCCTTGAATATTCAGCGTTTCATCCTTCTTTTCCATAAAGTTGACGGTTGGCTGCTCTTTGAAAATGGAAGGGGTGGGCTTCACCATGCAGCGGAAAATCACCGGCATCCCGTTGGTGATACCGCCGTTGATGCCGCCGTTGTGATTGGAGGTGGTGACAACGCGGTCCTCCTCCATGCGGAAGGGATCGTTATACTCGCTGCCTCTGGCATCTGCCATGGCAAAGGCATCTCCAAATGCCACCCCCTTGACGGCGGGAATGCTGAACAGTCCGTGGGACAGCATGGATTCCATAGAGTCAAACCAGGGTTCACCCAGTCCCGCCGGCAGGCCCGTTACCGCGGTTTCCAGAAGGCCTCCCACGCTGTCGCCCTCGGCGGCAGCCTTGAGAATCTCCTCCCGCATGCGGGCAGCGGCGGCCTCATCCAGCACGGCAAAGGTCTGGCTGTTCAGAGTCTCCAGATCTTCCTCCAGCTGCCCGAAGGCGCGGTCTTCCACGCCGGCCAGGCGCTGAATATGGGTTCCCAGCACAATGCCCTTCTGTTTGAGAGCGGGAATCACCACCGCCCCAGCGGCAACCAGGGCCGCGGTGATGCGGCCGGAAAAATGTCCGCCGCCCCGATAGTCCTCAAAACCGTGATATTTGCAGTAGGCCGTATAGTCCGCGTGGCCCGGCCTGGCCAGGGGACGGGTGACCGAATAGTCTTTGCTGACGGCCTTCTCGTTGGGGATCGTGATACACAGGGGAGTTCCCGTGGTATAGCCCTCAAAGACGCCGCTCAGAATGGAGAAATGATCCTCTTCCCTCCGGGCGGTGCCGGTTTTCCCCTCGGGCCGTCTTTTGGCCAGCTGGGAAGCAATGAATTCCGTATCCACCGGAATTCCTGGCGCCAGGCCGTCCAGCACCACGCCAATGGCGGGGCCGTGGCTCTCTCCGAAGAGCGTGACACTCAGATAATTTCCAAAGCTGTTCTTCATGGCTGTTCCTTTCCTCCGCTGATCAGCGGCAGCCTTTTTTCAATCTCAGTCAGGGTCAGCTTCTCCAGGCGGCAGGAGCCGATCTCATCCACCAGCACACAGGTGATGCCGCCGGAGGAAGCCTTCTTGTCGTGGCTCATGGCCTCGGTGATGGCCTCTTCCCTGAGGGAGATCTGCACCGGCAGATTCAGCTTTTGAAGCACCGGAATCAGCCGTTTTCTCACCTTCTCAGAGCACATGGGGATCATGCCCAGGGCGACGCATTCTCCGTGATACAGGCCGTGGAGCCCTTCAAAGCTTTCAATCCCGTGGCCGATGGTGTGTCCGAAATTCAGGATTTTCCTGAGGCCCTGCTCCTTCTCGTCCTGCTCCACCACCGAGGCTTTGATTCTCAGTGATCCTTCAATGATCTCGTCCAGATGATGGAAGGGATCTTCTTTTTCAAAGAGTTCAAAGAGGGCGGCATCGGAGGTCAGGGATTCCTTCAGGGCTTCCGCCAGACCGTTGGAGATCTGCCTTTGCGGCAGAGTAGAAAGCACATCGGGATCGATGAGCACCCGCCGGGGCTGGTGAAAAGCCCCCACGATGTTCTTCAGGCCTCCGAAATTGATGGCGGTTTTTCCGCCGATGGAGGAATCCACCTGGGAAAGCACCGTGGTGGGAATATTGTAAAAATCAATGCCCCGCATATAGATGGCAGCCGCAAAGCCCGCCAGATCGCCGCATACGCCGCCGCCCACGGCGCAGACACAGTCGCCCCGGGTAAAGCCCAGCTCCAGCAGGCGGGACAGAATCTGCTGCAGCACATCGAAGGATTTGCTCTGCTCTCCCTGGGGGATGGTCATCACAGAGCCCTCCCCGGCGGCAGCGGCCACCGTCTCGGCATAGTGCTGGGGAACGCCGTCATCGGTCACCACCAGCACCTTTCTTTTCAGGTTCAGGAGCTCGTCGGCCTTCTTCAGGCAGCCCCGCTCCAGAATGATATCATAGGAATCTTTTCCCAGTTGAACGGTTAATGTCATGCCAACTCCTTAGTTCAGACTGATTTCCACGGTGTAATGGCCGGCCACCTTCAGGGTATCGCACTGCCGGCCCAGTTCCTCCAGCATGGAGCGGCCCTCTTCGGAGTTTTCATCTCCCTCGATCTCCGCGTAGAAATAGTACTGCCAGTCCTTCTCCTTCACGGGACGGCTGCGCAGCGCCTTCATATTGAAGCCGTGGGAGCCGATGACCTGAATGGCCTTGGCCAGGGCGCCCGCCTCGTCGTTGACGGTGAACAGGAGGATAAACTTGTTGTTCTTCGCCTTGCCGCTGCTGCTCTCCACCCGGGAGAAAACGGCAAATTTAGTGGTGTTGGTGCTGGAAACATTAATATCATGCTCCAGGACCACCAGGCCGTAGAGATCCGCTGCCATGGCGCTGGCGATGGCTCCCACGGTGGGATCTCCCAGCTTCGCCACCTTCTGGGCGGCAATGGCGGTATTGGTCTCCGGCACAGCGTCCCAGCCAAAGCGGTGAATCACCTCTTCGCACTGACTGAGAGCCTGGGGATGGGACAGCACCCTGCGGATCATGGACCGGTCAGAGCCGGGAACGCCCAGAAGATTCTGGGAAACCGGCAGGGTATAGATGCCATTGACGGACAGGGATCCGTGGAACATCAGGTCCATGACCTGCCCCACCTCGCCGGCGAAGCTGTTCTCGATGGGCAGCACCGCGCAGTCGCATTCTCCCTGGGCCACCGCATCGTAGGCGGCCTGAAACCCGTCATAGCCCTTGCAGATGCCTCCGGGGAAAATCCTGGTGGCGGCAATGTTCGCAAATGCCCCCGCCGTTCCCGCATAGGCCACCTTCATGCCTTCAATGAGCTTAAACTGATAAAGCTTGGATAAATCCATCAGGCCCTGGAGAAAGCGGAGATAATAATCCTTAATCTGCTCATCCTCCACGTAGGCGCTGTTCTTCTTCAGCACCGCCTGCTCTCTCTCGGCGTCATAAATGGGAAGAGCCCGTTCCTTTTTGTATCCGGCGATGACGCGGCAGGCCTCCATACGCCTGACAAAGAGCGCCGCCATCTGCTGGTCCACACTGTTGATGGTCTGTCTGGCTTCCTGTAACTGATCCATGTTTTCTCCGTTCCGGGCATCCGGCTGAAAGGAATGCCCCTAACAACTTATAAGTTAAAAAGCGGTTCCGCCCCGTAAGGCAGAACCGCTTTCGATAGCTGGTATCAAAACACTTGGCTGACTCATTGTATGACTTTAAAGTGCAAAAGTCAAGCTTTTTTCACTTTACATCTGCCCTCTTTGCTGATAGACTCAGCTTATAGAATATCATTTATTATGAACGACTTGCCCTTTAATTGCAAGTCCGGATTAAAGAATTGGAGGAGAATATGCGAATCAGTCTGAACGGCACCTGGGAAATGGAGACCGCCTCCGGAGAACGGATGAACGGCCAGATTCCCGGCTGCAGCTATCTGTTTCTGCTGGACAATCACAAGATCGATGACCCCTACTGGGGCACCAACGAGGCAGAGGCCAAGAAGGTGGCGGAGCAGGACTTTATCTTCCGCCGGACCTTCGCTCTGGACTCCGCCGGCAGGGACGCTCTTCACGCGGACCTGGTGCTCTCGGGGGTTGATACCCTGGCGGACATCTCTCTGAACGGCCAGTTTCTTCTTTCCACGAATAACGCCTTCCGCACCTGGCGGATCCCTGTCAAAGAAGCATTAAAAGAAGGTGAAAACCTCCTGGAGATCAAAATCCAGGCTCCCTATGACTATATGAAACAGAAGAACCAACAGCGCCCCATCGGAATGATGCTGGGCTTCGGCATGGATGGACTTCCCCACATCCGCAAGCCTCAGTACAGCTTTGGATGGGACTGGGGTCCGTCTCTGCCCGCCGCCGGCATTGACGGTGATGTATATCTGGATTGCTACGAGGACCGTTTCGAGAAAGTCAAATTCAGTCAGATCCATCAGCCCGACGAGGTCACTCTGAAGGCTCATGTGAAAGTCAGCGGCTCCGGACTGGTGCGCATCACCGCCGTCTCTCCGGATGGAAAAACCTTCAGCACCCAGCAGGAAGTGGCGGTGGAGACGGATATTTCCTTGAATATCAAAGAGCCCCAGCTCTGGTGGTGCAATGGCATGGGCGATCAGCCCCTCTATACCGTCACCGCCGAGCTGATCCGGGATGGCCGGGTGCTGGATCTTTGCGAGCGCAAAATCGGTCTTCGCACCATCACCCTGGATACGGAAAAGGATCAGTGGGGCCATCAGTTCCGCTTCCGGATCAACGGCGAGCCCATCTTTGCCAAGGGTGCCGACTGGATTCCCGCGGATCAGTTCATCAGCCGGGTGACCAGGGAAAAGCTGGAGTTTTATATCCGCTCCGCCAGAGACGTCAACATGAATATGCTGAGGGTCTGGGGCGGCGGCTACTACGAATCCGATGATTTCTATGATCTCTGCGACCAGTACGGCATTCTGGTGTGGCAGGACTTCTGCTTTGCCTGCAACCCCTATCCTCTGGACGAGGCTTCCTTCCTGGAAAATGTTGCCAGAGAGGTGGAAGACCAGGTGGCCAGGCTTCACACCCATCCTTCCCTGGCCCTGTGGTGCGGCAACAATGAAATCCTGATGTTTGATCTGCCCCTGCCCGGTCTCGACCGGAAGCTTACCAAGGCTGTCCAGCAGTTCTTCTATGTCACCCTCAAGGATCAGGTGACTTCCCTGGATCAGGAAAGACCCTACTGGTACGGCTCTCCCTCCAGCCGGCCCTTCGGCAAAAACGGCAACTCCCTGAAGGAGGGCGACACCCATCTGTGGCAGATCTGGCACGGCCTGGATCCCATCGAAGGATACCGCAAGCTGCCCACCCGCTTCTGCTCCGAGTTCGGTCTGGAATCCTTCCCCTCCATGGCCTCCATCCGGGACTACACCGACGCCGAAGATCTATCCATCAGCCAGCCCGACATCGCCAATCATCAGAAGTCCGCCGGCGGCAACGAGAAAATCCTCTATTATAATATCCAGCGCTACGGCCATCCGGCCGACTTTGAGTCCATGGTCTATTTCTCCCAGCTGATGCAGGCCGACGGCATGCGTTATGCCGTGGAGTACTGGCGCCGGAACCTGGGCCGCTGCAACGGCGCCCTCTACTGGCAGTACAATGACTGCTGGCCGGTGGCCTCCTGGGCCAGCGTGGACTATGCCGGCGATTATAAGGCCCTGCAGTACCACGCCAGAGATTTCTATGCCCCCACCGCCATCATTTCCGAGACCACCAAAACCGGCACGGATCTGTGGATTGTCAACGACAGACCCCGGGAGGTCAAGGGAGACCTTCGCTGGGAATGCCTGTGCATGGACGGAGAAAAGCTTTCCGCGGGCACCCGGGAGCTGAAGCTGAAGAAGGAAGCCGTCATTAAACTCTCCTCCCTCTCCTATGAGGAGCTCACGGGCGGCGTTTCTCCCGCCGAAGCGGTGCTGATTCTCAGACTCTACGACAAGGAGACCGGCGAGCTTCTTTCCCAGCGCAATCAGCTGCTGGTCAAAGACCGTGATGCGAAGCTGCCCGCGCCACAGATCCGGTATGAAACCTGTCTGGAGGGCCGTGAATATCAGGTCAGCCTCACCTCCGAGGCCTTTGCCCATATCGTGCTGCTGCGCCTTAAAGGCAAGCACGGCAACTTCTCCGACAACTTCTTTGATCTCATTCCGGGGCAGGCAAAAACCGTCAGCTTCACCCTGCCGGAGGGCATGACAAAGGAAGAAGCCGACGAGCTTCTGACCGTCCGCTCCTTTGTAGATTTCCCGCTGAAGGATGATATAGAAGAAGAAAAAGCCTTCACGAGAAAGCTCATGAAGGATTCTCTTCCCATGCGGGTGATTATGAAATTGTCTTCTCTGTAAAAAGCACCTGACAATTTTCTTCCGGCATTTTCTCCATGTTCCAGGAGCAGACAATGCCGGTAAAGCCGCTTTGCTCAATCTTTTTCAGGGTTTCCTGCAGCTCCCGGGGACTGACCCGGCAGATGGGATCGATGACATTCACCTCGATGCCCGGATAGACGCTGCAGGAGGCCTTTTTCAAAAGCTGAAGATCCGCGTCAAAAACCTCGGTCACGGACCAGTATCTGCCGGTCAGAGCTGAGACAAAGGGCATTTCAAAGGGAATGCCTGCCGGCGCATCAGTGAACTGATAGAGCATGGGCTTAATGAAATCCGCCTCTTTGCTTAGACCCAGCACATCCTGACCGGTAAAATACGCGGCGGAGGGTGTGAACAGGTCGAGGCCCAGCTTCTTTCCCCGGGCCTGCAGCCGCTCCCTAAGACTGCGGACTGCTTCGATAATGATTTCAGATCTTGCTTTAAAGAATTTGTTTAGCTCCGGATCCTCAAAGATCCAGATCCCCTCCCGGTAAATAGCCGGGAGGATTTTTTTATCCCCGGGCACATCCTTCGCCCCCTGGACTTCCGTCCTCTCATGGACCTCTGCCTCCAGGAGCAGCTGCCGGACATGATCCACGTCCACGCCCTTGTCCCGGTAGATTCTCCGGCACCCTGGGCAGAAGCAGCCCATGCCCGATATGCCGGAGATGAGGCTGTTGTAGCGGATCCGGTCCAGAAACACGCCGTCAAAGGAAAACCGATCCGTAAAGGCCAGGGCAAATTCCTCCATGATGCGGCGGTTCACCGGCGAGGAGGGACAGCGGAACAGGAAATTTTCTTCCTCGTTCAGATGGTAGGGCTTCGCCTCTTCCATGTGAAGATCCATCATGGGTTCATAGCTAAGCTGACCTGCTTCCCGGCCCCACTGGGCCAGGAGCCGCGGCGCTTCTTCAATCTCGGAAAAGGCCGCCGATTTAAAATAGAAGGGAATGTGCCATTCCTGCAGCTTTTTCACAAGGATTTCATAGACTTCCGGAGCCGCGCCCCAGCCGGCAAAAACCCCGTCCAGCTGATGCCGGTCCGCGAAAGCCTCCAGCCGCTGCAGCACCAGATCAACATTGACCGGGGAGGGCTGGCACACGTTGCCCGTATGGACTTGAAACCAGTATTTCATGATTTTATTCTTTTCCCTCTTTAAACAGCTGCATCATCTCATTGGTCAGGCTGTAGTCCTGGGGCTGCAGCCCGATCTCCTCCCGCGGGACCCATTCGGCATATTTGAGCTCCGATTCATCGATGCGGATCCGGGGATCTCCGTCCACCTCGCAGTAGAATCCGGCCAGAATATCACTGGCGATGCCCCAGGGCTGGGATTTGTAGTAATGGATGTTCTTGACCTTCACGCCCGTTTCTTCCATCACTTCCCGGGCCACGGTCTCCTCCAGGGTTTCTCCGATTTCCGTGAAGCCCGCCACCAGGGCGTTCATGCTGCGGGAACCCTTGTACCGGGTAATCAGCAGCTTGTCTCCGTTTTTCACGCCCACAATCACCGCCGGATTGATCCGGGGATAGATGGTGGTGCCGCAGACAGGGCAGACCCGGGCCCGCTCCGTTTCAGAGTTGCCCATGGGAGCGCCGCACTTGCCGCAGAACACCGTGCGCTCATACCATTCCGCCAGCTGCAGGGCGGTAAAGGCGGCAAAGACGAGCTCTCTGGGCTGAAGGCCCCAGCGGCGGATATCCCGGAGGTTATAAAACTCCAGACCATCGCCGAGGATCACCTCCAGCGTTATGTCGGCAAAGGGCCGCCCCTCCCCGGGCAGCACAAGGAAGAAGGGAGCATCATCCAGAGAAAAGAGATAGACCGTATTCTCCGGACATCCCAGCTCACGCCATTTGGGAAATTCCATCAGGCCGCTTTCCCGGTTTACCCGCAGCAGAATTCTCCCTTCCCGGTACACCACAATCCGGCTGCCGAGGGAGGGCTTCGCCGATGGGTCATATTGATTGGCCAGACGGTGAGGGTAAATATCCTGGATCATCAATCGGTCCTCCTCTTTGACTTTTGATTAATTGAGACCACCCATGATGGATTCCAGCAGAAGATCGCAGTCCTCCTGGGTCAAGCTCTGGGGAATGCCCTTATCCTTCGGCTCATAGTAGGAATTCATCAACTCATCCATGCGGATCAGCTCGGTCAGATAGGCCTGCTATTTCTCCGCGGAAGCCGGAACCTGATTCTCGGCAATCTGCAGCTGGCTGATCAGCTCCTGTCTCTCTTCTTTACTGGGAAAATGAAAACTCGGCATTTGACTAACTCCTATATTTTTCAGCAGGACGATGCCTGCCTCGTCATGTTTATTTTAACATTGTCTATTATATTCCCGAAAAACCTCTGTGTCTATACTTCAGCCATGCCGATTCTATGCCGTATTTTATGATTTGCAAACGAATAAA
>CACZRP010000102.1 GCA_902783575.1 uncultured Eubacteriales bacterium
GGAACAGCAGGAACTGGGCGTTCTCCTGGGGAGAGTCGCCGGGCTCCAGCAGATTGACACCGGTATCGGTGGAAACAGACCAGTTATTGTGCTTACCGGAGCCGTTGACGCCGGCGAAGGGCTTCTCATGAAGCAGGCAGGCCAGCTCATGGCGGCGGGCCACCTTTTTCATGATCTCCATGGTCAGCTGGTTCTGGTCCGTGGCGCTGTTCACCTTCGTGAAGATGGGTGCCAGCTCATGCTGGGCCGGAGCCACCTCGTTGTGCTCGGTTTTGGCGAGAATTCCCAGCTTCCACAGCTCCTCATCCAGGTCGGCCATGAAGGCAGCCACCCGGGGCTTGATGGTTCCGAAATAATGATCCTCCAGCTCCTGTCCCTTGGGGGGCCTGGCGCCGAAGAGGGTCCGGCCGCAGATCACCAGATCCGGCCGCAGATAATATTTTTTACGGGAGATCAGGAAGTATTCCTGCTCTGCCCCCACGGTGACATTGACTCTCTGGACACCGTCATTGCCGAAGAGCTTCAGAATTCTCATGGCCTGGCGGTTGATGGCCTCCACGGAGCGAAGCAGCGGGGTTTTCTTGTCCAGAGCGGCGCCGCCGAAGGAAAAGAATACGGTGGGAATGCACAGGGTATTATCCTTGATGAAGGCATAGGCGGAAGGATCCCAGGCCGTATAGCCCCGGGCCTCGAAGGTGGAACGGATGCCGCCGTTGGGGAAGCTGGAGGCATCGGGCTCGCCCTTAACCAGCTCCTTGCCGGAAAATTCCATAATAATGCGTCCGCCCTCCACCGGGGAGATGAAGCTGTCATGTTTCTCAGCAGTAATGCCTGTCAGAGGCTGAAACCAGTGGGTATAATGGGTGGCTCCCTTTTCGATGGCCCAGTCCTTCATGGCGCCGGCCACGACACCCGCAATGGCGGGATCCAGGCTGCGCCCGTTTTCCATGGTGCGCTGAAGCACCTTGTACACATCGGCAGGCAGCCGCTTTTTCATGGCTTCCTCTCCGAAGACCATGCAGCCGAACATTTCCGGTATACGGCTGGCAAGATTCTTAGTTTCTTCCATTGATTACTCCTGACCTTACTGAATCTGACTGTGAGAAATGACTTCCCTGGTGCGGATCACGTCCGCGCCGTAAAGAGCGCTGTCTTCATATTCGGCTTCGCCGGTCTGACTGTCGACGGGATCGTTTCTTGACTGCTTCTTGGGCGGTATGAAATCCGCCTGAAATTCGCTGTTGGCGGCCATCCGGAAGGTATCCAGATTTCCGAAATAATAATTCCACCGTTCCTGATTGCCCGCCCGGTAGGCGCTGCCTCCGAAGGAGGGATCGGCGAAGAGCCATCCCCGGTCCTCGATGTAAAACATGGCCCAGTCATGGCAGCCGGCTTCGGGCTTCATACCCTCGAAATCGGGAGTGACATAAAGACCCGACTGCCAGTGGGCTGGGATTCCCGCTGCCCGGCACAGGGTGATAAACAGCAGGGCCTGGACGCCGCAGTCTCCCTTGCGCCCCGTCAGGGCGTAATCGGGAATATCCTCCAGGGTAAAATAAGAACGCATATAGGAATAGGTAACATTGGTGGTACAGTAATTATAAAAGGCTCTTGCCATCTTCAGCCGGCCTTCGGGGCTCTCCTTATCCTCGATGTCCTCTGTCAGTTCCTGCACCAGGCAGCGGATGGCAGGGGTAAACCGGATATGCGGAAGCTGTTCGGCGGTGTCGGAAGCCTTCGGAGAAGCTTCGTTTCTCCCGGGGTGGGCGGTTTGTTCAGGGTTTTCGGAACCGTCAGCGCATCTTCCGGGCTTGGAGAGATCGTTGTAGTGGATGACGGAAACATATTCGTATTCCACTTCGAAGGTGATGTTCTCTTTAAGCTCTGTCTCCCAGGCAACGGTCCGGGCAGGCGCGTCCTCCGGGGCAATGGTGACCCGGCAGCTGTCGGAGGCTTCCGGCGTTATCTTTAGGATCTGAATGTCCGTCATGTTGATCTGGGGCTTGGGAATGGGCAGGTGTACCAGAACCCTGCCGGGATGAAAGGCTTCATCCGCGATTCTCAAAGATGCCCGGATCCGGAAGCTGTCTTTTCTCTCTCCCTTTTCTTTGATGGTTTTCATGGAAAGATTCTTCAGCCGGGAATTCGGAGTCAGTTCGAAATCCGCGTTCTGAGCCTGATTATCCGCCTGATTTTCACCGCGGCCCCGGGCCACCCGGGCGCTGATGTCGGGATTCACATCCTTCAGGGTTTCATAGAACCGGAGGGCCAGAGAGGGCTTTCCCTGAATATAGATCCAGTCCGCTTTGCCGCAGTCCATGAGCATTTCCAGCTCTTCCCGGGTGAAGTCCGGAATATCCTGCTGAATCATGGCCAGCCCCTCTTCCACGCTGTAGCCGTAGTCCAGAGGCAGTCTTTCCAGGATCTCCCGCTCCATCTCCAGACGTTTTTTCAGAAAAGCGGGCGTCTTCTCCTCCCGGCAGTACCGGTCGATGAGCCTGCCGGCCCTTTCAAAATCTCCGCACCATTTGGCTTTGATTACATCCTCAGGCAGTTTGACCGCCAGCAGGGGCATATCTTTGATCAGCATCCCGTTACCTCCTTGTATGAATGAAGGAAGAATATTCATTTCAAAGTTGTTTTATTATCTCACTTTTTCCCTGTCCGTGACAAGTACGGAGGCGCAAAAAAATCTCCCGACATTTCATCGGGAGATACGGATGGTTTTAGGAAAAATAGATAAAAGAGGACGAAGATCTGTCCAAAACAGAGAAAAACAGCGGTCCTGCCCTGGAAGGAAGGCAGACCGCCGCTTTTCGTATCCCGTTAGACCAGCCAGGGCTAAGCGCCCGGCCGACGATATATAACGAAATTGTCACCCCGTCCTCTGACCCCGTACGCAGTGGAAGTCTGCGATTCAGAAGACGAAAATTATTATAGCAATAACCCGGTCCTCCGTCAATACCAGAAGAGGCCAAAAATCAAAAATTTTTCAAAAAAACCACAATCTGTAGTGGGTTCCCCGGGGAATCGACCACTATAGGTTGATGCCTCCGTCGTTTTTCAGGCAGTTTTTTCCACATAATTCACAGGCCGTTCTCGAGGCGGCAATTCCGCCCAGAGCCGTCTCCCTCAGCTCGTAGGGAAGACTCCTTCCCACCTTGTACATGACTTCCACCATTTCGTCAAAGGGAATCAGATTTCTCACCCCTGCCAGGGTCATTTCCGCGCAAACCAGGGCATTGGAGGCTCCGGTGGCGTTCCGCTTCTGACATGGCGCTTCCACCAGGCCGCCTATGGGATCACACACCAGACCCAGCATGGTGCCCAGCACCGAAGACGCGGCGGAAAGCACCTCCTCCGGGGAGGCTCCGAAAAGCTCGCAGACAGCGCCGGAGGCCATGGCTGAGGCTGCGCCAATTTCGGCCTGGCAGCCGCCCTCGGCTCCCGCCACTGTGGCGTTTCTGGTGATCAGATATCCGATGGCACCCGCAGTGAACAGCGCGCTGACCATCTTTTCATCGCTGAATCCGAACTCCTCCTGGACCGCGCAGAATACGCCGGGAATCACTCCGGAGCTGCCGGCGGTGGGCGCCGCCACTATGAGGCCCATGGAGGCGTTCACCTCCAGCACGCCCATGGCGTAGGCCATGGCCTTGGACACCGTTTTTCCCACCAGAGGCTCCGTGGAGCGTCGTCTTTCTGATATCTTGTGTCCTTCCCCGCCGATGAGGCCTCCCATGGAGCGGTTGCCCTCCATCTGCCCCTCTTCCACGGATTCCTTCATAATCTCCCAGGAATGGGCCATGCGGTTCCGGATTTCCTCCCGGGTTCCCTCAAAGTATTTTTCTTCCCGCTGCAGCATCACTTCGCTGATGGGAAGACCGGTTTCCCGGCACAGCGCCAGCAGTTCGGCGCCGTTTGTAAAATTATTCACTTTGCGCCTCCTGCCTTATAATTTAATCAGATTCACCTGCAGCACGGCAGGGATGTTTTTCAGCTTCTCCACCAGGGAATCCGGCAGATCGCCATCCGCCTCGATGACGGAATAGGCGTGCTCATAGCGGTTTTCCCTGTAGACATTCAGATAGGCTATATTGATCCCCTCTTCATAGAGGCACTGGGTAATATGGGCAATGACGCCCGGGGTGTCCAGCTGCTGGACCACCACGGTCTGAAGCTCGCCCGCAATATCCACATTGATGCCGTTGATCTGCCTCAGCCTGGCGTTGCCGCCGCCGATGGATTCTCCCACCACCTCTGTGACCTTGCCGTACTTGTCTTCCGCCGTGATTTTTACCGTATTGGGATGGACATCCTGCTCGGTGGTATTGCATTCAAAGGAATAGCGGATTCCGGCCTCATCCGCCAACTGGAAGCTGCTGCGGATGCGGCGGTCCTCCGGCGAAAAGCCCATCATTCCGCCCAGCAGGGCCCGGTCGGTGCCGTGGCCGTGATAGGTTCTGGCAAAGGATCCATACAGAATAAAGCGGACGCGCTTGACCGGCGCCTCCATGAGCCGGTGGGCCAGGAGGGCGATTCTCAGGGCTCCCGCGGTATGGGAGCTGCTGGGGCCGATCATGTTCGGGCCGATCACATCAAATACACTGATCTCTCTCACGGAAAATCATCTCCTTGGGGTAATACTGGAAATACTGCAAAAGGCCGCCCCGGAGGGCGGCCCTGTCTGACCTGATTATTCTCAGATGGTGACCTCTCTGTGCTGCTCGGCACTGTCGTAGATGGCCTGCATGATCTGAGATGTCTTGATATTGACATCGATGCGGCTGGGCAGGGGCTCCCGGCTGGTAACATCATCCACAAAAGCGGAAATCTCGTTCAGGAACATGTCGCTCTTCTTGTAGGCGGGCTTGGTTTCGGTCAGGGCGCCGTTCTCGGTGCCGTAGATGACAAAGTCTCCGCCGTAGGTCAGACGGATACCGGCCTTGGTGCCCATGAAATCGATATAGGTTTCGGGAATGCCGATGTTCTGAGCCCAGGCGCCGTTCAGGGTAATGACGGGACCCTCGGTACGGATAATGCCGCAGACGGAATCATCCACATCGTAGGTGCCGTTCACGTCCTTGGTCATCTCGGACCACATGCTGGTGTATACATAATTCTTCATATCCACGCCCAGCTTGCAGAAGGTCTCGCCGCTGACGGTGACAGGCTTGGGATCGCCGGAGCAGTACATAACGATATCCAGATAATGAACGCCCCAGTCAATCAGGGTGCCGCCGCCGGCAATGGCCTTGGTGGTGAAGGCGCCGCCCAGTCCCGGAATGGAACGATGGGCACGGAATGCCACGTGAATATGATAAATCTCACCCAGGGCTCCCTGGTCGATATACTCTTTGATGCGGCGGACGCTGTCGTTGAAGCGGTTCACAACGCCGATGTTCAGAATGCGGCCGGTCTCATGCTGGGCTTCCTGCATGGTCAGGGCTTCCTGGTAGGTACGGGCAGCAGGCTTCTCGCAGAGAACATCCTTGCCGGCTTTCATGGCGTCGATGGAAATCTGAGCATGCATATAGTTGGGGGTGCAGACGCTGATGGCCTGAACTTCAGGATCGTTCAGGGCGTCATGATAATCCTCAATGGCAATACCGGAGCCGTATCTTTCCACGGCCGCCCTGGCTCTTTCGGGGATAATATCGCAGAAATACTTGATTTCCGCTTTGTCACGGATCTTCATATAAGAAGGAATATGGGCAGAATTGGCAATGGTACCGCAGCCGATGACTGCAATGATAATCTTATCACTCATGTCGGATCTCCTTTTTACAGAACTGGATTTGTCCTTATTGTACCCGCGGCGCCCTCTTTTGGCAACCCTTTTTTAGGAATTGTTCCGGCCCGGTAGTTTGACACCCAGAACATAGAAAACAGCTCGCTAACCCGCATGGTTAGCGGATTTTTTTGTCAAATTTTA
>CACZRP010000103.1 GCA_902783575.1 uncultured Eubacteriales bacterium
CCCATTTCGAACACGACGGTTAAGCCACAGACGGCCGATGGTACTTGGCGGGGGACTGCCTGGGAGAGTAGGAGGTTGCCAGCTTTTAAATTTGCCTCGAGTTAGCCACATCAAACCGTCGATTAATCGACGGCTATTTTTATGAGTATATATCTGCCCAGGTGTTAAGCGTTAAATAATCCGTCGGATTCTATAAGGATCCGGCTTCATCTATAATAAAGGGGTAAGTAGTTTTTTACTTCAATCAGGCAACGAAGCCTGAAAGGACAAAGGGAAATTTTATTGCATATTACCTCCCCTGCGGGGAGGAGAAGTGTATAAAATGGGCATGACTGAAGTGGTTCTCCTCTCTGCTGGGGAGGCAGTCATAAGGATTCTTGAAAAGATCTCCTCCCTGTGGTAGGCAGTCAGGCCATTTTCCTGATAGTTTCCTACTGGACGGTAGGAACTGCAGCCAATTTCCTGCAGACTTCCTACTGACTTTCTTCTTGATGGTAGGAAGTCTTGTCTAAATACAGATAACTTCCTACTGTAATGGTAGGAAGTCGTGTCTTGTATCTGAATATTTCCTACCCATGGCAAGTAACTGGGTAGGCAGTCAGGCCAAATGCCTGCATATTTCCTACCCAAGAGTAGGAAGTCGTGCCATGTTTGTGTAAACTTCCTACTGTCTGAGGCTGAGGCGTCAGAATGTGAGGTAGAAAATATAGTCAAATGCCTGATAACTTCCTACCATCAGCAGCTGCGTCCAATAGGTTACAGATCGATCTTCCAGTTGTTTTTATAACTTTTTATAAATTCTCCTCTAAACCATACATTAGTGCTAAAGTGTCTAGATCTTATGCCGTATTATACATAGTTCTCATCAATGCTTTTATATGGATATCCTTTTATTTGCTGATTCTTTGATTCTAATGTTGTTTACCTTTTCATTATAATATTAGATAGAAGGGCTGACCTGATTTGCATGTTTACGCCCGAAACTTTCGAAAAAAGATTGTAACTAAAAGACAGTTGATGTATAATCTAGTTTGAGTTAGTGTCCTCTTCAGTTTTATAAATTTATTCAGAAAGGTGGTGAGCATGTTGAAGAGAGCAAAACAGTTGGTTTCTATTCTTCTTATCTTTGTTCTTATTATCAGCAACTTCAATGTGCTTACTGCGTTCGCTGATACAAATATCAATGAAGAGCTTTCTACTCAGGAATCTTCTTATGAGGAAAGCTCTGAATCCGAATATTTTGAATCCAGCGCCCCTGAGCAGAATTCTGATTCTCAGGAGAGCTCTACAAGTGATGAATCTACCACAGTGCCAGATGAGCAGACGGAAGAAAGCTTTACGATAGAAGAATCTTCCCAAGCAACCGAATCTTCTGTCACGGATTCGTCTGTCAATAACGAATCCAGCAATTCTGCTTCCAGCACTACCGAATCCAGTGCTCTGAACTCTGAAGAAAATTCTTCTGAAGTGTCTGAAGCTGTGGATTCAACGATCTCAGAAAATTCTACCACCCCTGCGCAGGATCAGAATTCTTCCGTGCCGGAAGAAGCTACGAACGCAAACAATTCTAGCCAGGCTGTTTCCGAACCCACAGAATCTTCTCAGACGACTACTGAGCAGGATTCCATTGCCCAGACAGCTGAACCTGCACCCTTTGAGCAGGAACTGAAGGCCGAGCTTAAGGACAAGCAGGAAAACGTCTTCTTCACTGCCAAAGTGAAGTCGATTCTCCCTCAGGGCGCAGCGCTCAGTGTGAAGCAGGAGAAGAGCGAAAAGCAAGATACTGTTCTCGCTTTTTCTCTTAATCTTACCAAGGCCAATTCCACTGCTATCACCGAGGGCATCTTCCAACTGACCTTTGAAAGCAAGCTTTTCGAGAATTCCGCTAAAAAGCTTGAGGTATGGACTGTTGAAAAGGAAGGCCAGCACAAGGAAACAAAGATCGAAGCAGCTGCCTTCAAAGACAACAAATTCACCCTGACCGTATCTTCTCTCAATGTTCGTTTTGAAGTACGTCCCGAAGAAGATCATCAGCAGGACGAGCAGGCAGGAGCCGCCGCACAGAACCCGACCAATGCCCAGCCCGCCGCAGATACTCAAAATTCTCAGCCGACATCGGAGGCTCAGACTTCACAGCCGGCAGCAGAGTCAGAAAACGTCCAGGGCGCCACAGCAGCCCAGTCCTCACAGTCCGAAACCAAAGAAAACAACACACCCGAATCGTCTGCAGCAGAAACTGCACTGGCACTTGCTCAGCAGAAAGCCATCGCTCCCGAAGACAGAGCTCTTACCGAAGATCCTGCCAACGAGTATCTTCCCGAAAATGCCATCTGGGCCAACGGTGATCTTTATCTGACAGGAAAGATGCCTCAAAACGCCATCGTCGAAGCAACCCCTGTAACGGTAGAGATTGATGGCGAATACGTCATTGACGCTTATGATATCAAAATCTATGCCAACGAAAATCAAAAGGCAAAGGGAGAAACCTGGCAGCCGGCCTCCAGTGAGGTGACGGTACATTTCTTTGCAGAATCTGCTGACCAGGTTCATGTTTATCACACTCCTGACGGATCCATGACTCCGGAACTGGTGGATACGGTCGATGTAGAGGACGGATGGGCGGAGTTCGATGCTTCCCATTTCTCCACCTACACATTTTCCTTCTTTGAAGATCTTTACAATCATGCGGTCAATGCCGTAAGAAATACCCTTTATCCCAATACTGTCTACGAAAACGATGAGATCATCCTTACCGGAAACCTTCCCCGCAACGCTGTGATCGAAGCGGAAAAGGTGGACGTGCAGATTGAAGGACGTCAGACGCTTGTCGCTTATGATATTACCATTTACCAGAATTCCTTCTTCAAGGCCCTTGGAATCGCATGGCAGCCCAAAGAAGGAACCGTTAAGGTGGAAATCAAGAGCGATGCCTTTAATGGAATTAAGCATGGACTAACTGTTTATCATCTTGACGACGCTTCCGCCGAAGCCGAGATGATTCAGGAGGATGTGGCGATTGAAAACGGCAGTGTCTCCTTTGATGCCGACAGCTTTTCCGTATATGCACTGACTGACGAATATCTTCGTACCTACCATTTCATTACCTATAACAACAGCACAGATATGCAGTATGTCGAATATCAGATTTTCACTGATCTCGGCACTACTACCTATACCCAAACCATTAAAAACGGTGAAAGCCTGGTTATCCCTCAGCTTCCTGCTCTGCAGGGAAGTGACACATCAACATTTACCGGATGGTTTGTGGCGTCCGGCGTTACCCTTGCGAATGGAGTATATACATACACCACTCTATCCGATACGCCCTTTGACTTTGAAAACATACCTGAAATTACTCATACCGAGACGGTCTATCTGTTTGCTAAATTTGCTGACTATGCCTATGTGATTTTCCATGATCAGTATAACGGATCTATTCAAGGTTTCCCTGTGGCATCAACCCGCAGAGGAGAAAAGATAAATGGTGAACCTGCTGCCACTGCCACCATTCGTATTGATGATTTTGCTGTCAGCTATGATGACAACTCAGATGAGAATACTGCTCCCAGCATGTCGTTCCATGGATGGTCTTATACGCCTATCACCGAACCGGGTGCTGCTGTAGATGATAATGGCGATCCTGTTCAAAGAATCGAAGCGGAAAGCATAACTATTGAAGAAAATACTCATCTGTATCCTATTTTCAGTTCTATCTACTGGCTGAATTACTATTCCGGTCCCGCCGGTTCCGGTGCATCCTATATTCCTTCCGCATATTATTACGCAGGTGAAGGTAAAGAAGGAAATTCTCTGCAGGTGCCTGTACGCAGCGGTTACAATTTTGACGGATGGTATACAGGATCAGTTACCACAACAGACAATGGTGATGGTACTACTACCGAAACCGTCAATTATGAAACTAAAATTGCAAATGCTGATGGAACTCTAGTGGTGGGAGCCAGTGCTGCCGGTATCAGTGTTACAAATGGAAGACTGCTGCTGACTCAGAATACGACCATTTATGCCAAATGGCGAGAGAGTGCGGTTCATTATGCTGTAGTAATCTGGAGACAGAAAGCGACGGATACCCCGAACCTTGCGAATACGGCCAAATCCTATGACTATGCCGAAAGCATTTCATTATCCGGAACCACTGGCGAAATGGTCAGTGTCGCCAATGCGTACAAACAGTATGGAGGCAGTGGGGACTATTTCGGCTTCTCTTACAGCCGCTGCGATAACAGCAAGACCATCGCTAGTGATGGTTCCACTGTACTGAATGTCTACTACGATAGAAATGTACATACGCTTACGTTTAGAGTTAGAAATAGCACAGTTAGGACTATCACGGCTCTTTATGGTGCTAGCATTCAACACTATTTTCCCATCGTTGGAACCAATGGAACCAGTTATAATGGTTATTCATGGACTGCAGACATGGTATATTCTTATGAATTAGCAACCATTGAAACCATGCCCGACGCTAATGTAACATTTACTTCACGGTATAGAGGTACTGCAAAAACTATTTACTACTATGTAGAGATTGGAGATGTGTCGGAGAGCCTCGGAACTACCCGGAGATTTAACGAAAAATTATATACACTTTATAAAACAGTCAACCATAACTTTAATTATTTAACTTATGATGAGGAATATCAT
Source organism: uncultured Eubacteriales bacterium (assembly GCA_902783575.1). Classification (GTDB taxonomy): domain Bacteria; phylum Bacillota; class Clostridia; order Lachnospirales; family Bianqueaceae; genus RUG760. The sequence continues at coordinate 4,663 of CACZRP010000103.1, forward strand.
CCCATTGAAGGTTATGTCCGAAGCCATACCAATGCGGAGCCTGCTTTTGGCAACAATAATCAGGCCAACATCGGCTATGGAAATACCAACTATCTTTACTATGACCGTGATGCATTCACAATTACATTCCTGGATTCTTATACCAGCAGTAACGTATATGTGAATGGAAACCAGTTGGAAGAGCAGACAGTTCTCTTCAGTGAAAAAATCAAAAATCACCTTCCAGCTAATCCTTCTGCCGTACAGATTATTGACAATGATCCTCTGCCGAGGGAGGGCTACGAGTTCACCGGCTGGTACACGGATGCTGCCTGCACCACCAGAGCATTCTTCGAAGATAATGAGGAATACCGGAATTACACGGGAAGCAAGGCTCTTTATGAGAAGATGCCGGCCTATAACCTTCGATTCTATGCTGGCTGGGATACCATCTGGTATCTGATCGAGATTGACCCCAACTACGGTACTATGAACAGCGGCGCCAGCGATTCCACCTGGTTCTGGGAGCCCTACAACGGTGAACCCATTGAAGAGTATACCTGGGTAAGAAGAGATTACGAAGAATCTGTCACCGGTACCTACTATTATGTTAAACATGACCGTGCCTATTATGGTTATGGGGATGAATATGTCAACGGTGAAAACCAGGAACGTCATACCTACTACACTACAAATCCCGGCGAGGCCACAGACCTGACAACTTACAAATATGCCAGCAACGCCTATCGTTATGCCGGATGGTACGAGGTTCATGAAGATGGTACGGAAACTCTGTATCATTTTGGCGAGCCGGTTACCCATAATATCAAGCTGATTCTTCACTGGAAGAAGATTGGCACCTATTATGTCAGGTACAACGCAGTGGTAGAGCAGGATGGCAAGCTTATCAATGGTGTTATCGATAATGGTGATGCCAATGACCAGCTCTTCGTTGAACTGGATGAAGCAGACTATGCCGACAACGCGGACGTGGTAATCTCCCGTTCAGTCAAGGCACCGGAAAGCTACAACTTTATCGGCTGGAAGATTCGAGGTGATGAGAGCGGAAAAATCTATTATCCCGGCCAATCCTTTGAATTCCATTCCACTTATGCAGTGACCATCACCGAGCAAGGCAACCCACATGAAACCATTTTCCTGGATGCGGTTTACAGCTACATCGATACAGCTAAAATTGTCTATGATGCCAATGGCGGTATCATTAATCCAGATACTGTTAATTATGGCGGACCCACAGGAGAAAGTACGGTAGAGCCGAGAAAAAGCTGCGACACGGAAGCAGGTACTGCTACCATCTCCAATCTGGTGAATAACAGCAGTGTTATCCTGAGTGATGGCACAGGTTTTACCAGAGCAGGTGCAGTGCTGACTGGATGGAATACTGAGCCCGATGCCAGCGGTACTCATTATGAACTTGGAAGTTCCGATTACTATGTAGACAATAAGGAACCGATTAAGCTTTACGCTGAATGGCAGGTTAAGGTTTACTTCCACCTGAATAAGCCTTCTGCAGAAGCAAACTTCGGAGGGACTTGGGATCCGAGAGTCTATACTCTGGGACCAGATGACCCCCCCATTTACTCTCGAATGGCCTATATCGGAGCACCGATTGAAAAGCCTGAGCTGGATCCAGAGTATACTGGAGAAGAAAATCTATTCTTCCATTACTGGGGAACCCAACGCTATGGTGATGATACTGCGATTGAGGAGTATGATTTTACTAAGCCCATCAACGGAGAACTTCATCTGTATGCCTACTGGGCAGGCCCAATCGAGGTACCGGTTCATGCAGTAGACAGTTCCAGTCAGACCCTGGTGAATAAAGACAGTGTATGGCTTGGTAAAACGGTCATTGAAGTAGGCGCAGACCCCATTCGTTTGGTGACAAAGGAAAACGCGAAGGTGTATGCTTCGGATGTTCCTGACGGTTACGAATATGCCTTTGCGGCAGTACATAGCAGTACAGCCGGAATTCAAAGCATTTCCGAAGATGAGGCCATCACAGAGCTTTTCTACAACTCTTCCGAAAAAAAGGTATACGTTCGGTACACTGATGGAAGTACGGCTCCTCTTGCTGATGAGGATGAGGTTTACCTGGTTTTCTATCAGCAGAAGGAACTGCCCATCGGATATAAGCTTGCAGAAATGGGCGGTGCCCTGACTACAAAGACTGTGAGCGGATCGGCTCCCACTGGAACGGGCTCTCTGGGCAGTTACAGCATGAGCAGTAATGTGATCTCGCCTCTTAACTGGGCAAATTACAACAGTAACGGCTCCAACTATTATGCGTATGCTATTGGCCCGGAGAATGCTTCGGCAACGGAACAATTGCAGATTATAACAAGCTCCAACAACCAGGATACCAACCGGCCGACTCTGCAGATCCGTAATACCTGGAGAGGTTTTGAGTATTCTCTCACTGGAAGCGAGTGGATTCACTGCGGATATGAAAATCTCCAGCTTTATGTGATTTATTTCGAATCTCATCCCACTATCATTACTTTGACCGAAAAGACCATCGGTACAGAGCTTGATATGGGAGAAGAATTTGAATATACCATTACCATTGAAACCACGACCACGACTAAAGAAACTCAAGAGTACTGGATTCTTGGCAATTGGGTAAGCTGGGAAGAGCCTACAATTGAATCGACTTCGAGTACAGAAACACAAACAATCTCCTTATCTGATGGATTACAAAAATCAGAGACACTGTTTTATACTTATAGTAATTCATCTACACAGCCAACGACACATTTTGGTTATCAAACAAGATCCACCACGACAACAGAAGTCACCCAAACCATCACCATCACCCAGACGCCCAAGACCGGCTTTGTCACCGATCACGATGGAACGGGCAGCAGTCATGTCAGCCGGTATGTATATACCTATACAACATCGGCTGACAGTACAGACCAATCGGTAACCTATACCAACACCCATACGCCCCTTACATTGGACGTGCATGTGGCTTTGGTTGGCGCTAACGGAATCATCCTGGACGATAACGACCGAGCCTCCAGTGGATATACTATCTCGCTGGCGCTGGGAGAGGAAAAGACCTTCCTGACGGAGATTAGTCCGGAAGCTCTGTTCAAAGGGGATGCCAGTCTCTACAGCTTCGCCGGAGTGATTTACGGCACCAGCGGCGATACTCAGGGCGATCCGGTTACGGTACTTGACTCTGATGTCAGCAAGATTGGATACAAGCAGCTGACACCGCCCGACGGCAACATTTATGAGCTTTGTCTTGATGGCGATACAGCATCAAGACTGGGTGTCGGAAAGATTTATTATCTCTTCTATCCCATGCCTAAGCTGGTATATGTGAAGGAAGCGGCTGGAGGACAGCTGGAACGGATTACAGGAGCCGACGGCGGTGACATCACTTATAATGGTGCGGTAATCCAGCTCAACGGCGTTGATGTCAAACAGGATCAGAAACTTCATATAAGTAACAGCGCATTCATGATCTCCCAGACTGTGGGCAGCGGCAACTTCAATATGCCGCCTCATCTTGATGATGGAAATGAAAAGCTGTTCCTGAATTATGTGAAGCTTGGTGCTGGTCGTGAAGATGCAACTCAGATAGAAAATCTGGACGGCTGGACCGACACGAAGGCCATGCAGCTGAAGGTGATTGACAACCAGGTGAAATGGAGTCTGGATGGCGAAACCTGGAATACCTTCAGCGGAGCCCCCACCATATACGCCATCTATCATGAGATCGGATATGATCTGACCATCAAGAAGACGGTGGAAAATGGAAACGGTTCGCAAACCTTTGGACTTACCATCTCATCGTTTGCGATTACAGAAACAAGCTATGCAGTCACTGGAACCGGAACGGCTACGGTAGCCGCAATACCTGCGACAAGTACCGAACCGGGAACCATTCATCTGACGGTGCGACACGGAAGTGAAATCACTATCAGTGGACTGGGAAGAGGAGAATATACTCTGATTGAAACCGGTGAGTGCTTTGAGTTAATCAATGCGTCAGTTGCCAAAGAGGGTATTACTGAGCCGGAGAAACCGGGTATTGCTGACAACAGTATCACCTTTGATCTGGACAAGAATTCCACTGCGGAACTGACCAACAAGCTTGTGACCCCGGCGCCGACAGGTCTGCATACAGATCTGACGCCTTATCTCTGGATGGTTCTGACGGGAGGCCTGATGGCTCTCCTGGGCATCCTGATCCGGCATCGCCGGAGAAAGGAGGAAGAGCTATGAAATTAATCTTCCTGCCTCAGGGACCGCCCGGAAAGAGGTATCTGACCCCGGAATCATTTTTCCGAAGGCATGGCCCCAAGGATGCTTCAACTGAAGGGAGGTGCGTGTGTGACGAGCCCCCTTAAGATAAGCAAATTACCAGATGTTAATTGTTACTATCAGAATAGAACAGGTTTAATGAAAGGAAAAACGAAAATGAAAAACACATTCAAGAAACTGAGCGCCCTGCTCCTGGTTCTCGTGATGGTTCTGGCCATGAGCGCCAATGCATTTGCGGCGGATTTCCCAGGAGATGAGGAAGGCGTTGTTGGAACTTGGACTCAACCTGACAAAGAGATAGTTCAGGGTAAGTCCATTAATATTCAAAAAGAAATTATTGCTTTTAACGCTAATAGCACAACAGTTCATGCCCCTGTGGTTACCTATACTTATAAAGTAACCCCGGCTGCAGTTGATAATCTGACCGTGACAGATGAGGCTCGTGACCATGCCGAAGGTGTAGGAGCAGTAACAGCTCCTGTCAAACCCGGTATCACGACTGGTCTTGTGGTCACTGGCGCAGATGCCTCCGGCACACCTGTGGCAGGCAGTGCAGGCAGTGCCACTGAAGCACAGGCAACACTGGTATTTGATAACAATTCTACCTGGAAAACTGCAGATGATGGTGATACTAATAGCTATAATATCGGCCTTGACTTCACCAATGTTGTATTTGCTCAGCCCGGTGTTTATCGTTATCAGATTGCTGAAACCATCTCTGCGGCCTCTTATGATGTCATTGCTATGAAAGATGGCGCTTTCGATACTGTTTATCTGGATGTTTATGTGGATGGCAATCATGCAATCTACGGTTATGTTTGCATGAAAGACAACAACTCCGTAACCCCTGATACGAAGAAGATTAACGGTTTTGTCAACAGCACTACCGCGAGTTCTGACGGCGCTGATAAGTATTACACTTATGATCTTGTGCTGAGCAAGGATGTCGTCAACGATACTTATGCGGAAAGCAACATTGCTTTCCCCTTCACTGTAATCTTTAACAATCCTGAAGGTTATACCTCTACTTTTACCATTGGACAGACTGTAGTCGAGGGCTCTACCGGCCTTTCCACGCTGACTGGTCTTCCGACAGAGTGGAATGGTGTTGTGAGAGTAAAAGATGGTGCTAATATTACTCTTACCGGTATTCCTGCTGGTGTGGATGTCGATGTATATGAAACTAACATCGCAACTGGTGCAACCTACAATGTCGCGACTACAGTCAATGGCGGAGCTCCTGCTACTGATGCTAATGTAACCTGGGGAACCACACCGGCATCGGCTGTTGCTCAGGCCGCTAACAAGGCGGAGTATGAATCCACCAAGGCCACAATTGATACACCTAAAATTGCAGAAGTTGCTGCTAAACAGACCCTGGCAATTACCAACACCCTTGTACTGATCTCTCCCACCGGTATTGTGATGAGAGTTGCGCCTTATGTGCTGATTCTGGCAGCTGGTGTGGCCCTGCTGGTGCTGAGCCGCAGACGCCGTGAAGATGAAGTCTGATCTAAGACAAAGTTAAATCAAAGAAATACAGCGGCAGGATAAAAGAATGAGTGAGAAAGAGCTGAAGACAGAGCCCGAACAGCGGGAAGATGAGAACCAAAAACAGTTGAAAAAACTGAAAAGCGCCGAAAAGCACGTGAAGGGCTACCAGTATTTCATCCTTCGGCTCCTCATTCTGCTCCTGGTGCTGTGGATACTGTTTTTCAAAGTCATCGGCCTGACCCACATGCCCAACGGTGATATGTCGCCCCGGATTGATTTGGGAGATTTCGTGATGTATTACCGGCTCGATCGGGATGCGGGCAAGCAGGATGTGGTGGTTCTGGAGAAGGCAACACCTGACAGCGCCGGCAAACGGCAGCTTTACATCTGCCGGGTGGTGGCCACCGCCGGAGATACGGTGGATTTCACCGAGAACGGCCAGCTGGTCATCAACGGAACCCCCATGATTGAAAGCAACATTTACTCGCTGACGCTGCCCTATGAGGGCTATACCACCTTCCCCCTTACCCTGGGAGAAGGGGAGTGCTTCGTCCTTGCGGATCAGCGGGACGGGGGCGCCGACAGCCGGTACTTCGGACCGGTTCAGAAAAGCGAGATTATAGGCACAGTCATTACCATTGTACGAAGAAATAATCTGTAAACGGCAGAAGCCGGATTTCAGGGAAAGGAGGAAGAACCATGGCAGAAACCGGAAGAGACCGCTATACGCCGGAAGAGAGCGCTGAGATGTCCGCAGCCCCATCAAGGGGACGATTTGAAGCACTGTTGGCGGCTGCCGCATCCGCGGGCAATAGCATCCTGTCGGTTGTGACAGGTCTGCTGGCGGCTTTCCTCATCCTGTATTCCGGCTATGTGCTCTACGATACCTTCTATACCCAGAACCAGGCTTTTGCAAACAGCGCCGAGCTGATGCAGTACCGGCCTGAGTATCTGACAGAGCTGGAGGACATGCCCACACCCCTGGCCGGCGGCGACAATCTGGCCGAGGTTACCCAGGATTACCGGGCATGGCTGACAGTCTACGACACAAGGATCGATTATCCCGTGATGCAGGGCCTGGACGATGTTTATTACGCTGCCCACGATGTGTTCGGCAACGGGAGCATCACCGGCGCCATCTATATGGCGGCGGCCAACAGTCCGGATTTTTCCGACAATTACAACATCGTCTACGGTCATCATATGGACAACGGTGCCATGTTTGGCGGGCTGGACAGCTACCGGGATGAAGGATACTTTAACTCCCATCGGGAGGGTATTCTGGCCACCGAACAGACCATCTATGATCTGAATGTTTTTGCGGTGCTGGATACCGATGCCTATGAGTCCATGGTCTATACCATCGGAAACCGAAACCTGGAAGAGGTGCTTGGCTATATCGGGCAGAATGCCCGGCTGGCCGACATGGCTTCCGCGGAGGGTGCCCAGAGAATTGTGGGTCTTTCCACCTGCGGTTCCACCACGGGTACGGAACGTCTGGTGGTGTTCGCCGTGATGACGCCCCGAAGCCTTGAGATTTCCGCCACCGGCTATACCGGCGTCTACGATGGAGCGGAGCATACGCTGCAGGTTTCCACCGGATATCCGGCAGGCACGGTGCTTCGTTACAGCATCGACGGCGGTCAGACCTTTACGGATCAGCCTCCCGTTATCCGGAACGTCGGTGAAATCCGTGTGCTGATTGAAGCGGAGAACAGTCTCTACGGCACAGATTCTGTGGAGGTCATCCTGCGGGTCACGCCCGCGCCCCTGACCATTACCGTCAATGATGCGGCCAAGATGTTCGGTGAGGCGGATCCTGTGTTCAGTGCGGTGGCGCTGGGCCTGATTCCCTCGGACGGCATTGCTTCCATGGATCCCTATATTACCCTGGGACGCACCGGCGCTGACGAAGCGGCCGGAACCTACGAGGGCGTGCTCACCGCGACCCTGAATGAGGCGTGGCTCAGCAGCCCCTATGCCGCCAACTACACGGTGACCATTGTCCCTGGTACCTTTACCATTTCTCCTCTGCCGGTGCTGACACTGACAGCCTTCGGCTATAGCGGAGTTTATGATGCCCTTTCCCATACGGTGACTGTGAACACAGACCTGCTTCCGGCCGGAACGCTGATCGAGTACAGTACCGACGGCGGAGCTACCTGGTCCACGAATCCTCCTTACATTACCGACGTGGGACAGATTCAGGTGGCGGTGCGGGCCACCCTGCCCGGCTACACTTCAGCCACGGTGAACGTGCTGCTGGAGGTAACGCCGGCCCCGGTGACCGTCAGAGCTAATGACGCCTCTAAGGAAGCGGGAACCCCGGATCCGGATTTCGGTGCTGTTGTGACCGGCGTGGTGGATGGCTTCAACATTGAATACACCATCGGCCGCCTTGGAAACGAAGAAGCCGCCGGCGTTTACAGCGGAGAGATTGTTCCTTCCGGTGAAGCCGTTCAGGGAAATTATATTGTTACCTATGTCCCGGGAACCCTGACCATTACGGAGCCCGAGATTGAAGTCATCGTCGACCCGAAGGTGCCCATGGCTGCCTTCATTCCCGAGGGCAACCGCTATGGAGACCGTGCCTGGGCCCTCGTCAACCTGATTTGTCTGATCATCACCGTCTATCTGTTCCTGCCTCTGCTGCATCTGAAGGACAAGTTCGGCAGAGCCAAGATGATGAAGAAGGTGAATGAAGCGAAAGCCGCGATTGATGCGGAAAACGCGAACGAAGAACCCTATTATCTTGTGAAGAAATTCCTGCGCCGATTCCGCGTAGGCCTTGTGCTGGAGCTGATTATTTCCATCGGAGCTATTGTGGCCTTTATCCTCACCGAGGATATGCGCCTCCCCATGATTCTCATTGATAAGTGGACGCCTCTGATGATCCTGCTGATGGCTGCCTGCTGGGGCACCGATGTGGGACTGATCCGCTACCGCAATAAGGTGCAGGAGGAAGAAGAGCAGGAAGAAGTTCAGAAATCCTGACATTCAAACCTGTAAATATGAAGACCCCGATACGCATCGGGGTCTTTTTTTGCCATTCTCTCGGCGGCGCCTGTTTCCAGCGGGTGAAAACTCGCAGCTTTGGCTTTTCTTTGCTGTGCAATCCTGCTATAATCGAAGCATAACTGAATCACTGGCCCTGCTTTGTATTTCTGCAAGTAAACCTGAGTCCGGCAAGGAGGCGCAACATGAAAAAACGAATCGTGAAGAATCTCTGCCTGCTGCTTGTTTTACTGATCGGCGCAATGGCGGCGCTCTCCGGTGCCTGCGGTGCTGCTGCTTCACGGCTATCAGAATGACCACGAGACCAACGCGGCCTACGCCATTGAGCTGGCGAGGCGGGGCGTGGTGGTGATGTCCATCGATGAGTACGGCCACGGCGTTTCCCAGCCTGGACTGAAGAACCGGGGCTTTGTGAATCACGTGGTGAAGGTGAATTACGGCGAAGAGAGCGAGGAGGCCGGCACCTTCAAGAAGATCGGCAGCACGGAGCGCTACCGCCTGCTGATGAACTTTTCGAATCTATCCTTCTTTAATCCCATATATATCACCGATGAGGCGGGCAACGTCCTCACTGATTCCTCCTGCGGCGGCATCTATGCCTATGCGGCCCTGTCCGCGATGCCCCAGGTGGATCCGTCCCGCATGGGCATCAGCGGCCATTCCATGGGTACCTGGGCCGGCTGGAGCGTGGCGGCCGCCTATTCCGGCACGGATATCGAACCGAAGGCCACGGTGCTCCAGTGCGGTGAGCTGTTCAGAAACAGCGTTTTCAGCGACTCTGTCAGCCTGGCGGGAACGCCCATTCATTTTAACAATGTCCTGCTGCTGCAGGCCAAGTGGGATGAATTCAGCTACTTCAGGGACTATCAGCGGGTGGTGGATGACCGCCTGCTGAAGTCGGACCTCAGGACGGAGTTTCTGGGCACCAGCCCGGATCAGGCGGCCTGGAATACCACCTATGGCACCTTTATCGACGGTTCGTCCCGGAGAATGGAGCTGCTGTTCACCAATCACCGGCTGACCACCCACAACAGCCAGGGTCTGAAAACCGCGGTGGAGTGGTTCGAGGAGGCCCTGGGATTCTCCAGCGAAATCCAGAGCACCGATCAGATTGCCATGGGCAAGGAATGGCTGGTGCTGCTGGCTATGCTGCTGGTGCTGGCGGCAATCCTGCCTCTGTACGAGCTGTTGATGGAAATCCCCTTCTTTGCCAGGATCCGCCAGCCCCTGCCCTCGAAAGCAGGCATCAAAGGGACGAAGGCCTGGTGGAAGGGCGCGGTGATCACCATGCTGATTGCCGGCCTGACCTATCCCTTCATGACCCAGCTGGGCCACGCCCTGCTGCCCCTGCCTGAGAATATTTTCAGCATGACGGTGGGCAATGGCTTTATCGGATGGTACAGCCTGCTGATCCTGGTGATGATCATCACCACCGCCATCGGCTGGAAGAAAGCAAAAACCGCCCAGGGCTTCGAGGCCTGGTATGATATCGGCCTGGGCCGGGCGGAGAAGAAAGAAAAGCTCAGCTGGGAACTGCTGGGAAGATCCCTGGTGCTGATGCTTCTGCTGGTGGGAATGGTGTATCTCATGACGGCCATCGCCGGCTGGTGCTTTGGCCTGGATCTGCGGTTCATCTGGCCCTTCTTCAAGACCTTTACCCTGCGGAGGCTGGGTCAGTTCTGTGTCTATTATCCCATCTTTGCGGTGTTCTTTATTCTGAATAACTCGAAGATTATGGCATCCATGAGGACAGAGGCATCCTATGAGCCCGGTCTGAAGGGCTTCCTGGGCAGCTGGTTGCGAAACGCCCTGCTGATGGTGGGCGGCGTCCTGCTGATTGTGCTCATCGAGTACATTCCCTTCTTCCTGAATATCGGGCCGGGAGCGGATGTGCTGTTTGGTTCCACCTTCGGCGGGCCCTTCATGTCCCTGCTGATTCTGTTTGTGCCCCAGGTGCTGGTGTTCAGCGTCTTCTGCACCTATTTCTATCGCCGCAGCGGCAGCGTTTATGTGGGCGCCCTGACGGTGGCGGCACTGGCGGCCTGGATCGTGACGGGAGGCTCTTCCATTCTGTAAAGGAAGAGATGCTGTATAAGGAGATTATAAGCTTTGAAAATGTTAGTGACGGGGCCCCGGGGATTTGTGGGGGCCAGGATCATCAGTCAGATGAGGGCAGCGGGAGTGGAGGCCATTCCCGCCCCCTCGCTGCGGGATTTTTCGGAGGAGGAGATCCGCCGGCTGATATGTGAGACGGAGCCCGATGTGGTGGTGCACACGGCAGCCATTTCCGACATCGGTACCTGTGAGCAGAATCCGGAAGCCTCCTACCGGGCCAACGTGGAGATTCCTCTGTGGATTGCCCGGCGGGGCGTGAAGTCCCTGCTGTTCAGCACGGACCAGGTGTACAGCGGCTGCCGGGGAGAGGGGCCCTACCGGGAAGAGGAAACCGCACCGGCGAATACCTATGCCCGGCACAAGCTGGAGATGGAGCAGCGGGTGCTGGAGGCAAATCCGGACTCAGTGCTGCTGCGCGCCACCTGGATGTATGACATGCCCATGTACGGCGTGGCCAACCGGGGCAATTTCCTTGTGAACATGCTGCGGCAGCCGGCCCAGTCCTTTTCCGGCACCCAGCACCGGGCGGTGACTTATGTGCAGCAGGTGGCGGAGCTGATCAGGCCCGCGGCCTCTCTGCCCGGAGGCATCTACAATTACGGCAGCGAAAATGACCTGACCATGCTCCAGACGGCCCAGTGGCTGAAGCAGGAGCTAAAGCTGCCGGTGACCCTGTCCGATGCGGGCGAGAGGCACCATCTCTGGATGGACTGTTCTAAGCTGAAGAGCTTCGGCATCTGTTTTGACACCACCCTGGAGGGGCTGAAGCGATGCATCCGGGACTACAGCCTGTAATAAGGGGCGGGCAAAACTCAAAAAAGGGTTGACAAGCCCGCCCAAAAAGGGTAATATATATAAGCACGTAAGGAAACGTAGCTCAGCTGGGAGAGCATTCGGGTCACATCCGAAAGGTCGCAGGTTCGAACCCTGTCGTTTCCATATTGACCCGCCGGTTCGGCGGGTTTTCTGTTATCAGGAGGTATGACCATGAATATTACACCCAGACCGCTGTTCCCGGGCGCCCATGTAGCCATTATCGCACCCTCCGGCCCCATCCGGGGTGATGAGGCCCAGCGGGAAGAGGTCATTCATCAGGTGGACGCGAAGCTCCGCTCCTGGGGCATCGAGCCCTATTTCTATCCCACCACGAAGATGTCCCGGGGATATCTGGCTGGCACCGATGCGGACAGGGCCCGGGATGTCATGGAGGCCTTTAAGGATCCATCCATCGACGGCATTTTCTGTATCCGGGGCGGCTACGGGGTGCAGCGGATGCTGGACCTGCTGGATTTTGAGGAGATCGCGAAGCATCCCAAGTGGTTTGCGGGCTACAGCGATATCACCGCCCTGCACATTCCCCTGAACCAGAAATGCCATCTGGTGACCTTCCATACCCCCATGCCCTTTGAATTTGTGAAAGATGATTTCGATGCCTATACGGAAAAATGGGTAAAGGCGGCCATGTTCGGCGAGCTGACCGGCGGGCTGCTGGATGAGCTGCCTTCCATCCGGCCCACCCATTCCCTCTGGGAGGAGGGAAGTGTCGCGGAAGGAATATTGGTGGGCGGCAATCTGTCCCTGGTGTCTTCCTCCATCGGCACGGACTATGCCATTGACACCAAAAACAAGATCCTGTTCCTGGAGGATGTCCACGAGGATGTGTACCGCCTGGACGGCATGCTGAACCACATGCGGCTGGCGGGCCTCTTCGATGACTGCGCGGGCATCGTCATGGGTTACTACACCGACTGCGGCGCCCCGGAGGAGCTGAAGAAGCTGGAAGAGGTCTGCAGGGAGCTTTTCCCGAAAGACAAGCCGGTGCTGATGGACTATTCCTGCGGCCACGAGCGGCCCACCATCAGCCTGCCCCTGGGTGCCAACGTGCGGCTGGATACAGCGGCGCGGACCCTCTCTGTTCTGTAAAAAAAGATCGCCTGATTGATTTCAGGCGATTTTTTTTCATTGAATTCAGGGCATTTTCTTTTTGAAGACATAGCAGCTGAAGATCAGCCCCATCATAATGACGGTGAGTACCGCGGCCAGAATCAGGCCTCCGTTGTAGTTGCCGGCGGCATCGTACATGAAGCCCACCAGGGAGGAACCGAAGGCGTTGGCCACTGTGGCAATCATGCTGACGGTGGGGTAGACACTGTTGTAGCCCTTCCGGCCGGCCAATTCGCGGGTGGCGGTGACGGTGCCCACGTTGGCGATGGCGTAGCACAGGCCAAAGAGGGCGGCAGCCTCATACATGAGGCCGGGCACATGGAAGATCATCAGCAGCAGGGCGCCGGCTCCGATCAGCAGGGAGAAAAGCATGATGATTTTCTTGGCTCCGAATTTGTCCGCCAGGGCGCCGAAGAGGATTTTACCTCCGGAGTTGGCCACCATACAGATGGACAGCAGGGTGGAGCCCACCGCGGCGGAGAAGCCGTAGCTGTCCGCAATGCCGGGGAAGTGGGGCGGATAGGAGGCCACATAGGAGGCCAGAATGGCGTAGGCCGTAAGGAGCACCATCAGCGTAATCGGGAACCGGGAAGGTGCCGCGTCTTCTGCGTTTTCCGCGCTCTTGCCTGCCCCGGCGGCCTTGCCGTAGGGCTCTGCGCCGGCATCCTTGGGGAAGAAGCCGATGGGCAGCAGGATGGCGGGCAGTTCAAACAGGGCGATGAGACCCGCATCCACCAGGTAGCCGACTCTCCAGCCGGCAGAGGTGATAATGCTGCTGAGGATGGGTGAGAAAACGGCGCCGGCCAGACCGGAGAAGGCCATGGCAATACTGGTCACCAGGCTGGTGCTTTCCAGGAACCAGTTGTTGATCACGATGGTGATCAGCACCATGCCGCAGACACCGGCGGCGAAGCCGCGAAGACCATTCAGAATATACAGAGTGATCAAATTCGGAGCTGCTGCCAGAAGAGCCGTGGATCCGGCGAAGACAATCATGCTGATCAGCAGCATCAGCTTGAAGTTTTTGGATTTCACCAGCCGGGGACAGACCATACCGCCCAGGGCGAATACCAGGTTGCAGATGGTGAGGGTCAGGGATACGCTGCCCCGGCCCACGCCCAGATCTTCAGCGATGGGAGTGAAGAACAGGCCAGAGACGTTGACCAAAAGACCCAGCACCGCTCCCGCAAGACCGCAGGAAGCGATGAGAACCATCAGGTACTTGCCGCGAAAGAGTTGTTTCATGGAAACCTCCTGTAAATATGAAAAGACTGTTTAAGTACGTCGGATGGTCAAAGATTAGATTCGCCAGCGGCTCAAAGCTTAGTGCGTCTGCCATTCATGGCGGACAGCCTCCTCTGCCGGATCCGGTAGGCCGGAATCAGTACCGCGAACATAATCAGCAGGAAGGCCAGCGAGAAGGTCAGGGCAATGCGGTAGGATTTGAACAGGTCATACATAAAGCCGATGGCAGATCCGGAGATGGCGTTGACAATGATGGCCACCGTATAAACCTTGGGATAGACCCGGTTGTAATTGTTCAGTCCCACCAGGTCCCGGGTGGCCAGCACGATGGCGACGCTGCCCAGGGTGTAGACCAGTCCCACCAGTCCGGAGCCCAGGTAGAGGGCCCAGGGAACGGGGAAAAGGAAAATCAGCAGAAAACCGGCCAGGCTGAGGGCGGCATAGAGAAGGATGGAAGGCTTGTTGCCAAGCTTCTCAGAAAGGATGCCAAACAGCAGCTTGCCGCCGGAGTTGGTGAACATGCAGATGGACAGCATGGTGGCTCCCACGGCGGTGGAGAAGCCGTAGCTCCCCGCCATACCGGGAAAATGGGGCGGATAGGCGGTGCACAGGGGCCCCATGGCGGCGAAGACGGTCAGCAGCACCACCAGGATGGGAATGAGAGGCATGTCGTCCTGCTGATGAGAAGCGGCATTTTTCCCGGAGGAAGCGCCGTAGGGCTTCAGACCCTGGCTCTCGGGAATGTAGCCCACGGGCAGCAGGATGATGGGCAGATAGAAGATCAGGATCAGGCCAGCCACCACCAGGGTTGCGATTCTCCAGTCGGCCGATCCGATGATGCCGGTGAGAACCGGCGAGAGCAGTGCGCCCACCAGGCCGGAGAAGCCCATGGCGATGCTGTTGATGAGGCCGCTCTTTTCGTAGAACCAGTTGTTGACCAGGATGCTCATGAGCACCGGGCCGGTGAAGCCCGCGAAGAAGCCGCGGATGGCGCTGAAGAGGTATAGGAAAAAGAGGTTTTTCGAGAAGGCCATTCCCACGGTGGTCAGGGTCACAATCCCGGCGCAGAGGACGACCCATCGGCGGTAGGTGCTGACGCGGACCCATTTGGGAGCCACCAGCCCGCCCACCGCGAAAACCAGCGTGGCAATGGTGTTGGAGAGGGAGATGCTGCCCCGGCCGACACCCAGATCCTCCGCCATGGGAGTGAAGAAAACCCCGATGACATTTACCAGAAGGCCGATGGAGGCCCCTACCATCAGGCAGGCGCAGACCGCGGCCATTATATGTTTTCCATGGATTTTTTCCATGTGCGCGCTCCTTTAAAGTCCAAAATCCTTTATATGATAGCTTATTTTGCCTTTTTGCACAAGAGAAACTTCCCCTTGCGGGATGAAATCTCAACGTCTATAATAGTTGTATTCTTTTTGAAAAGGACTTTTATCAATGGCAATTCGAATTTCCTCTAAGGCGCTGATTCTCAAGGATCAGATGGTGCTGCTGGGTCACGGAGCCTGGTATCATGGCGACGACTACGATCTTCCCGGCGGCGGACAGCATATTTACGAAACCATGAAGGAAGCTCTGGTGCGGGAAGTACTGGAAGAGACCGGCTACATGGTGATTCCGGGAAGACTGGCGGCCGTGAAGGAGGAGATCTTTACGGATCTGAGGCTGCGGGAGAAATGGCCGGAGTACACTCACCGGGTCAATCATGTATTTTTGTGTGAGCTGGCGGATGTGCCCCGGCAGAAGCCCACGGAGATGGATCAGGGCTCGGAGGGCGTTTTCTGGTATCCGGTGGAGAAACTGCCGGAGATTGCCGATAAGCTTTTTCCCAGGGGTCTGGTGGATGCGCTGCCCCGGATTTTGGCGGGCGAATGCGTGGTGCTGGACACCCAGTATCTGGAGGATTCCCTGGAATGGATGGAGGAGCAAAAGTGAGAAATCGCGCAGCTTCCGTGGAGTGGATGGAGGAGCAGAAATGAGAAACCGGGCGGCGGTGGTGATGTGGTGCCAGACGGAGGACAAGGTCCTTCTGATGCACCGGATTAAAAATGGAGACAGCTACTATGTGGTTCCCGGCGGCGGACTGGAGGGCGAAGAAAGCTTCCAGCAGGCCGCGGTGCGGGAACTGTTCGAAGAGGTCGGGGTTGCCGTTACGGAAAAGCAACTGCGGCCCATCTGCTACCACGAGGATGACCAGGGCAGGAACTGGTTTTATTATGTGATCTGTGACAGTCTGCTGCCCACCCGGGTGGGCGGCCCCGAGGCCCTTCGCATGAGCGAGACCAATATTTATGAGCCTACCTGGATTCCGGTGAAGGAGGTGGCGGATCTGCCCCTTTGGCCACCCTATATGAAAAAGGAAATCACCAAGCACTGCGCCAAGCAGGATCCCCGCATTGAGCAGGTGGAGCTGACCACCATGTGTCTGGTGACCGACGGGGACCGGATCCTGCTGCAGGACCGGCATAAGGACAGCTGGAGCGGCTATGCTCTTCCCGGCGGTCATGTGGAGCGGGGAGAGTCCTTTGTGGATGCCGTGAAACGGGAGATTCTCGAGGAAACAGGGCTGAGCATTGAAGAGCCGAGGCTCATCGGTGTGAAGCAGTTTCCCATCGAAGGCGGACGCTATATCGTCTTTCTGTTTCAGGCTGATCGGTTCAGCGGTACGCTGGTTTCCTCCGATGAGGGCCATATGGAATGGGTCCGCCGGGAGGACGTGGCCGCACTGAAAACGGTCAATGATTTCGCCGAACTGATGGAGGTCTACGACCGCGAGGACCTGACAGAATTTCAGTATACCATCGAGCCCGACGGCCGATGGGTAATTCATTTGAAGTGATACACGCCGCAGATGTGGCATCGATAAGGCCGCGAAGGCGGCATCAAAAATGCCGTAAAGGCGGCTAACGGCTGCGGATGCGGCAAAGGAGATGAAAATGAGACTGCTGGCGCTGGGCGAGAATGTCTGCGATCTGTATTTGTCCCGGGGAATGATGTATCCCGGTGGGCAGTGCGCCAATACCGCTGTTTATGCTGCCATGCGGGGCGTCTTTTCCGCCTATATGGGCGTTTTCGGGTCCGACCGCTATGCCGAAGTCTGCCGCGGCGGGCTGGAGGCTTTCGGCGTGGATCTCAGCCATTGCCGCAGCGTCGAGGGAGAAAACGGATACTGCCGTATTGAGCATCGGGGAACGGACCGGGTCTTCGCCGGCTCCAACCGCTTTGGCGTCAACCGTACCCAACCCCTGGAACTGACGGTGGCGGACTGGGATTATATCCGGACCTTTGATGTGATCTATACCGACTGCAACGGCCAGGTGGACCGTTATCTGCCGGAGCTGGCCAAAACCGGTATCCCGGTGGCCTATGATTTTTCCGCAAAGATCGAGGACGAGGATCTGGTTCGGGTGGCACCTTATGTGGCAATGGCATCCCTGTCCTGCGCGGATATTTCAGCTGAAGAACGGGAGCGGAAGATGCATTTGATGACTTCCCATGGCACCCCCATGGTGCTGGCCACGGTGGGGGAGGCAGGTTCCTATCTTCTTTCCGGAGGTCAGCTGCTTTATGCCCCGGCGGCTCCCGCGGATCTGGTGGTGGATACCCTGGGAGCGGGAGACGCATACTTCGCTGCTCTGATCTGTGAAGTGATTCAGGGCCAGCTGCTGCAGGAGGCCATGGAAAAAGCCGCTGCTTTCGCGGCTGATATACTCAAAGTGGAAGGAGCCTACGGACATGGAATACCAATGGATGCTGTTTGATCTGGACGGCACACTGCTCCGGACAGATAAAACCATCTCTGCCCGAACACTGGAGGCTCTGGAGCAAAGCCGGCAGCAGGGATGGAAGATTGGCGTTATCACATCCCGTGCCCAGCAGAACTGCGAAGATTTTCTTTCTGCGCTAAGGCCCGATGCCCTGATTTCCAGCGCGGGAGCGCTGATTCGCCTGGGAGGGAGCTATATTTACAAGGGAGAATTCTCTGGGGAAGAGACCTGGCAGGTGATTCAAAAAGCCCGGGAAATTGCCGGGGATCTGGAGATCACTGTGGATACTCTGGAAGAGCATTTCTGGAACTATCATACGGATCCATTAACCTGGGATGCCACCTGGGGCAGCACTACTTACGATAACTTTGCTTCCTGGGATCAGCCATCCCTGAAGATCTGTCTGGAGCTTTTTGATGAGGATCAGGCGCGGCGGGTGGCAGAGAGCTTCCCTGACGCTGACATGATTAAGTTTTCCGAGAGCAGCTGGTACAAGCTGACAAAGAAGGAAGCCACCAAGGAATCCGCCATCGACCGCCTGTGCGCTGCGGCAGAGATTTCCCGGGAGCAGATCATAGCCTTCGGCGATGATCTGCCGGATATCAATATGCTGAAAAGCTGTGGCTGCGGGGTGGCCATGGGCAACGCGATCCCTGAGGTGAAGGCCGCAGCGGATCTGGTCATCGGCACCAACGACGAGGATGGCATTGCTGTTTTCATAGAGAAACAGCTGGATAAGAAGAGCAGACAGGACCAAACGAAAAAAGTTAACATGCTAAACTAATCGATTCCGGAAAAAATAGTGTTTTTCTGTATTTTTGCCGGAGTTTTTTTGACTTCAGCAAAAAAGGCTTTCCGGCCAGATGCAGAAAAAAGGACGATCTTGCCGAAAGTACTTTTACGGAAGACGAGAATGGTGTATAATTGACAGACTTGCGTTAAGAAAGGAAGCACTGAAGATGGCTGAAAAGAAAAAATCATCTCATCCAGTGAGAAAAGAATCTCGGTGTGAAGAGTGCATGCATTTCACCTATGACGATGAATTCGATGCCTACGTGTGTGAGATGGATCTGGATCAGGATGAGATGGAAAGCTTCCTCCGGGGACAGACCTATGCCTGTGTGATGTTTGAAGCCGGGGATGAATATAAGATTGTCCGGCACCAAATGTAACTCGGGGCTTGATAATTGTCTCAATAATACCCGCACCCCGAGCCGAATCGCTGCGCGATTCTATATGTTACCTTTGGAGGATTTATGAAACCAAATTATTCAACGACACGGCTTGCGAATTATGTAAGCTCAGTCATGCAGGCCGTCAGCGTCAATGTCCCACCTGTGCTGTTTATTATTTTCCAGGAAGAATTTGGAGTTACCTACGGACAGCTGGGCTTTCTTGTCATGCTGACCTTCTTTATCCAGATCGGCGTGGATTTTCTGCTGGCCAGGATCTCTCATAAGCTGAACCTTCGGGCCCTGATGGTGGGCTGCGGGGCTTTTACTCTTGTGGGGTATATATTGCTGGCCGCGGCGCCCCATCTGTTCCCGGTTCATACCTTCTATGGACTGATTTTTGCCTGTTTCTTCTATTCCGCAGGATCGGGAATCCTGGAGGTTATGAGCAGCCCTGTGAATGACGCCATCCCATCCAGCGACAAGGGAGCTTCCATGGGTCTTCTGCATTCCTTTTACTGCTGGGGACAGCTGGCCGCGGTGCTGCTTACGACCCTGCTGCTGAGGATTGTGGGCAGAGAAAACTGGACCTGGATTATTGTCTTCTGGATGGCGGTGCCCATTTTCGACATGATTCTTTACATCATCTGTCCCCTGCCTCCCATGGTCAGCGGAAACGAGAACGGTGGTGTGAAGCTCAGCCGGATGAGTCTGTTTTGGGTAGCTTTGCTGGTAATGATCTGCTCCGGCGCCTCCGAGCAGGCCATGGCTCAGTGGGCGTCCATGTTTGCCCAGAAGGGTCTGGGAGTCAGCAAAACCCTGGGCGACATCGCCGGTCCCTGCTTCTTCGCCTTGCTGATGGGAAGCGGACGTCTGATTTATGGAATCAAGGGAGATAAGCTGCGCATCGGTCGGGTGCTGGTGCTGCTGGGCGGCCTTTGCATCTTCAGTTATCTGCTGACTATTTTCTCGCCGTCCCCGGTGCTTTCGCTGATCGGCGTGGGCGTCTGCGGATTCTCCGTTTCCATGATGTGGCCGGGCACCCTGGTGCTGGCCAGCAAGTCCATGCCTGAGGGAGGAACGAAGCTCTTTGCCATGCTGGCCATGGGCGGTGATATCGGCTGTTCTCTGGGACCGTGGATTTCGGGCATTGTTTCCGACACCGCGACCCGTCAGTTCCCTGCAGGACATTTTGGGCTGGCCGTGGATCAGTTTGCCCTGCGCTGCGGTATGTTTACCGCAATCATTTTCCCTCTGTTGCTGATGTTTTTTGTGCCCCGGCTGAAGAAAAAAGATGAGTAATGCGGTTCGATACTTGCAAGATTCTGATCTCTAACGTATAATAAAATTAATCAATTCGAAAGGACGGTACCCTTTGATGTCAAAAGAGTTTGAAGCTGTCATTTTTGATCTGGATGGAGTTATCTGCTTTACAGATGAATACCACTATCAGGCATGGAAAGCCATGGCTGACGGAATCGGCGTTTATTTTGATCGCGAAATCAACAACCGCCTGAGAGGCGTAAGCCGTATGGCCAGCCTGGAGATTATTCTGGAGCGCTGCGATGAGAAGCTCTCCGATGAGCGCAAAGAAGAGCTGGCTGCTCAGAAGAATGAACTTTACAAGAAGCTGCTGGTGCAGATGTCTCCGGCGGACCTGTCCGATGAAGTCAGAAACGGTCTGAACGAGCTGCGAGCCCGGGGCTATAAACTGGCCATTGGTTCTTCTTCCAAGAACACGCCTTTCATTCTTAAGCAGATCGGACTGGATGGATTCTTTGATGCCGTTTCTGACGGAAACAATATCACCAAATCCAAACCGGATCCGGAAGTCTTCCTGAAAGCTGCCGAAATGCTGGGCATTGCCCCTGAAAAATGCCTGGTAGTGGAGGACGCCATCGCAGGAGCAGACGCAGCCCATGCCGGCGGTATGAAAGCTGCCTGCCTGGGAGATGCCGCAAAAGCCGGCGCCGGCGATTACAATATGACAACCTTCGGAGACCTTCTGAACATTCTGTAAGATGAAGCCCTGACCGCCAAGGTCAGGGCTTTACTTTTCCTAAAAGGATCATGCGGACGGGGATTGTCTTATGAATCAAAGCCGGACCGCCTGAACTAAAAAAGGCATAATGAATTTTTCCTGATATAAGGATTTTTTCATTATCGCTCTTTTTTTGTCATGAATAATTCATCGCAGAGGCAGTTTTTCACTACAAAAAGAATTAGAGTAATGATTATTTCAGCCAGCAGGCAGTTTTTCATTATCATTGGTTTTCGAATGTCCTGGTCTTGTCATGAAAATATACATGTATCATGAAAATATCATTGTTGCAGCCTGACTGGTCATTGATCGATAATGAGAAAATACAAATAGCGAGAATTATTCATTACGAAAAAGAGTAGAAAAATGTCAAAATAATGAAATAATGCTTCTATGGAGATTATTTCATTGTTTGCTGCGATGTAAGCTTTTGATGGATGGATTATCTGACCCCGGAACTTGAGCTGCCTGCTAAAAGCCCTTTCTTTTCCAGTGCCAGCAGGGTTTCCTTACGCCAGAGACCGCCGCCATAGCCGGTAAGTTTGCCGCCGGCACCCATGACCCGGTGGCAGGGGACGATGATGGAAACGGGATTCCGGCCCACAGCGCCGCCGACGGCATGGCCCCCATTGTTTCTCGCTGAGGCTGTGCCGACAGAATACTTTTTCCAAAGCCCGCCGTAGGTGATGGTCTCGCCATAGGGAATTTCCAGCAGCAGATTCCAGATTTTCAGCTGGAAGGGCGTACCCATCAGGTGGAGGGCAGGAGTGAAATCCGGGATCCCGCCGGAGAAATAGATATCCAGCCAGCGGCGGGCCGCCTCAAGATGAAGGGATTGGCGGCCTTCCTCAGAACGAAGAGACTCACGGCCATCCGAGTTCACAGAAGTTTCCTGGGCATCCTGCGGAAAATATCGCTGATTCAGAAACCAGATTCCCGTAAGACCGGTCTCATCAGCCCTGATCAGCATATCGCCCAGGGAAACGCCCAGGGATTTGCTCAAAGGATCGCCAAGAGGCGGGGTATATATCATATCAACTTCCATAGAGATAAAACTCCTTTACGCATCATTAATCTGAGTATATCATACTTTCTTTTTCCTGTGAAATGTCTGATTAACTGAAACCGCAGACAGGCTTTTTCCGTGTATAGAGATATAAAGACAGACACTGAAAGGAGAAGATTAAATGCGTAAAATAATGATCGGACTGTTGGTCCTGACACTGCTGCTAAGCGGCTGCCAGGGGACGGGACAAACGACGGGAAAGCAGGAAATCCGGCAGGAAGGGCTGGCACTGGCCAAGGCGGTTTACCCCGAACAGGTTCCCTTTCCTTCCTATTCAGACATGAGCTATGAAGCCTACGATGCGAAATATAAAGAATGGGCAGACAGCAGGAAAGTCCGGAGAGAGCAGATCCAGCAGGAGGCTTCCATGGAAGTTTTTTATCGGCAAGCCCTGGGCACGCTGCTCCTTTCCGGAGATGACGAAGAAAACAAAGTGGTTTCGCCTCTGAATATTTATCTGGCCCTTTCCCTGTTGGCGGAGAGCACTCAGGGGGAGAGCAGGCAGCAGATTCTCGACCTTTTAGGCCGCGCCGATGCCAATGAAACGAGGCAGCAGGCAAAGCTCCTGTGGAATGCAAATTATGCGGATGATGGCTCCGTCACCAGCATTTTGGCGAACTCTGTCTGGCTGGATCAGGATCTGCCCGTTAAAAACAAGTGGCTGGAAGGGATGGTTTCAGATTACATGGCCAGTGTCTATCAGGGTGACCTGGATTCCGAAGAAATGCAGCAGGCCCTGAAGGATTGGCTGAATGAACAGACCGGAGGACTGCTGAAGGATACCATTCAGAACATAGAGCTGTCCCCCGAATCGCTGCTGGCGCTCTGTTCAACGATCTATTATAAGGCCCGCTGGTCCGAGGAGTTCAACAAAAATCTGACCACTGATGAAATCTTCCACGGCACCGCCGGCGATGTGACCTGCCGGATGATGCACCAGTCAACCACCGAGACCTATTATTTCGGCAGCCGTTTCAGCTCCGTCAGCCGTTCCCTGGTTCATTCGGGCTATATGACCCTGATTCTGCCTGATGAGGGCACCACTCCGGAGGAGCTCCTGGCCGATGAGGAAGCTCTGACTTACATGATTACCGGCGAGGCGGAAAACCGGTTCCTGATTGTCAATCAGTCGGTGCCTCAGTTTGATGTGACCTCCAATATGCAGCTGAAAGACAGCCTGAATCAGCTGGGCGTGACGGATGTTTTCACCGCGGATGCTGATTTCAGCCCTGTGACAGAGGAGGCTATTTTCCTGGACAAGGTGCAGCATGCCGCCCGAGTGACCATCGATGAGGAGGGCGTGGAGGCCGCTGCCTTTACCATGGAAGTCCTGGCCGGAGACGCCGCGCCGCCGGAAGAGGAAGTGGATTTTGTTCTGGATCGGCCCTTTATCTTCCTGATCAAGGGAGAAGACGGACAGATCCTGTTCGCCGGCATCGTGAATCAGATCTGAGAGGAGAACATCGTCAATCAGATCTAAAGGCCCAAATCCTTCGGACATGAATCACCCTTGCGTGCAGGGGTGATTTTTACTATAATGAAACTGTATGGCTGATCCTATGGAGAGGCATTTGCCTCACTCCCGCAACTTTAGTCAGGGAAGATTTCAGGTCATGCTAAAAGTAAATAATAGTTTTCAAAGGAGCAAGTATAGATGGGATTCAATCCTGCAGTGTTAATGCGTATCGTAAGTGAAGTAAAGGAATTCGGGAAAAATCATCCCAAAATGGCGAAGTTTATCGATCAGGAGTTTCTGACGGACCTGCCCGAGGGCTCCGTGGTGGAAATCACCGTCACCCGGCCGGGCAAGGCGCCGGTGACCGGCAATTTCAAAACCCTGCCCTCCGACGGCCGCCTTCTGAAGGATTTAAAGGAGATCATGTGAGCAAAGAATCATTCGAAAAACAGATGGAGGACCTGCTCCGCCAGGCGGATGGCACCATCGGCATCAGTATCCGTCAGATTGGCGGCGGGTTCAGCTATGCCCATCAGGAGGACGTGCTTCTTTCCACTGCCAGCACCATGAAGCTGATGGTGCTGGGGGCCCTGCTGGAAAAATGCCAGCAGGGAAACGAAGACCTCCAGCGGTTTATTGAATACAAAAAAGAAGAAAGAATCGGCGGCTCCGGCATTCTCTGCGACCTGACGCCGGGGCTTCGGCTCACGGTGCGGGACGCGGCAGTGCTGATGATCGTTCTGTCCGATAACACCGCCACCAACATGTGCATCGATCTTTGCGGCGGCGTGGAGACGGTGAATGACCATATCCGGCGGCTGGGAGTGAAAAACTGCTCCATCAACCGGAAGTTGGGAGACTCATCCTCCGATCCCCTGAAGCGGAATCTCTCCGACACTTCGGCCCGGGGATTCGTGGACTATTTGACGGTGGTGCGCACCGAACAGGCCCTGAACGGGGCAATGACGAAGGAATTCTTTGACATCCTCCGGCTCCAGCGCTACAAGGATATGTTCGGCCGGTACCTGCCGCTGGAGGATTATTTCGAGGAAGAGGCCGAGGGTCCCTATCCCGTGCTGATGAACAAAACCGGATTCATGCTGGGGGTCCGCACCGACGCGGGCATCCTGGCGCTGCCGGACGGCCGGGAGTTCGCCTACGCCTTTATGCTGAACGATGTTCAGGATCCCACCTATGCCGTGACCAACGAGGCGGCGGTGCTGATTGCCGAAGCGGGAAAACTCTTCTATGAGTACATCCAGAGCCTCAGTGGGACGAGCCAAAAAGAAAGCCAGGCAACCCCCAAAGCGAATGGCATCAACTGGACGATCCGAAAAGCAAGATACGAGGATCTGCCTGAAATGCTGCGGATCTACGCCGCGGCCAGACAATTCATGAGGGAAACCGGTAACCCGACCCAGTGGGTGGGACCCGATGGAACGGAAAAGCCCACCCGGGAAACCCTGGAGGAGGATATCCGACAGGAAAAAAGCTACGTCCTGGAAACCCTCGCCCCCGGAGAGAAACCGGAAACCCCCAGCCCCGGCGACGAGAGGGAAACCCTCGCCCCCGGCGCCGAACCGGAACCCCGAATCCGGGCTGTCTTCTACTACGATGAAGGCCTGCGGATCGAGCCCACCTATGCCCGGATTGAGGGCGCGTGGATCGGGGACGACCGCTACGGAGTGGTGCACCGGATCGCTTCGGACGGCTCCCTGAAGGGAGCCGGAAGGATCTGCCTCCGATGGGCCATGGAAAAGTCCGGCCATCTGAGAATCGATACCCACGAGAACAACCATTCCATGCAGCATGTGCTGGAGCAGCAGGGATTTGACTATTGCGGCACCATCTGGCTGGAAGACGGTGACCCGCGCAGAGCTTATGAATGGACAGGGGAAAAGTCATGAGTGATCAGACGAAACTAAAGGACCTGTGGACCAGGGAGGGAGAACTGCTCCAGGCGTCCGACGAGACGCCCTGGGATGTTTATCCCAGGCCCCGGATGGTCAGAGATTCCTTCATCAATCTGAACGGCTGGTGGGATTTTGCCGCCACCGAGGATGTGCGGCCGCCCCTGAGATTTGACAGGAAGATCCGGGTGCCCTTCATGCCGGAAAGCCTCCTTTCAGGCATTCACGAGCCCATCCGGGATGGCAGCTGGCTGTGGTACCGAAGAGAGGTCAAAGCCCTGCTGAAGGAAGGAGAGCGCCTCATTCTGCATGTGGGCGCGGCGGACCAGGAAGCCACCCTTTGGATTGACAGCAAGCGGGTGGAGCTAAGCTCGGGCTATGCCCCCAACCGCTACACCCATGTGGGAGGCTATGAGGCCTTCAGCGCGGATATCACCGACTATCTGAAGCCCTCGGCCCAGGGCGTGGAAATGGAATATGAAGCAGAGCTGCTGATTCAGGTCCACGATCAGCTGGAGGGAGGCAAGCATCCCTACGGCAAGCAGTCCCTGAACCGGGGCGGCATCTGGTATACTCCCTGCAGCGGCATCTGGCAGACCGTGTGGGCAGAAGTGGTGCCGGAGTTTTATATTCAGGATATTTCCGTGGAAACCATCCCGGAGGATGGGATTCCCGCGGGCACGGTGACCCCCGACGGCCCCTGGCTGGTGCGGAT
This sequence comes from uncultured Eubacteriales bacterium, assembly GCA_902783575.1. Lineage (GTDB taxonomy): Bacteria > Bacillota > Clostridia > Lachnospirales > Bianqueaceae > RUG760. The sequence goes on from CACZRP010000103.1 coordinate 30,890, forward strand.
CCACAGCACGCTTTCCAACGGCGAGACTCTGGACCGGGAGGAGAGGATCGAAGAGCCCCATCTGTGGTCACCGGAGGATCCCTACCTGTATCAGACTTCGGTGGAAGTCGGAGAAGACAGAGTAGAAACCTACTATGCTCTGCGCACCATCACCAGTGCCAAGGTGGGTCATTACTGGCGGCTTCTGCTGAACGGCAGACCCTATTTCTTCCACGGCCTGCTGGATCAGGGCTACTGGTCCGACGGCCTGTTTACACCAGCCTGCCCGGAGCAGATGACGGAGGAAATCGCCAGGCTGAAGGAGCTGGGCTTTAACATGCTGAGAAAGCATATCAAGGTGGAGCCGGAACTCTTCTACTACGAATGCGACCGCCAGGGCATGGCGGTGTTCCAGGACTGCGTTCAGAACGGCATCTACAATTTCAGGCACGATACGGCCCTGCCCACCCTGGGACTGCTGAAGCTGAACGACCAGAAGTGGCAGCCGGATCCCGAAAGCCGAGAGAACTTCGTGGAGGGCATGCTGGCGATGGTCCGGCAGCTGAAGGAGCATCCCTCGGTGGTTTACTGGACCATCTTCAACGAGGGCTGGGGCCAGTTTTCCGGCACCCAGATGTATATGCAGCTGAAACATGAGGACGAGACCCGTCCCATTGATACCGCCTCCGGATGGTTCCATTACAGCACGTTGAAAACGGATGTGGAATCAAGGCATGTGTATTTCCGCCGGGTGCGGCCGCTGAGGACGGGCAGACCCTGGGTGCTGTCGGAGTTCGGCGGTTACGGCTATATGATGCCGGAGCATGCCGCCAACCCGGATCATGCCTTCGGCTACCGGCGGTACGGCAGCCGGGAGGACCTGGCGAAGGCGCTCCGAAAGCTTTACGAACAGGAAATCATCCCCCTGGTGGGAAGAGGCCTGTGCGCCTCGGTCTATACCCAGGTGTCCGATGTGGAGGACGAGACCAACGGCCTCTTCACCTACGACCGGAGGGTGCAGAAAATCCGGCCGGAGGATCTTTCCGGGATATGGCCGGAAATTCAAAGAATGCTTGAACAATAGCGTTAAAATTGGTATAATTAGGGTTACTACCTCGTCCGGCTTAAAAACCGGAGCAGACATAGATAGAGAGATATAAAGGAGGTTCCCAATGACCAAACAGATCAATCTGCAGGATGTATTTCTGAACACACTGCGCAAGGATCGGATTGAATGCACCGTCTTCCTGATGAACGGTTATCAGATTAAGGGCGTCATTCGCGGCTACGACAATTATGTGATTATGGTGGAGTCCGACGGCCGCCAGCAGGTGGTGTTTAAGCATGCTGTTTCCACCATCAGCCCCATTCGTCCGGTTCAGATCAATGTAACTAAAGAAGAATCCGAGGGCAGTGAAGAGTGAACGAAGAAAAAATAACGCTGCTTGAAGCGATGGAAATCAGCCCGGCGGTGTCCGCCTTCTGCGAAAAGCAGGAAGCCTCCGTCCGGGCTAAATTTGCTGAAATCGATGAGATCTGCGAATATAACCAGTGGAAGGTTCTGGACGCTTTTCAGAAGGAAAGAGTCTCCGACCAGCATTTTGAAACCACGTCCGGCTATGGCTATACCGACATCGGACGGGACACCCTGGAGCGGGTTTTTGCCCGGGTTTTCCACACGGAAGACGCCCTGGTGAGACCTCAGATTATTTCCGGCACCCATGCCCTGGCGGTGACGGTGTTCGGACTGCTGCGTCCCGGCGATGAGATTGTTTTCGCCGTGGGCACACCCTACGATACCATGCAGGGCGTGGTGGGCATCCGCCCCGAGAAGGGCAACCTGACCGAATTCGGCGTGACCTACAAGATCGTTCCCCTGAACGAGCAGGGTCTGCCGGATATCGAAGCACTGAAGAAGGCCATCGGCCCCAAGACCCGGGTGGTGGAGATCCAGCGCTCCAAGGGCTATGATTACCGCAAAACCCTGTCTCCCAGGGAGATCGGCGAGATTATCAAGGCTGCCAAAGAGGTGAAGCCGGATGTCATCGCTATGGTGGACAACTGCTACGGTGAGTTTGTCCAGACCATCGAGCCCACCGACGTGGGCGCGGATATCGCCGTGGGATCCCTGATCAAAAACGCCGGCGGCGGCCTGGCCCCCATCGGCGGATATATTGTGGGAAAGAAGGAGCTGGTGGAGCTTTGCGCCATCCGCCTGACTTCTCCCGGCCTCGGCAAGGAAGCCGGCGCCACCCTGGGCGTAACGAAGTCACTGTATCAGGGCCTTTTCTTCGCCCCCACCGTGACCGCAGCCGCGGTGAAGACCGCTGTGTTTGCCGCCGCTGTTTTCAAGGCCCTGGGCTTCAAGGTGCTGCCCGAGCCCGATGAAGAGCGCTGCGACATTGTGGAAGCCATCACCCTGAACAGCGAGCAGGGCATCTTAAGCTTCTGCAAGGGCGTACAGTTCGCTGCCCCCGTGGACAGCTATGTCACGCCCATTCCGTGGGATATGCCCGGATACGGCTGCCCCATCATCATGGCGGCGGGGTCCTTCAACTCCGGCGCTTCCATTGAGCTTTCCGCCGACGCGCCCATCACGCCTCCCTACAATGTTTTCTTCCAGGGCGGCCTGACCTACGGCCATGGCAAATATGGCGTCATGAGAGCCGTCATGGAAATGGTCCGGGACGGCGTCATCAAGATTCCCGAATAATCATCCAGTCCGGAGGTGACAGGCATGCCCCAGTTTCCGAAACAGTATGAAGAGAATATGAAAGCGCTCCTCACCGAGGAGGGCTTCTGTTCGTATGCCGCCACCTTCGAACATGAATACCGCCAGGGCCTGCGGGTGAATACCCTGAAGATTTCCCCGGAGGATTTTCTGAAGCGGAGATCGGATCTTTCGCTTCGTCCCGTGCCCTGGTGTCCGGAGGGATTTTATTTCTCCGGCGAAACCTCCGCTTTTTCCAAGCATCCCGACTACGCGGCGGGACTCTACTACCTCCAGGAGCCCAGCGCCATGGCGCCGGCGGCCATTCTTCCCATCGAAAAGGGAGATGTGGTGCTGGATCTCTGCGCGGCTCCCGGCGGAAAGAGCACCTACCTGGCGGCGAAGCTGGGCCGAAGCGGCGTGCTGTTTTCCAATGACATTTCTCCCTCCCGGGCGAAGGCGCTGCTGAAGAATCTGGAGCTCACCGGCACTACCCAGGCGGTGGTGATTTCCGAGGCTCCCTACGCCCTGTCCCGGAGATTTCCGGAGCTTTTCGACAAGATCCTGGTGGACGCTCCCTGCTCCGGCGAAGGCATGTTCCACAAGGAGCCGGCCATCATGAAAAACTGGGAGCAGTACGGCAACGAATACTATGCCAAGCTCCAGCGGGAGATTCTCGAATCCGCCTGGCAGATGCTGAAAAAAGGCGGCATGCTGCTGTATTCCACCTGCACCTTCTCCCCCATGGAGGACGAGCAGATGGTCATGAGCTTCCTGGAGGCCCATCCGGATATGTCCCTGCGTCCCATTGATAAGGTGGGCGGTATGGAGGACGGTCATCCCGAATGGACCGATCAAAAAGACGAGAACCTGCGGATGACGGCCCGCTTCTGGCCCCAGAAGCTGGAAGGGCAGGGGCATTTTGCGGCCCTTTTCTACAAGAGTGAAGAGGGCAGCGGACTGTCTGCCGCCGCGGAGAAGAGGAACGCTGCCCGTCAGAAGGCGGCCAATCCCTTCGGCCTTGAAAGCGCGGATCAGCGAGGCGCTTTTTCCAGCGCGGATCTGAAGCTGTTTGAGGCCTGGTGCGGTGAAAACCTGACTGCGTCCTGGAGAAAGATTCTTCCGGAGGGCGGCTACCTTTCCAAGATCGGCACCAGCCTGTATTACAGCCCGGTGCCCCAAGGAGCCCTGAAGGGGCTGCGGGTTTTAAGATGCGGCCTGCTGCTGGGTGAGCTGAAGAAGGATCGCTTTGAGCCTTCCCAGGCTTTTGCCATGGCCCTGAAGGCCTCCGATGTGAAGCAGACCCTGGAGCTTCCCGTTGCCTCCGGAGAGGTGCAGCGGTATCTGAAGGGAGAAACCCTCACCGGCGAAATGAAGGACGGATGGAACCTGGTCCTTACCGGCGGCTATCCCCTGGGATGGGGCAAAGCCGTGAGGGGCCTCTTAAAGAATAAATACCTGAAAGGATGGATTCAGAACGGATGAGAGCCGATGTAATTATAGTCGGCGGGGGACCGGCCGGTGCTGTGCTTGCCTGGAAACTCAGCAGGAAGCTGAGGGTTCTGGTCATCGATAAACGTCATCTTCTGCAGGAAGACAGAATCCATGCCGAAGAAAAATGCTGCGGCGGCATGCTGGATCATTCCGCCCAGAAGGAGCTGGCCCATCTGGGCCTGCCGCTGCCTCAGAAGATCGTGATGGATCCCCAGATCTTCACGGTGCGGGCCATCGATTTTGACGGCCGGATGGAGCGGTACTATCAGAGAAATTATATGAATATTGACCGGGCCGAATTTGACAGCTGGCTGCTGAAGCTGGCGGCCGCCCGGAAAAATGTAAAGGTGCTGGAGGGTGCCAGCGCCTACAGCTTTGAAGCCTCTTCTGAAGAAGTTATTGTGAAGGTCAGACTGGAAGACGGCAGTCAGGAGGAGATTCACGGATCCTTCCTGGTGGGCGCCGACGGCGCTTCCTCGGCCGTGAAGAAATATGTGGTCAAACGCTGGAATCCCAAGTTCCGGGAGCCGAAGGTCTATGCCAGCATCCAGGAATGGCATCCCGTGAAGGAGCCTTTGCCCTATTACGGAGCGATGTTTGACCGTCAGGTGACGGACTATTATTCCTGGATTATTCCCAAGACCGTAAAAGAGGGCGGCGTTCTGCCCGCCGGCAATTATTTCCTGATGGGCAGCGCCATTCCTGCTGACAGCAGGGAAACGGCAGGCGGCAGCGTCAAGGAGCGGTTTGAACGCATGCGTTGGGATATGACTTCCCGGGGCTTTGACGTGGATCATCCCGCGAAAACCTCCGGAGCCATGATCCTAAGGCCCCATATGTTCGGAAGCATTCTCACAGGCAGGGAAAGAGTTTTTCTCTGCGGTGAGGCGGCGGGACTCATCAGTCCCAGCTCCTCCGAGGGCATCAGCTTCGCCATGAGGAGCGGCGAAGCCCTGGCCAGAAGCTTTAAAAACGTGTCCCCTGCGGATTCGGAGGCTCCGGCTGCTGTGAGAAAGAAATACGAAAAGAATCTCGCTCCTCTGAAGCTTAGTATTGCGATCAAATGTTTGAAATCACCCATTATGTATGGAAAGCTGCCCCGGGGACTGGTGTTTAGGTCCAGGGCGCTGTCCATGAAGGTTTTGAAAAAAACTGAAAGGTGGAACTGATGTCAAATTACCGATATAACGGCCGGCAAAGGCCGGGAGGCGCACCTCCGGGCCGTTCCGGTTCAGGGCCGGGCAGGCGGCGGACCCGCTCCCGATACCGGCTCAAATACCCGGGCAGGCTCATTGTCATCGTCCTGCTGATTCTGGTGATCGTGGTGGTTTCCATCAGCTGCGGTCTGAAAAACCGGCCGGCAGCCCAGGAGGAGAGCAGCGCGCCCATCGAGACCATCACCGGGCACAAGGAGGTGGAGACGGGCACCATCAAGTCGGTGGCTTCCGTGACCCTGGATGGCGTGGGAACCCAGATCACCACCTACATGGCCTCGATGATCTATTCCAATCCCACCAACTATAAGCGGACCTCGGCCAAGCCCAATGAGGAAACGCCGGAGCAGGATGTGGATCTTTCCCAGTACAGGTATGTGGTGGCCATCAATCCTGCCGCGGGCGGCGCCAATAACGGCTGGTCCGTGGGAGACGCGGTGGAGAAAACCATCACCCTTTCCGTGGCGAAATATCTGGTGGATTATCTGAACAACAACTCCACCGGTTACTATTTCTTCCTGGTGCGGACCGCGGACACCACTATGACCGATTCCGCCCGCCTGTCCCGCATCAACAACTATGAATCCGATCTGGTGATTAACCTCGCCTGCAACGGTTCGGATATCGAGCTGGGCGGCGTCATTGCCACTTACTTTGCTCAGCCCACCGAATACGATGAAGATGACGAGCCCAAGCCCAAGTCTCATCGGGATCAGATCACGGCGGAGCTGGCGGAGAAGCTGATGGAGGAATGCGCCGACGGTCTCAAGATGTGGTACCGCGAGACCCAGATTGAAGAAGAGAATCCTCTGCTGGAGATGGAAATCCCCGCAGTCAAGGTTTACATGGGCTTCCTGACCTACGAGCACGACAATATCCTGGTGCTGGATGAGGTCAATCAGATGGCCGCCGCGGAGAAGATGGGCAAGGTAATCCTGGACTTCTGCGACGCCAACGCCCCGGAGAAGACCCGCGGACAGAGAGCCGGCGAAGCCCTGATGAACAGCGGCTCCGAGAGCTCCGGCAGCGAGAGCAGCGAATCTTCCGCCGCTTATCAGAACAGCGTAGTTCCCGCCTACAGGGATTATCAGGATTCCAGTGAAGAGACAGACGACGAAGGCTGGGACGACGAGGATTATGACGAAGATACCGAGTATGATGAAGAATGATCAACATATACTTTCAGGAGGAATGAAATGAAACTTAAAGCTGACATTGTCATTGTTGGCGGCGGCGTGGTAGGCGCTACCATTGCCAGAGAGCTCTCACGCTTCAATGTGAAGACGGTACTGGTGGAGCGCCGCGAGGACCTGGCCAGAGGCTCTTCCGGAGCCAACTCCGGTATTGTGCATGCGGGATACGATCCCGAGCCCAAGACCCTGATGGCCAAATACAACGTCAAAGGCTGCGCCATGTACCCCGTACTGGCAGAAGAGCTGGGATTTCCCTACAAGCCCGTGGGTTCTCTGGTCATCGCCTTCGATGAAGGCGGCATGGAGACCGTAAGAAAGCTTTATGCCCGGGGCCTGAAGAACGGTGTGCCGGATATGGAAATCATCGACGGCGATAAGGCGAGAGAAATCGAGCCCAACCTCTCCCAGGAGGTGGTGGGTGCCCTCTGGGCCAGAAGCGCGGGAATTATTTCTCCCTATGAGGCCACCATTGCCTTTGCCGAGAACGCGGCAGTGAACGGCGTCCAGTTCCTGCTGGAGCAGCCGGTGAAGGCCATCGCCAAAGAGAACGGTCTCTTCACCGTCACCACCAAAGATTACGAAATTACCGCTGAAGTTGTCATCAACTGCGCCGGCATCGCTGCCGGAGAGGTCAGTGCCATGGCTGGCGCGGAGGAGATCACCATTTCCCAGAGAAAGGGTGAATATACCCTCTACGACCGCAACCTGGGCGGCTTCGCGAAAACCGTTATTTTCCAGACCCCCGATGCCGCCGGCAAGGGCGTCCTGGTAACGCCCACCGCAGAGGGCAATCTGCTGCTGGGCCCCAGCTCCGATCCCATCGCTGAGGACGATCCGGCTCCCACCGCCACCACCCAGGAGGGTCAGGACAAGATCTTTGCCATGGGCAGAAAATCCACTCCGAATCTTCCCTTCGGCGGCGCCATCACCGGCTTTGCCGGCATCCGTGCCGTTTTCGGTTCTGATTTCTATATTGCTCCCTCCGAGAAGGTGGAGAATTTCATCCAGGTGGCAGGCATCTGCTCTCCCGGTCTGACCTCCGCCCCGGCCATTGCCGAGGATGTGGCTCAGATGGCCGCGGACCTGCTGAAAAAGCAGGGCGTGGAAGTGACGAAGAAGGAAAACTGGATTTCCACCAGAGAGGCTATTCCCTCTGTCCGGGAAATGTCCTGGGACGAGAGAGCCGCTCTCTGCAAGGAAGATCCCGCTTACGGCAGAATCGTATGCCGCTGCGAGACCGTCACCGAGGGCCAGATCAGAAAAGCTCTTCGTTCCCCGATTCCGGTATATACCATTGACGGCGTGAAACGCCGCTGCCGGGCCGGCATGGGCCGCTGCCAGGGCAGCTTCTGCACTCCGGTCGTAATGAAGATTATTTCCGAAGAGTCCGGCATTCCCTTTGACCAGATCCGCAAGGCCGGCGAGGGAACCACCATCGCACAGGGAAAGTTAAAGGAGATCTGAAACCATGGAAGATAAACATATGATCAAACAAGTCAATGTTGCCGTTGTGGGCGGCGGCCCCGCCGGTCTGGCTGCAGCCGTGGCTGCCTACGACTCGGGTGAGAGATCTCTGATTGTCATCGAGCGTGACAAGCATCTGGGCGGTATTCTGCAGCAGTGCATTCACAACGGTTTCGGCCTTCAGTGGTTCAAGAAGGAGCTCACCGGTCCCGAATATGCCCAGCGCTTTATCGATCAGGTGGAGGAGAGAAATATTGAAAGCATCACCGGCACCATGGTGCTGGAGATCCAGTATCATCCGGAGCAGCCGGAAGGTTATACCAAGTCTGTTTTCTGCCTGTCTCCCTCTTATGGCGTCATTGAGTATCAGGCCAAGGCTGTGATCCTTTCCATGGGCTGCCGTGAAAGAGTCCGCGGAAACCTGAAGACTCCCGGTACCCGTCCTGTAGGCATTTACTCCGCCGGCCTGGCCCAGCGCCTGGTCAATCTGGAGGGCGTAATGCCCGGCAAAGAGGTTGTAATCCTCGGCTCCGGAGACATCGGTCTGATTATGGCAAGACGTATGAAATGGGAAGGCGCGGATGTGAAGATGGTTTGTGAGATCATGCCTTACTCCGCCGGTCTTGCCAGAAATATCCAGCAGTGCCTGATTGATCAGGATATTCCGCTGCATCTGTCCACCACCGTCATCAACATCCACGGCAAGGACCGTCTGGAGGGTGTGACCATTGCCCAGGTGGATGAGAAGCGTCAGCCCATTCCCGGCACCGAGCGTTATGTCAGCTGTGATACCCTGCTGCTTTCCGTTGGTCTTCTTCCCGAGAATGAGCTCTCTAGAGCTCTGAACGTGGAGATGGATCCCGTCACCGGCGGCCCCAAGGTAGACGAAAACCGTCAGACCAGCATCCCCGGCGTATACGCCTGCGGTAATGTGCTGCATGTTCATGACATTGTTGACTTCGTCAGCAAGGAAAGCACCATCGCCGGTAATGCCGCCGCAAAGCAGTGCGCTGCGGAAGCTGCTCCCGCGTCAGCGGGTGCATCAGCGGGTGCATCAGCCGGAGCTGATATCAAGGCCCAGGGCAATGTCCGATATACCGTTCCCCAGCACGCATCCCTTGGCGAGGCCTTCTCGGTTTACTGCCGTGTGGGCCAGCCCCAGAGCGAAGGCAAGTTTGTGCTGAAGGCCATCCAGGGAGACAAGGAAACTGTCATTCTGGAAAAGAAATTCGTCCGGGCTGTGCCCAGTGAAATGGCCGAGATTCCCGTACAGGAGAAGCATCTGGCCATGATCCGCGATCTCTTCAAGGATCAGCGTGGCACCCTGGTGCTGACAACAGAATAATTAGCTTCTGAATAAAAAGAGGGCCTGTAGCAATGCAGGTCCTATCTTTTACTGTGCGGCCGCTTTTTCACGTCTGCCTGATCGTCTGCGGCTGCGGGAGCGGTCGGAAACATCGGCGCTGTGGGGCCCGGAGCTTCTCATCCGTTCAAAGCAGCGGTCGCAGAGACTGGATACAGAGAGGAAGGACAGAGGCCTTCCGCAGCGGCGGCAGGTCTTGCGGGAATAGTTTTCCTTCTTGAGGATGATAATGATCGTGCTGGCGATCTGATCCTTGAACCGCATGGTGGGCTCCAGATACTGGATGTAGCCGAACTTGCGGAAGAAGGCGTAGAGGAGATCGCACTCCTTGTAGGCCAGCTCCAGACGCTCCATGTTGCGGGCGCTGTAATCGCGGAAATCCACATCCGGCTTGAGATCATAAAAATCAATGGGACGATGGGCGATCTGAAGATCCGCCAGATCCCGCCAGAGGGTCATCAGCTCCATGGAACGGATGTCCACGGGAATGGTGACAAAGTCGTAGATCAGCTGCTTGTCCTGGGTCTGGGCCTCCAGCTCCAGCGCCAGCTCAATCTCATCGTCGCACTTCATGATCTGGTAGCCTTCCCGGGGCGGAATCTCCTTCCACTTGGTCAGGATTTCCGAAACCGGAGCATCGATGGACAGCAGAGAAGTGGGGAAGCCGATGACAGCCTCGCGGATATCCTCCACGGGATCCTCAGCGCCGGCTTCGATCTGATTCATGTAGGCAAAGGAATTGTAGTAACCGGTTTCATAGAGACCGTAGCGTCCGGCCCGGCCAGCGATCTGCTGGATCTCCTGGGGACGCAGGGGACGCCGTTCCTTGCCGTCAAATTTTGACTGCTTCAGGAATACCACCCGCTTGATGGGCAGGTTCAGGCCCATGCCGATGGCATCGGTGGCGATGAGCACCTGGCTTTCGCCGTTCTGAAATTTTCTGGCCTCCGAATGGCGCACATCGTAGGGCAGGGTGCCGTAGATGATGCTGCAGGGATAGCGGGAAGCGGAAAGCTCTGCGGCGCAGGCATGGACATCCTTCCGGGAAAACAGAATCAGTGCGTCGCCGGGTTCGATGTCCTGAGGGAAACGGAAGATCCGCTCATCGGCCTTTAGGGGTACCAGACGGTTCAGGTGTTCCACTTCGTATTCATCGCCGCAGTCGGTGATCATCTGAATGAGTATTTTCTCGGCATAGGGCGCGGCACAGACATGGATCTCTTTGGCGCAGAGGCCCAGAATGGCCTGGGACCAGTAGCCGCCCCGTTCCTCATCGGTGAGCATCTGAGCCTCGTCGATAACGGCAATATCGAAGGTGTCTCTGATGTTCACCATCTCAATGGTGGAGGCCTGAACCCGGGCAAAGGGAACGGAGATCTCCTCCTCACCCGTCAGCAGGTTGCAGGGGCAGCCGTCGTAGTTCATGGTTTCGTACTGCTCGTAGGCCAGCAGTCTCAGGGGCCCCAGATAAACGCCGTGCTGGGCGTTTTCCAGGGCCTTAATGGCCTGATAGGTCTTGCCGGAGTTGGTGGGGCCGATGTGCAGATAAAACTTTCTTTTCATCAGCCGGGCGGCTGGATAAAGATCGATATAGTTGTCAGGAATGGACTGAAGCATGTTCTGCCGCAGCATCCGCATGGACCGGACCTGATCGTCCACCATGGCGCTGAACCTGGCAAGCTTCTGATTCTGCTTCAGCAGCTCAAAGGCCTTTTCCCAGGGATAGCGTTCATCCAGGGCCGCCTGCAGCCGCTCGGCGATGCCGCTGACATTCACCCGCTTGGCCAGGGTATCCGTGGCGTCGTTGCGGTAACGGGGAGAGAAGTCCCGGATCAGCCGGCGGTCCTCCGCAAAATCCGGCTGGGCGCTGGTTAAGAGGCGCAGAAGAAAGTTGGGGCGCTTGACGCCCAGCACCAGCTTGAAAATATAAGGCAGGTTGATGAAGGTGCCGCTGCCGGGATCCTCCGCCAGATACTCGGCAAAGGACCGGACGCTCTGTTCATCCAGAATATCGTACAGGCCGTCGGGGGTGGGAACGGGCAGCGTGGGGGTTTCCTTCAGAAAGACATCCACCAGATGGAAGATGTCTTCAAAAACCTCCGCCTGCTGGGATTCCATGAGATGATCCACATAGGTCTGGGGATACTTCTTCAGGATTTTTCCCGCGGCTTCCCGGTCTCCGCTTTTGGCTTTTTTCTTTTTTTCGGACATAAGGGTATTAACTCCAATAGTCATTTTCCGGCATAGCCGGGTTTCATCAGGGGCTGAGTATTTTCCGGAAGGCTGTGGGCAGCATGATCCTGGTTTTCAGATCCTCTTCGCTGGCGAAGAGCCAGCCTTCGGGCAGCGGATCACCGTCTTTTCCTTCCCAGCAGGCCTCGAATACCTGCATGTTCCAGGTGATGTGGGTAAACACATGCCGGGTTTCCATCAGCAGGACGCCGGGCACAAGGGGCAGACCCAGCACCGCGGAGGGATCCGCGCCGGAGGGTACATTGGGCAGCTCGTAAAGACCGCCCAGCACACCGGCCCCGTCCCGCTGATGCAGGAGAAGACGGCCCCGGGCGTCCCGGACCAGATAGACATCCAGCTTTTCGGTTTTGTGTTTGGTCTTGGGAATCCGCACGGGAATCTCCGCTGTCAGGTTCTGTTCCCGGGCGAGACATTCAGTTTTTAATGGACAGCTTTCACAACGAGGTGACTGAGGAAGACAGATCAGCTCGCCAAGCTCCATCAGGCCCTGGACAAAGGCGCCCGGGGTCTCGGCAGGATAATTATCCATCAGCAGGGCTTTCACATTTTTGCGGGAGGATTCCAGCATGACATCGTCTTTGAGGGCGTAGAGCCGGCTCACCACCCGCATGACATTGCCGTCAATGGCGGTCACCGGCAGATGAAAAGCGATGGCGCCGATGGCGCCGGCAGTGTATTCTCCGATGCCTGGCAGGGCTTTAATGGATTCAAAATCCGAGGGGAAACCATGACTTTCAGGGTAGAGGCCCTGATCCTGATTGGCGGCAATGATCCCGGCTGCCTTGAAGAGGTTTCTGGCCCGGCTGTAATACCCGAGGCCTTCCCAGTGCTTGAGCACATCCTCCAGAGGAGCCCCGGCCAGATCTCTGACGGTGGGGTAGTCTTCCATAAAACGGCGGTAATAGGACAAAACGGTTTCGATTCTTGTCTGCTGAA
>CACZRP010000104.1 GCA_902783575.1 uncultured Eubacteriales bacterium
CGTATCTTTTTGAGAACCAATTTGAGAACCAAAAGGGGGTCAGGACGCTGGAACCCGCTCCTTTCCTGGATTTTTTGAATTGTTACCTTCCTTCGAACCCCCCGCGGCTCATTTTTTATGCCTGTTCTTCGGAACAGGCTTTTTTATTGCAATCCCGCTGTTTATGCGGGTAACAGCTCGCTTTGCGTAGCTGTGCGGGGTGTTCTAATGATAAACCAAGTGATTAAAAAATGGTCATATTTCATCTAAAATATGACCATTTTTTAAAATATATGACCAGAAAATGTCTGAGTGGGACAATCGTCTCAGCTCTTTGTCCCATGCAATGCAAGGATTTGACATCATCTATCAGAGGCTCTATAATTTCCTGTAAAGAAAACTTGGAACTGAGGATAAAGGATTGATACGAATCATATTATGCGAAGATGACCGTCAGACGCTGGATGATACCGCAAAACGGATCCGGGAAATTCTTACGGAGCAGAAACTGTCGCGGGTCAAAGTGGAAACATTTTCCAACAGCGGGCTGCTCCTTGAGAAAATCCGCCGCGGCGAACGGGCCTCGATCTATGTGCTCGATGTCGAGATGCCGGGAGCGGATGGCTTTGAGATCGCCAGAGCACTAACGGAAGAGGCTGCGCCTGCGCAAAAGGATTCTCCGGCGGTAATCTTCCTGACATCACATGAAGAGCGCAGCACAGAGGGATATTATGTCCGGGCGCATCGATTTGTCATCAAAAGCCGGATGGAACAGGAGCTTCCGGAAGCCATTATTTCCGCTATCCATCATCTTCAAGGCCGAATGCCCAAAGCCCTCATTCTTCATCATCAGGGCATGATCCGCAAAATAAGTCAGGATGAGATTATGTATATCCGGCGGGAAATGCGTAAATTAGAACTGCATCTGACAGATGGACAGACTCTGAATGATCCGCGCAGTGTCAACGAAATGGCGGAAGCACTGGATGGACCTTTTATCCGGATATCCCCTAGTGAAATCGTGAACGGCGAACAGGTGGAAAGCCTGAAGGAAAGCGAGATTATCCTTAAGGACGGAACCGTACTTTCCGTTACCAGACGAAGGATGACCGAGGTAAAAGAAGCGCTGATCGGATATTGGAAGGACGGGATGTTTTCATAACCAGTTAAGCAGAAAAGACGACCGGGCAGACATGCGAGTTTGCACCGGTCGTTTTTTTATGTCCGAATCTCTGATAGAATCAAATTGACTCCGATGTAAATCTGATGGATTTATATCGTATGGAAGCATATCTAAAGGAGGTACAGGATGAAAAAATTAATCAGCATTTTTATCGTTTTGGTTTTATTGATGACAGCCGGCTGCAGCACAGAAAAAGCAGAGGATACTTCTTCCGCTCCCGGGACGGAAAAATCTGAAACGGCGGCAGAAAAATCTGATACGACTCAAAAAGAGCAAGAGGCTTCAGCTGAAACCGAAGAAACAGGCGTGGTTTCGGTCTATTTCATTAAGGGAATGGGGGCTTCAGCCCTTATGACGGCAGTCAAAGACCAGCTGCCGGAAGATATTTCCCTGGACATTCACGAGTTTGCGGATGAAATTTCTCTGAAGCAGGAAATCGATGCCAGCGGCATGCCGGACCTGCTTCTGCTTGAAGAAGGAATGTATCGGGACGCACTGGATCCATATACGCTCATCGCAGATGGACAGGCAACGCCTCTTTCCGAATACATTGAAAGCGAAAAAATGGCGGGCACCTTGAAAGAAGAAGACTATTTCAAAGGGGTCTTCACCGTCGGTGAAGAGAAAAATGATATTTATTATCTTCCCTTATCCATGAAAACATACTTTGGAATCACTTCAAAGGCGAAGTATGAAGATAGTCCATTGGCGAGCCTTGATGAGTCATATACGCTGGAAGAATTGCTGGACTCGCTCCTTCTGGACAAAGATCAGCATGACGACGGATATATGCTTACCTACCCCAGAATGATCGCCTCGCCGGATGAGACGGTCCTTTTCATGGAAATCATGCAAGAGACCGGCGTCATCCGATTGGATCCGGCATCCGGGGAAACACTGGTCACGAACGAAGAGGCGCTGGAAAAAATCAAGGCCTACTGCGAAGTGGTTCAGAATGATATCATTATATCGAAGGATATAAAAAACTCAGACCGTTTTGACACCTTTTATGAAAACTATCTGATGGTTACTCCAAACCTGAACCTGGCTCACCAGACAAGATACTGGCAGAGCGCGATGACTGAATTGCTTCAGGAAGAAGAAAAGCTTCTCTTCTTCCCCTCCTGTAATGCTAACGATACCTATGGAGCAACAGCAAACATCGTCGGAATGATCGGAGCTTCCAGCGACGCAAAAAGCGCGGCCTATCGGGTGCTTCGGAGGATGATGGATATTCCGGAGACGACCTGGATAGGGATCACCATCGGTGATACACCGAATATCCTTGGACCGGTGAGCCGAAAAACATTTGATGCACATCTGCAGGCTTTGACCGATGACTACGGCGCAAAATACAAGCTGAACGCGCAGACATTCACAAGGCTCTCCCTGGATGAAGCGCAGAAGGAGTCACTGTCAAATTGGGCGGAGAAGGTGGAAATAAAGCCCATTCTATCCATGTCTATGGTAGAATTTGTGGCAAAACTGATTGAAAAGTAAAAACGAGATGGCAGTACTGATAATTCTAATATCTGTTTTCCTGCTCCTGTCCCTGCAGCGGGTGATCTATCGAAAGCTCTGGAACAGAAACCTGACAGCCAAAGTTAGTTTCACTGAAAAAACGATCACGGAAGGCGAGCCGGTAAGCATTGAAGAGATGCTGACCAATGACAAGATGCTCCCATTACCCTGGGTCCATTTGAAATTTCAAGTCCGGGCAAATGGAAAGACGGCTTTTTTTTGAGAGTGAATTATTCCATATTCTGTTCCATCAGCGGATCCTCCTGCGGCGGAAACGGATGGCTGCTCAGAGGGGAATATACCGGATCATTGGGGTGGATCTGATCAGTTATGATCTGTTTCTGACGACAAAACTGGTGGAAACGGTTCAAAGTGATGCCCGTTTGGTGGTTTACCCTTCTTTGGTGCAGACAGAGGAAATCCGAATCCCCTATGAAAAACTGATGGGCGACGTGATCACCCGGCGGTTCTCACAGGAAGATCCCTACCAGTTCAGGGGAATCCGCGCATATAGACCGGAAGATGAATTGAAACGGATTAACTTCAAAGCTTCGGCGAAGAATGCTGAATGGCTGGTCAACACCTATGAATATACCCTGCAGTCCAGAGTACGACTCGTTTTACTGTGCGATCGGACAATGAATCTTTCCAATGAAAGTGAATATGAGCGGGCCCTTCACCTGGCCGGAACGCTGGCTTCCATGATCGAAGAACAGGGAATTCCGGTAGCAGTAATCAGCAACGGGATGGAAACGGAAACGGGCAGGGAACTGCAGATTCCTGCCGGCTGCAGTGATGATCATATCCGAGGCGTTTGGGAGGGATTGGCCGGACTTGACACTGCTGTGATCACAAGATCCTGTCTGGAGGTATTGGAGGAAATAGAAGCGGAAAAAGGAGAAGATGACTTTATCATCCTCCTGACGCCGTACCGAAGAGAGGAACTTATCCGGAAGTATCTTGAACTGTCCGCGGGACCGGGGTCGGTTCGATGGATCTCCCCGCTTTCAGAAAACCGTCTGTACAGCGAGAACGAAGTGCTGGACATGGATGAGAAACTGGAAAACTTCATGTATGACAGATTTTAATGAGGATACCGAATCATGGTTAGAGGATCTCTTTCGCAGGAACAGGCTGAGAAAATCAGCGGGTTTAAAGGCTATAAGGAACACTATGCGCAGGAACTGGATCAGCACAGTACAGTGAAAGATGTTCAGGCGCTCTACCCTGTCTGGATGGAAGGTCTGAAAGTCTGGCTGCTCTTTGCGCCGCTTCTGATCATCATGCTGGCCGTCATTTATGCCGACTTTGGTTATCGCAGCTGGTGGCTTGCCGCCGGCTATATTGTCATGCCTTTTATTTCGACTTTTGTCAGACGAACATCTTCCAATCTGATCCTGTTCATCCTGACCAGCGCAGTCATGGCGCTGTGGGTGCTGTTGATGCCGGAAGTCCTGCTGGTAATACTGGGCGGAGGATTCTGTTTTCTGCTGATGGTCTACGGAATCGCCCGCAAGAATGGAAGAGGCGAGCAGCCGCTGACAGCAGTCTATCTGGTTTTCGTTCTCCTGATCCTCACGGTGACGGATCTGGTGATCCTGTCAAAGGAAATGTCAGAATATCAAACGGCGGTTCTCATTCAGGGATTGGTCTATACAGGACTGTTTTTGTTCTTGCAGCATCGAACCTCGATTGTGGATTCACTGGCCGAAATCGACAGAAAAGCCAATCGCTCAGCAAGGCAGATGGCAAGGTTCAATTCACTGCTCTACCTGGTGTTTTTTGTTCTTATCAGCCTGCTGTTCTTTGTCCTTTATGAAATCCGCCTGGGGAATCTCCTGAGCCTGCTGGCGAATTATGTGCTGTTGGGAGGACGCAGACTCGTCCGCTTGATTTTCAGCATTCAGCCGACAGAAAAAGCACTGGAACAGGAACTGGTGATTATTCAAAGGACAAACGCAGATTTGATTGATCTTCTCGGCGGCGGCCTTTCAGCGGCCTTCTGGGTCGTAACACAGAGAATCCTGGTGGTCCTGACGATTGTTGGGGGGATCTTGCTGGCGCTTTGGCTGATGGTTCAGCTGTATAAACGTTTCGGTCACAGGGAAGTCTACCGGGAAACCGATCTGGAAGTATCGCGGGAGTTTTACTCAGGCAGCCTTGGCCTTTCAAGGAGGGAGAAAAAAGCCGCCGAGCCCGAGGAGCCGGTAAGACGTAAGTACTATCATCTGGTGAAGGATGCGATGGGAGAAAAAGTCCATCCCAGCGATACCCCCGCAGCAGTCGCTGACAAAGTGCCTGCCGTGGGCGAGATTCTGACCGACTACGAACAAGTTCGGTATGGAAACCATGATTCGAATTCCTTGTATCATTGACAGACTGCGCTTATAATAGAAAAAGATAATTCTTGACGGCTGGGAAGGTTACGAAACATTGAAAATAAAAATCGAGCGAATCCGCCGTGTCATACTGGGGCTGCTGGCAGTCGGCATTGTGACAGCAGGCATAATTGGACTGAGCCATTTGTTTGCGTCTGATCCGCCGAGCCAGGAAAACCCGGAAGTTACGGTTTATTATGTATCATCGAAGGAACATATCAGCTACTTTCCTCAAATGATCGAGGCTGCCTCGCTCCCGAAGGATATTGCTCTAGATGTAAGGGAGTTTGATAGCTATGAGGAAATGAGACAGGTCATCGATAAGGAGGGAATGCCAGATCTGATGCTGTTGGATGAGTGGGACGAAAAGCATCTTATGGATCCCCGCAAGCTGGCTGAGGAGGGAAAGATCTGTTCTCTGGACCTGTACCTGGCGGTAGAAGAAGCCACCGGTTCTTATCAGGAAGAGGACTATTTCCCCGGAACCTTAGAGACAGGCCGGGTTCAGGACCGGCAGATGATGCTGCCGCTGACAATCCGTACGACATACTGGATTACGACACAGCAAAAAGCGGAGCTGATTGCCTCATCTTCCGGCCGGGAAGAATTTGACCTGCTGACCTATATGAAGACGGTATCCGCCATTGAAGAAGAAAGCAACACCAGGGATACGATCCTTCCGGTAGGCAGCAGTATTCTCAGCCTGGGACAATCCATGGAAGAGATCCTGCGGCAGACGGGAATCATTGCCATCGATCTGGAACGAGGAAGCTACACTGCAGACCGTGACACGGTCAAGACAGCGGTGGATTACCTTCGCGTGTATGCGAACAATTATAAAGCTTACTGGGATGAAGTCTTTTCGGCTGGAGCACCCGGCTATCAGGAATTGGCCGACCGGTATGAACTAATTCAGCCCAACGCGAACATGCCGTTCTATGTGCGTTACTGGTACAGTGCCAATACACAGCTTGGGGAGGGAGCGCCAACGGTTCTATGGACGCTGCCGCTCTACAGTACTGAAGAAAAAGCTTATCAGGTAGCGGTTGGTGCCTATGCGCTGGTGGGGGCGGATACCGGCCATGAGGAAGAAGCCTATCAAATCGCCCGAGCCTTGATGGATATTCCGTCTCAGGCATGGGCTGGCGCGATCCTGAGTGATCCTTTGATTTATATGACCAGCGTCAACCGACAGACCTTCCTGGATGAAATATACGATGTGCAGGTGACGGATGTCGGAGGTTTTAAGCTGAATCCGCAGACAGTTTTCGGAAGAAAAAAGCTCTCGGAAGAGCTTGGAAATCAGATGAAAGAGTGGGCGCTGAATGTAACTTGTGCCTACGCGCCGGATCCGCTGCTGCAGGAGATTCTGGAAGAGGATTTCCGTGCGTATATGTCAGGCGCTTCCGATGACTTTGACAGTGCCTACGAGGCACTGCTGGAAGATATGATTCGGTTATATGAGAAGAGGTAAGAAATGGCAGATTTAATTCAGCAAGGGGTCTTTGCAGCAGTCCTGCTGACGATGGGCGTTTGCCTTTTTCATCAGGAAAAATCAAAGACCGGGAAGATTATCTGTGCAGCAGCCGGAACTGTGCTGCTGATCCTTCTTGCGTTTCTTTACCGGAAGATCCAGCCGCAGGGATTTGTCGGGGATCAGTTTATTTACCTGACACTGCTGTCGGCAATCTATCTGACGGTTCTGGCGGAAAAACCTTCTCTGCGGATCGGGCTCGTCACGCTGATTCTCGGATTCTGGATTTATCTTCTGTATCTGTTGGTACAGATTCTGGCGGTATATATCTTTTTTGATATCAGCAACGTGAACCTGGCACCGGTATTGATTCGGCAGGATCGTCAAGCGCTGCTGGCATTTACAGCCGCAAGCAGTGTGATGGAACTGCTGTTTCTGGTATTTGCCCTGAGATTTCTGACGTTTTTCAAAGAGCTGCAGCTAAAGATCCTTTCGCTTTTAGGCGCGGGAATGGGCTTATTGTTCGGCTTGATCATCGTATTTACCAATCAGGTTTTCGCGATCCGCCAGACCATGCAGCTGACATACCTGATGATGTATGGCATGACAGCGGCCTCCTGTGTTTTGATCGTACTGTTTTTATCTATACAGGAAAAAGAACGAAAAAAGCAGAAAGAGCTGGATCAGCTGGAGCGCCAGTATGCCCTTGCAGCGGAAAACTACCAGGGACTGGTGCAGCAGCAAAGAAAACTGGCCAGGGTATCTCATGATTTCAGGCATCATCTTCGGGCGATCGGCTCCCTCTCCTCCGAACCCAGTGTCCAGAGCTATGTCGCAGAGGTCCTGGAAACGTCCATTAGCGAAGAGAATATGCTGATCTCTGGCAACGAGATCCTGGATGCGGTCATCAACCAGAAAAAGCAGGAGGCTAAGGAAAGCGGCATCCGTTTTGACTATGAGATACAGCTGCCCCAGGCGCTTTGCGTGGAAAACAGCGATCTGTGCGTAATTCTGGCCAATCAGCTGGAAAACGCCCTTGAAGCCTGCCGGAAGGAGACGCAGCAGGGACTCGGAGATGTATGGATTCATGTGAAGATCGACTGGAAAGACAGATTTTTGTTTCTGATGGTGAAAAACAGCTGCTCCTCGGATCCTTTTGATGAACACGGATCGCTCCCCTCTTCCAAGGATGACAGCGGACATGGATGGGGACTGAAGAACATTGAGCAGACGGCTCAGAAATATGGCGGCCGAATGCAGATTTCGTGGGAAGATAA
>CACZRP010000105.1 GCA_902783575.1 uncultured Eubacteriales bacterium
CCGGCAGCGCGACCCGTCCCTTCTCCAGCAGCACGATCACGGTGCTGCCGCCGAAAAGGAAACGGCCTTTTTCCTGGCCTCTTAGAAATGAGCCGGAATGCTGATGGTTTTCGATGCGGCCCACCATCAGGGCACCCACCTCAATCTGGGCCATGTGGCCGAAATGGGAAGTCTCGCTGATGGTAATTTCCCTTGCGTTTTCCGTGAATACCGGAATATCTCTGAGGGCGATGGGGCGGACCGTATGCAGCAGGCCCGGTATTTTTCTGACAGACAGTATTTCGCCGTCATCGATGTAGAAATACCGGTGATAATCTGTCACTTGAAGCCGGAATACCAGGCAGAGACCGCCTTCATAGAGGGAGGCTTCCTCAGGATCCTGAAGCAGATCCGTGATGGAATAACGGCTCTGCTTGACAGGAATGACCAGACCGTTTTGGATGGGATAGGCTGAAAGGGATCCGTCGCAGGGGGCCATGAGAGCCGCCTCGTCGGGGCACAGGGGACGGACGGAAGCCTTGTAGCGGCGGGTAAAACAATCGTTGAAGGTTCGAAAGTCGGTATTCTCGCAGAGACTGAGATCCAGATGGCAGCTTTTGACATAGGGAAGGATCAGCGGCCTGGAGAGGGGAGAGGATAAAAATCGCCCGGCCGCGCGGGAAATCAGGGGCCGGGTGAGAACAGACAGCATCAGCCGTCCGGGAATGGTCCGATACAGGAACCAGGTGGAAAAGCTTGTTTTCATGAGAAACTCCAATCAGCGGCGGAAGAACAGATGCATCATCAGCATAACCAGAAATTCCAGCAGGCCTATGCCGATCATAATGAGAATGCCCTTGAGGCCGGGCTTGGGAACTTTGATGGGAGTAATAAACAGGAGTCCGGTTACCAGGATCACCGGGAAGTAGATAACGGAGATATCCATGGGCAGCATGTACTGCATCATCATGACGGCGGGGAAAATCAGGGCGGCGGAGGTGACGGGCAGTCCCAGATAATACTTCCGGGTTCCGCCTTCTGTCTTCTGGCGTTCTTCTTCTGTTACGTTGAAATAGGCCAGACGGATCAGGGCCGCCAGAATGTACAGCACCAGCAGCGCATTGAAGACCCAGTGAAGCACATGAAGGGCGTCAAAATGATGGGGAACGAACAGCGCCTGCAGTACGGAAGAGGTGCGGATCATGGCGGAACCGATACAGGCCGGAAGAACGCCAAAGGCCACCAGATCGGACAGGGAGTCGATCTGAATGCCGAAGGCCTTTTCCATATCCGTGCGGTTATCCTTGGTTCTGGCTACCCGGCCGTCGAAGGCGTCGCACAGGCCGCAGAACAGCAGAAAGAAGGTGCCTATGTAGGGATGACCTGTGCCGGACAGGGAGATGATAATACCCGCTCCGGCAGAAAGTAAAGAAAGATAGGTGAGAATAACTGTATAATCATAAAAACCAATCATGCTTGCTGCCCTCCGGCATTGGATTTATGGAGTTTAATGTAGGAAACAATAACAATAATCAGACTCAGGATGACACATCCGTAGAAGGAAATGGAACGGGACAGCAGGACCAGGGCGGCGGAACGTTCCGGATCAATAATGGCTCCGAATCCGTCCAGCATCATCATATCCGTAATTCCCATGGCTCCGGGAATCGGTATAAAAGTGGCGCCGATACTGATGAGGCTCTGCACGCCAAAGAGGGAAGAGGCGCGGGAGACGCATTCGGCGATGGGGAGCCTGGCTTCGCCAGGGGTGGCGATGGTGGCCAGATAGGTAAAGGAGGTAACCGCCAGCTGGCAGGCCCGCTGCAGAAAATTGTAGAGGAAGCATTTTCCGAGGCCCCGGATGTGAGACCGGATAATGGCGGCAAAGGATTTGTATTCGGTGATGTGTTTTTCCAGCTTTGCCTGCATCTTTTCCGGATGGCGCAGCAGATGAATCCGGGAAAGAACCCGGATGCACCAGCGTCCCAGGGAAAGCACCCACTGGTCTTTTCTGAGCACCAGCAGGAAAAGGTCAAAAAGCACAATCTGAACCGCAAATCCGATAACAATGAGAATTTTTCCCAGGGGTCTGAAGTAGAGGAAAATGGAAGGCTTCAGAACCAGTGAGATGATGGCCAGAGCGATGATGGACAGGGTGTACATGGCCAGGTTCATCACCAGGGAAACGGTGGTGGCAGTCAGGGGAATCCCGTTTTTGATCATAAAGTAGGCGCAGGCAGGCTGACCGCCAGTGGCGGAGGGCGTGATGGCCGAGAAATAAATATCGGAGGCGCCGTAGACCAGACTCTGGCGGACAGTGACGGGATAGCCGAAGGCCTTGACCAGGGCTCTCACGGCCAATCCCTCAAAGAAGATAAAGCCGAACATGGAGCAAAAAGCCAGAATCAGATACAGGGGATCCGCCGTTGCCAGAAACTGACGGTATTCATTCAGCGAAAGGCCTTTGGAAGCAGAAAAGACGGCCCAGACCGAACCTGCGGCAATGAAGACAAACAGGACAGCCCAGATGAGCTTCTGACGGACGTCTTTGGGGGAACCGAACTCATTCTTCATGGGAGATTCTCCTAATGGTCCTTCGAACCCGGTTTCGGCACAGATAGGCAATGGTAAGACCTATTTCGCAGGCAAGAATCCCGCCGGGGATATCCAGCACCACATGCTGCTTGACAAAAAGAATCGAAAGACATACCAGACAGGTCAGTACCACATTGGCCAGACGGTAGTACCGGGGCGCTTTTGACAGCCGGAAGGAAACCCGGGTGGCCAGGTAACTGCCCAGAACATGAATGGACGGGAAGAGATTATAGGGTTTATCGATTTTGTAAATCAGGTCCACCAGAAAGGTAGTAAACCCGGTGACTTCAAATTCCGGACGGATCATAATGGTGGGATAAAAGACAAAAAACAGGAAGCAGACGATTTTTGCCACGATATCCGCCATGGCATAATAATAACAAAATTCCTTTCCTTCCCTGGCGATGAGAATCCAGTTCACCCCCCACTGAACGAAGGCCAGCACATAGATGTAAATAAAGCCGGGCACGAAGGGAATTGCGTGATCCAGGGACGTGAACAGGGTATGACGTCCGGCCTCTCCCATCAGCAGCTGAGTCATGGAAAAGGAGATAAAATTGAAGGAAACAACAAGGATCAGCGGCAGGTAAGCATAGGAAGGAATCAGGTTTTTAATGAATGATTTTATTGCTTTCATAACAAGGATATTGTATCACCGTAAGGATAATAAAACAACTACAAAAGCGGAAGCCTGTACTAATAAAGGATGAAGAATTGATGAAGTTATCGGCGCTTTTTCTGGCAACAGAATGATATAAAATGATGGTTGAATATTGCGGGGTGATTGAGCTAAAATAGAAGCATCACTTCTACTTGGAGGAACAGCATTGAATAATCAGCAAATGATCATTGACGGCCAGACGGCCCTGGGCATTGAATTCGGTTCAACCCGTATCAAAGCGGTTCTCATCGACCGGGAAGGCAAGGTACTGGCCATCGGTATACACGACTGGGAGAACACGCTGGAGAACGGCATCTGGACTTATCCCCTCACTGAGATCCATGAGGGACTGCAGAGCTGCTACCGCAGTCTCAAGCAGGCAGTCAAAGAAAAATATGACGTGATATTGACAAATACCGGAGCCATCGGCATCAGCGCCATGATGCATGGCTATATGGCTTTTGACAGCCACGGAAACCTGCTGGCACCCTTCCAGACCTGGAGAAACTCCAACACCCAGCAGGCCGCCGACGCGCTGACGGAGCTGTTTGACTTTAATATTCCCCTGCGCTGGACCATTGCCCATCTGTACCAGTGCGTGCTGGAGGATGAAGCGCATCTTCACCAGGTGGATTTTGTTACCACCCTGGATTCCTATATTCATTTCATGCTGACCGGTGAAAAGGTGACCGGCATCGGCGACGCCGCCGGTATTTTCCCCATCGACTCCGAAGCCCTGGACTATGACCAGACCATGGTGGACAAGTTTGATGCTCTGATCAGTGACAAAGGATACAGCTGGAAGCTGAGAGATGTGCTGCCCAAGGTCCTCTGTGCCGGACAGTGCGCAGGCACCCTGACTCAGGAGGGAGCCAGATTCCTGGATCCGGAAGGAGACCTTTCCGCAGGTATTCTGCTTTGCCCGCCTGAAGGTGATGCCGGTACCGGCATGGTGGCCACCAATTCCGTAGCGCCCCGGACAGGCAATGTGTCCGCGGGAACCAGTACCTTCGCCATGCTGGTGCTGGAAAACCGGCTGTCCCGGCTTTACCGTGAAATTGATATGGTTACCACCCCCAGCGGCTTCCCTGTGGCCATGTCCCATGCCAACAACGGCACCTCCGACCTGAACGCCTGGGTGGGCCTGTTCCGGGAATTCGCCGAGCTGATGGGCATGAAGACCGACATGGGTGAGCTTTTCGGACGCCTCTATACCCATTCGCTGCAGGGTGATCCGGACTGCGGCGGCATCCTTTCCTATGGTTATCTTTCCGGCGAGGGTATCACCCATCTTCCCGAGGGACGTCCGCTCCTGGTCAGAACGCCGGAGGCGGCCTTCAACCTCGCCAACCTGATGCGTTCCCATCTCTTCACTTCCCTGGGAGCGGTAAAGATGGGCATGGATATTCTGCTGAAGCAGGAACAGGTGAAGGTGGAACGGATTACCGGTCACGGCGGATTTTTCAAAACTCCCGGCGTGGGACAGCGTTATCTTTCCGCCGCGGTGGGCGCTCCGGTCACCGTCATGGCCAATGCCGGTGAAGGCGGTCCCTGGGGTATGGCGCTGCTGGCCCTCTATATGATTGTTAAAGAAGAGAACGAAACCCTGGAGAGCTTCCTGGAGAATAAAATCTTCGCCGGCGCCGAGGGCAGCACCCTGGCCGCCACGGAAGAGGAAATGCAGGGCTTCGAAAAATTCATGGAAAGCTACAAGGCAGGTCTTGGCATTGAGAAGGCTGCCATTGAAGCCCTCCGTTGAGACCATAAAACAAGGAAGGAGACAAAGTCATGCTCGAAGAACTGAAGCAGAGAGTATATGAAGCCAATATGCTGCTGCCCAAATACAAACTGGTGACCTTTACCTGGGGCAACGTCAGTGAATTTGATCCGGAAACAGGCCTGTTTGCCATCAAGCCCAGCGGAGTGGATTATGATAAGCTTACGCCCGAGGATATGGTGCTGGTGGATCTTCAGGGAAACAAGGTCGAGGGAAGATACAATCCTTCCTCGGATACGGCCACCCATGTGGTGCTCTACAACCGGTTCCCCATGATCCGGGGCGTGGTCCATACCCATTCCACCTGGGCCACCAGCTGGGCCCAGGCAGGACTCAGCATTCCCTGCTACGGCACCACCCACGCGGACTATTTCTATGGAGACATTCCCTGCGTCCGGTGCCTCACCAAAGAGGAAATCGAAGAAGCCTATGAGAGGAACACGGGCGTGCTGATTGCCGATGAATTTGAGCGCATGAAAAAGGACCCCGCGGCGGTGCCCGGCGTCCTGTGCAAGAATCACGGCGTTTTCACCTGGGGCAAGGATGCCCATGAGGCTGTCCACAACTCGGTGGTGGTGGAGGAATGCGCCAAGATGGCCGCGCTGGCCCGGCTGATCAACCCTTCGGTGGAGCCGGCCCCCCAGAAGCTTCAGGACAAGCATTATTTCCGCAAGCACGGCGCCAATGCCTATTACGGACAGAACTGAGAAACTGAGACATGAATAAAAAAGACCTGGCTTTCACAGCTGTATTAAGCTGCGAAGGGCCAGGCCTTTTCATGTCAGGCAATTACTTCAGCTCTTCACCGGTGAGACGGCGGTAGCCGTCCAGGTAGATGGCGATGGTCTGATCGACGATCTCCTGGGGCAGGGTGTAGTTGCATTCGGGATGGGAAGAAATATAATCCCGGGCCAGCTGTTTGTCAAAGGAGGGCTGGCTCTTGCCGGGCTCATAGCCGTCCAGGGGCCAGAAGCGGCTGGAATCGGGAGTGAGCATCTCGTCGCCCAGGACGATATTGCCGTTTTCATCGAGTCCGAACTCAAATTTGGTATCAGCGATGATGATTCCCTTTTCGAGGGCGTAGTCAGCGCACTTTTTGTAAAGGGCGATGGTCAGGTCTCTCAGCTTTTCTGCATATTCCTGACCCTTGCCGGGGAATCTTTCTTCCAGATAGGCAACGCTCTGCTCGAAGGAAATGTTTTCATCGTGATCGCCGAGATCTGCTTTGGTGGAAGGAGTATAGATGGGCTCCGGAAGCTTGGCGCATTCCTTCAGGCCCTCCGGAAGCTTAATACCGCAGACGGTACCGTCCTTGACATAGCTTTTCCATCCGCTGCCGGTAATATAGCCGCGGACGATGCATTCCACGGGAAGCATGGTCAGCTTTTTGACCATCATGCTGCGGCCTTCATAGTCCGGAGTCTGGAAATCCTCGGGCATATCGGCGGTGTCGGTGGAAATCATGTGATTGGGAACAAGGTCGGAGGTAAAGTTAAACCAGAACTTCGAAATCTGAGTCAGTACTTTGCCCTTGCCGCTGATCATGTTGTGAAGAATCACATCGAAGCAGCTGATGCGGTCCGTGGCAACCAGTACCAGAGCCTCGGGCAGCTCATAGATTTCGCGGACTTTGCCTTCTTTGATCGGTTTCATAGGAATAATTCTCCTTGATCTGTCTTTCATGGTGCGTCAGAGACGGAGTAATATCACGCATAATGCACCGGTAAGTATATCACGAACGGATCTGTTTTTCAACCAGCCGATCACCGGCATAGATGGCTCTTAACTTGGGTTTGTCGATTTTTCCGGTGGGATTGCGCAGCACCGGAGCGAAAATAATTTTTCTGGGACGCTTGTAGCGGGGCAGATCCAGGCAGAAGTGATTGATTTCCTCTTCGGAAAGCTCCATGCCCTCCTTGACCTGGATAATGGCGGCGGCGATTTCGCCCAGACGCTTGTCGGGAAGACCAATGACAGCGGCATCGTGAATCTTGGGGTTGGACATCAGGAAGTTCTCGATCTGTACAGGATACAGATTTTCACCACCGGTGATGATGACATCCTTCTTGCGGTCCACCAGGAAGATGAAGCCGTCCTCGTCCTGCATGGCCATGTCACCGGTATGGAGCCAGTCATCCTCCAGCACCTCCGCGGTGGCTTCGGGATTCTTGTAGTATTCCACCATGACGCCGGGACCCTTAACGCAGAGCTCACCCACGTCGCCCTGGGCCACCGGGGAACCGGTCTCATCCACAATCTTGGTTTTCCAGCCGAAGCCGGGAATACCGATGGCGCCCACCTTGTGGATGTTGCCAAGGCCCAGATGGACACAGCCGGGGCCGGTGGATTCGGAAAGACCGTAGTTGGTGTCGTACTGATGATGGGGGAAATACTGAAGCCAGTGATGAATGAGGCTCGGGGGCACAGGCTGGGCACCGATGTGCATCAGCCTCCACTGGGACAGATGGTAGTTTTCCAGCTTCAGCTGACCGCTGTCCAGGGCTGCCAGGATGTCCTGAGCCCAGGGCACCAGGAGCCAGACGTTGGTGCACAGCTCATTGGACACCGCCTGGAAGATGGCTTCGGGGGAATTTCCCTTCAGAAGCACGGCCCGGCTGCCGGTGTACAGAGATCCGAACCAGTGCATTTTGGCGCCGGTGTGGTACAGCGGCGGAATGCACAGGAAAACATCATCCTTGGTGATTTCGTGGTGCAGAGCCTCCATGCGGGCGGAATGGGAAAGGGAAGAATGCTTGAGAAGAATGGCTTTGGGGAAGCCTGTGGTACCGGAGGAGAAGTAGATGGCTCCGTCATCGGTATCCTCCACCAGCACCAGGGGAGCAGAGGAGGAAGCATTGCCGGCGTAACGGTAGTAGTCATCGGCGTAGGAGGGGCACTGATCGCCCACATAGAAGAGAAGCATGCTGCTCTTGATTTTGCCTGCGATGTCCTCGATACGGCCAATGAACTCGGGTCCATAGAAAAGGACATCCGAGTCGGAGGCTTCGAGACAGTAATCGATCTCTTCAGCGGTGAAGCGGAAATTCAGAGGCACAGCCATGGCGCCGGCTTTCATAATGCCGAAATAGATCGGCAGCCACTCCAGGCAGTTCATCAGCAGGATGGCGCATTTCTGGCCCTTTTTGATGCCGCGTTCAATCAGCATATTGGCAACGCGGTTCGCCTTCTCGTCAAAGACAGACCAGGTGATCTGGCGGCGGTAAAAGGAAGAGGAGGTGGGCTGGATCAGTTCATATTCTTTCCAGGTGACCCGCTGTTCTTCGCGGATTTCGGGATTGATTTCCACCAGGGCCACTTCGTTTCCGTAAAGTTTCGCGTTGCGTTCCAGTAAATCTGTGATAGGCATGGGTTGATTTTTCTCCGTTCTTGTGTTACAATGGCTTTTATAGTTTAGCCGTTTAAAGCATCATAGCGTTTTTTAGCTAAAATGTCAAGTGGCTATGGAGGATTTATCATCATGGGAAACGAAAATAAGCGGCTCCTTCTGGGAAATGCCGCCGTCGCCCGGGGATTGTATGAAGCCGGAGTTACCTTTATTTCCAGCTATCCGGGCACACCGAGTACAGAAATTACTGAGGAAGCAGCAAAATTCGATGAGATTTACTGCGAATGGGCCCCCAATGAGAAAGTGGCAATGGAGGCTGCCTTTGGGGCGTCTCTGGCAGGCAGAAGGTCCTTCTGCGGCCAGAAGCATGTAGGATTGAATGTTGCCGCGGATCCTTTATATACCATGTCCTACACCGGCGTGAATGCCGGTATGGTCATCGGCGTTGCTGATGACGCGGGTATGCATTCCTCTCAGAACGAGCAGGACAGCCGCCATCACGCCATCGCCGCCAAGGTCCCCATGCTGGAGCCTTCCGATTCGGAAGAGGCCCTCTGCTTTGCCAAGCTGGCCTTTGAAATCTCCGAAAGCTTCGATACGCCGGTGCTTCTGAAGATGTGCACCCGCGTGGCCCATTCCCAGTCGGTGGTTACCCTGGGCGAGCGGACGGTGCCGGTGAAGGATTACGTCAAGGATATTGCCAAATATGTCATGATGCCGGGCAACGCGAAAAAGCGCCATCCCTTCGTGGAAGAAAGAACCAGAAAGCTCATTGCCTATGCGGAAGAAGGCCCGCTGAACCGGGTGGAAATGGGCGGCACCCATCTGGGCATTATTACCGCCTCCACCTCCTACCAGTATGTCAAGGAAGTTTTCGGAGACAGTGTCAGCGTTCTGAAGCTGGGAATGACCAATCCCCTTCCGGAAAAGCTGATCAGGGATTTTGCTTCTCAGGTAGATAAACTCCTGGTGGTGGAGGAGCTGGATCCGATTATTGAAAACCATGTGAAGGCCATGGGAATTCCTGTTCACGGCAAGGATGTCCTCCCGATGATTGATGAGTTCTCACAGAACCTGATCGCGGAGAAAATCGGCGCCTCCGGCCTGCTTCCGGCGGAAGAAATTCCCGTTGTTCATAAGGGCAGAGAGCTGTCCGAGGCGATTCCCGTCAGACCTCCGGTCATGTGCGCCGGATGTCCGCACCGCGGCCTGTTCTATACTCTGAAGAAGAACCGCTGCACCGTGCTGGGCGACATCGGATGCTATACCCTGGGCGCCGTGGCACCCCTGAGCTCCATCGAAATGACCCTGTGCATGGGTGCCTCCATCGGCGCGGTGCACGGATTCAACAAGGCGACGGAGGGAGAAAGCGAAAATCATACGGTGGCGGTCATTGGTGATTCCACCTTCATGCATTCCGGTATGACGGGACTGGCCAACGTGGCTTACAACCAGTCCAACTCCACCGTGATTATCCTGGACAACTCCATCACGGGCATGACGGGCCATCAGCAGAATCCCACCACGGGATACAATATCAAGGGGGATCCCGCCGGCAAGATCGACCTGGAAGCCCTGTGCCGGGCCATGGGATTTAACCGGGTCCGGGTGGTGGATCCCTACAACCTGCAGGAATGCGATCAGGTGCTGAAGGAAGAGCTGGCTGCCGCGGAGCCCTCCGTGATTATCTCCAGAAGGCCCTGCGCCCTGCTGAAGTATGTAAAGCATAATCCGCCGCTGCGGGTCAAAACGGACAAATGCATCGGCTGCAAATCCTGCATGAGAATCGGATGCCCGGCTGTTTCCATGAAGCCCGGACCGGACGGCAAGATGAAGGCCACGATCGATAATACGCTCTGTGTGGGCTGCGGCGTCTGCGCTCAGCTCTGCCCGGTGGACGCTTTTGTATCTTCCGCGGCCCCGGAGGAGGTGTAAACATGAATACGAAAAATATAATGATTGTTGGTGTCGGCGGCCAGGGATCCCTGCTGGCCAGCAAGCTGCTGGGACAGCTCTTTCAGATGCAGGGCTTCGACGTGAAGGTGTCGGAGGTCCATGGCATGAGCCAGAGAGGCGGCAGTGTGGTCACCTACGTGCGCTACGGGGACAAGGTTTATTCTCCGGTCATTGACAAGGGAGAAGCGGACTTTATCGTTTCCTTTGAACTGCTGGAGGCAGCCCGCTGGCTTCCCTACCTGAAGCCGGAGGGAGTGATAGTGACCAATACCCAGCAGATTGATCCCATGCCTGTCATTACGGGTGCCGCGGCCTATCCGGAAGATCTGGTCGCGAAGATGCTTGAGAGCGGCGCCAGGGTGGACGCTCTGGACTGTCTGAAGCTGGCGGAGCAGGCTGGCTCCTCCAAGGCTGTCAATATCGTCCTTCTGGGACGGCTCAGCCATTACTTTGATATTTCTGAGGATGTGTGGATGGAAGCATTGGAAAAGGTGGTTCCCGCCCGGTTCCTGGAGATGAATAAACTAGCCTTCGCCCTTGGTAAGGCGCAGGGACAGGCCTGAGCAGATGTGATGGCTTGAGACAAGACAGAAAGACATATAGGAGAAAATGTATGCAGAAGTATTTCCAAGAGGAGATCGAATGTGCCTCACCTGAAAAACTGAAGGCCATTCAGGATGAAAAGCTTGTCAAACAGGTGAAGCATGTATGGGACAATGTTCCTTACTACCGGAAAAAGATGGAAGAGAAGAGTGTGACTCCCGATGATATCAAATCCAGGGACGATCTTTACAAGCTTCCGTTTTTATCCAAGGCGGATCTGAGAGAAGCTTATCCCTATGGTCTTCTCGGCAAGCCCCTGAAGGACTGTGTCCGCATCCAGTCCACCTCCGGCACCACCGGCAAGCGGGTCGTGGCTTTCTACACCCAGCACGATATTGATCTCTGGGAGGAATGCTGCGCCAGAGCCATTGTGGCTGCCGGCGGATCCAGTGAGGATGTCTGCCAGGTTTCCTACGGCTACGGCCTGTTCACCGGCGGCCCGGGACTGAACGGCGGTTCCCACAAGGTGGGCTGCCTGACCATTCCCACCAGCTCCGGCAATACCGACCGTCAGATTATGTTCATCATGGATCTTCAGACCACCATTCTCTGCTGCACCCCCAGCTACGCCGCGTACCTAGGCGAGCGCATGAAGGAAATGGGCCTCGGTCCCGATGATATTCCTCTGAAGGCGGGTATCTTCGGCGCGGAAGCCTGGAGTGAGGAGATGCGTCAGGATATTCAGAAAACCCTGGGCATCAAGGCTTATGATATCTATGGACTGACCGAGCTTTCCGGCCCCGGCGTGTCCTTTGAATGCTCCGCCCAGCAGGGCATGCATGTCAATGAGGATCATTTCATCGCTGAAATTATCGATCCGGAAACCGGTGAGGTGCTGCCGGACGGCGCCCAGGGCGAGCTGGTGTTTACTTCTCTGGATAAGGAAGCTTTCCCCCTGCTGCGCTACAGAACCCGGGATATCTGCTCCCTGACCCGGGAGAAATGCTCCTGCGGCCGTACCCATGTCCGCATGGCCAAACCCAAGGGACGTACCGATGACATGCTGATTATCCGCGGCGTCAACGTATTCCCGAGCCAGATCGAAACCGTGCTGATCAACGCCGGCTATGCCGCCAACTATCAGATTATCGTGGATCGTGTCAACAATACCGATACCCTGGATGTCCAGGTGGAAATGACGCCTGAAATGTTCACCGATAACCTGGGTGAAATCGCTGACCGTCAGAAAGAGCTGGTGGATGGCCTGAGAGCCATGCTGGGTCTGAAGGCGAAAGTCACGCTGGTGGCCCCGAAGACCATTGTCAGAAGCGAGGGCAAGGCCGTCCGGGTGATTGATAAGAGAAAGATCTGAGAACTTCAGTCAAGGAACAAAGAGAAGAGAGGAGAAGGTTATGAGTATTAAACAGATTTCTGTTTTCCTGGAAAACAAACCGGCAAAGCTGAAGGCCATGACCGGTGTTCTCGCGTCCCATGGCATCGATATGAGAGCGCTGTCTCTGGCGGAAACCAAAGACTTTGGCATTGCAAGGGTCATCGTGGATGACGTCTATGATGCTGTGAATGTGCTGAAAGAGGCTGATTTCGTGGCGAACCTGACTTCTGTCCTGGCCATCGCGGTTCCGGATGAACCGGGCGGACTGGATAAGCTGCTGCAGGTCTTCGCGGACACCAATCTGAACATTGAATATATGTATGCCTTCATCGGCGGCAAAACCGAGAAGCATGCCTATATGATTTTCCGGGTCCGGGATCACCGCGCCGCGGAGCAGAAGCTGGTCCAGGCGGGGCTGAAGGTACTGTCCCAGGAAGATATGATGGGCATCTGAGAACTCTTTAAGCAAACAGAAAATCCTGCTTTCCCCGGATACCGGGTGAAGGCAGGATTTTTTTGTTAGAGATTCAGCAGTTTTCTGGCGTTTTCTCCCAGAACCAGAGCCAGCTCCTCCGGAGAGAGGCCGGTTTCCTTCAGATGGCGGATGCATTCGGTCTGATCGCTCCAGGGACTGTCGGAACCGAAGATGACATTTTCAGCGCCCATGGCCCGGATCAGGGAGCCGGCCTCCTGAGGGCTGAGCATTTTCTCCTCTCCTGGCTTCCAGTAGCCGTCCTCCAGAGGAGTAAAGGACCCGATGGAGAAGGAGGTATCGATCATGGCTCCGGACCCCGCCAGATATTCGGGCACCTGTTCCCAGTCCCGCCAGCCGCCCATGTGGGCGACGATCAGCTTAAAGGCTCCGATCTGATCCATCACATGGCGGCACATGGCCGGTGATACATGGACCACGCCGGGAAATCCGATATCCTGGCCGCCATGGGTCAGCACCACCAGCCCCAGCTCCGCGGCCCTGTCAAGAATCCGCAGGAAACGGACATCATCGATGTCCATTCCCTGATAGACGGGGTGGATCTTGATTCCCTTTAGCCCCAGGGCCTGAATCCGGGCCAGCTCATCCCTGTAGTTCTCATATTCCGGATGAATGCAGCCGAAGGAAAGAATGCCCTGATTCTCAAAGGCTTCGCAGTTGGCGGCAGCGGCGTCATTGATCTTTTCCACCTGCTGGGGGCTGGTAGCCACGGGAGCCAGCACGCTGCGGTCCACGCCGGAGCGCTCCATGGACCGGATCAGTCCCGGAATGCTGGCATCGGTGTGAGTCTTGCAGTGGGCGGCCAGAGAAAGCTTTCCGATGGCTTTAGCCGCGATTTTCTCAGGAAAGGTATGGGTATGGATGTCGATGATCATGCCTGCTCTTCGGCTCCCAGCGCGTTCTTCTGAGGAACAAGCACCTTCTCGTTGTAGCATTCAAAGGCATCGTCCACCACCTTCTTGTCGGGCTTTTTCGTGAAGAGAGACACCACAGGCACCAGAATCAGTCCGGCGATCATACAGAAGGCGCCGGCATTGATGGGAGACTGAAGCAGGGTCGGGAAACTGGAACGGACAAACATGTTGGCCAGCATGACCACGGTGGAGAAGATGAAGCTGACCCAGACACTGGCGGGGGTAGCGCCTTTCCAGTACAGGCCGTACAGGAAGGGAGCCAGAAAGGCGCCGGCCAGGGCACCCCAGCTCACACCCATGAGCTGAGCGATAAAGGTGACGTTGGATTTGTACTGAATAATGGCAATCACTACAGAGATGGCTACAAAGACCACGATGAGAAGTCTCATGATGAAAAGCTGCTTCTTTTCATCCATGTTCTTGACCACATGTCCCTTGAGAAGGTCCAGGGTCAGGGTGGAGCTGGAGGTCAGCACCAGGGAAGAAAGGGTGGACATGGAGGCGGAGAGCACCAGGATGACCACCACGGCGATAAGAATATCCGGCAGTCCGGAAAGCATGGTGGGGATAATGGAGTCAAAACCGCCGGAGGCGATGTCGATCTTGTCGGAGAACAGCCGGCCGAAGCCGCCCAGGAAGTAGCAGCCGCCAGCCACCACCACAGCGAAGAAGGTGGATACCATGGTGCCGGTGGAGATGGATTTTTCACTCTTGATGGCATAGAATTTCTGCACCATCTGGGGGAGACCCCAGGTGCCCAGGGAGGTCAGCAGCACCACGCCCAGCAGCGACAGGGGATCGGGGCCAAAGAAGGAAGCGAAAATACCGGGGGTAGTGGAGACGGTTTCGTCGCTGATACGGCCCAGACCGTCCAGCGCCGCGAGAAAACCACCCTGGCTGTTCAGAACGGCCAGCACTACGGCTACGATACCGAACAGCATGATGATACCCTGAACAAAGTCATTGATGGCGGTGGCCATGTAGCCGCCGGCAATGACATAGATACCTGTCAGCACAGCCATAACAATGACGCAGATGGAGTAATCCACGTTGAAGGCCATCCCGAACAGACGGGAAAGGCCGTTGTACAAGGAAGCAGTGTAGGGAATCAGGAAGATGAAGGTGATAATGGAAGCCGCAATCTTCAGAGCCTGAGAGTTGTAGCGGGCCTGGAAAAACTGAGGCATGGTGGCGGAGTTCAGATGCTGGGTCATGATTCTGGTCCGGCGGCCGAGGACAACCCAGGCAGCCAGGGATCCCAGCAGGGCATTGCCGATGCCCACCCAGGTGGAGGCAATACCGAATTTCCAGCCGAACTGTCCGGCGTAACCGACAAAAATAACCGCTGAGAAATAGGAAGTACCATATGCGAAGGCGGAGACCCAGGGACCGACACTGCGGCCGCCGAGAACAAAGCCGTTAACATCTGTGGAGTTTTTGCGGCACCAGAAACCGATGAGAATCATTCCCGCAAAGAATACGACCAATAGCGCGATTTTCAGAAACATGGATAATACTCCTTTCGTACTTGAACGCTTTAACGCGTTAGTCTACTAAAGCATAATACACCCATTCGAGAAAAAATGCAATACCTTTGTGAAAAAACTTTCGTTGATTTTCAAACTTTAAAGTGGTAAACTATCAACTAACAAGTACTTTGGAGGTATCTATGAGAAAAAATATCCATTCGGAAGCAATGGACCAGTACTTTGACGCGATTCTCAATCTGAAGACCCGCGAAGAGTGTTATTCATTTTTTAAAGATATCTGCACTGTCAATGAAATGCTTTCCCTATCCCAGCGGTTCGATGTCGGTGTCAGATTACTGAAGGGCGAGACTTACCAGGAAATATCTGAAGTTACCGGCGCATCCACAGCCACCATCAGCCGTGTGAACCGTCTTCTCTCCGACGAGAATGATGGTATTGAAGTGGCGGCCAGCAGACTTGGTATTCAAGTCGACTGATTCCATTGATCAGTACCGTTTTCCAAAACACAAAAAAAGAGATAGCGATCAGAAACCGCTATCTCTTTTTATTTGCTTCATTGAGTGTTTTACTGCTGTTGGTAATTATCCTGCTGGTAGGTCTGCTGCTGGTAATTATCCTGCTGATAGGTCTGCTGCTGATAAGCATCAGCCTGCTGGTAGGTCTGCTGCTGATAAGCGTCAGCTTGCTGGTAGGTCTGCTGCTGATAAGCATCCGGCTGCTGGTAAGTCTGCTGCTGGTAAGCATCCGGCTGCTGGTAAGTCTGCTGCTGGTAAGCATCCGGCTGCTGATAGGTCTGCTGCTGGTAATTGCCGGTCTGATAATTCTGAGTCTGATAGTTGGCTGTGTTGTAGGAGCCGGTATTGAAGGTGTTGGTGTTGTAGGAACCGGTATTATAGGATCCGGTGTTGTAGGCTCCGGTCTCAAAGTTGTAAGACTGGTATCCGGCGCTGCCGCCCTGAGTGGAGAGGGCGCCGAATTCATTTCTGGCCTTGACAAAGGTCAGGGTCTGGAAAAGGGAGGCCAGGAAGGATGCAACGGATGAAATGACGGTAACCAGTGTGGAAGCGCCTGCGACAGGAGCATAGGCAGCCAGCACGGAAGCACCAGCCAACGAAACAATGAGGGAAATGACGGTAAAGACCAGGCCGATAAAGTTAATCACGATGACAAACATGGAAACCCGGCGGGATGAACGGTTGTAACGGAGAATATCCTTGGAGATACTGTAGATGGCCGCTGTTTTCACATAGTAAATAATCGCGAATACGAGAACAATAATGGCCAGAAGAAGCGCAATTGCCAGGATCAGTGTGGGGGATACGCTGGAATAACCATAGGAGGAAAGCTCACTGGAAAATCTTCCTACACCCACCAGTCCGATGATGCCCACGATGACAACCATCAGTGTGGAGAAGCACATTCCGACCACAGCGATGATGTTCATGGTCTGAAGAATGGAGAAACCGGCGGTGGAGGCTGGAACAGTGGCTTTTTTGGATGCGGCATAAATGAGCCACATGCCAAGGCAAATCAGGATGGAGGGAATCATTGAAATGATTCCGCCAACAATACCGCCTCCGCTTACAAGAGCCGGGAGATTAATGCCGGAAGGCATATCCAGGCCCATCTGACTGGCGTATTGCTGAACAGCCATCAGAATAGCCCCCAGAGGATTCGCGGCAGGGACAAACATTTCAACAAACGCAAGAACAAGCGTCAGGGAGAAGGTGATGCAGGCAATCAGATAGATGGTGCTGCCAAAGCTGTTCTTAAGCGCCTTCAGTCCGGGAGTCGTTTCCTGGGCATAGCCCTGATTGTAATTTCCGGGATAAGAATTATAATACTGAGACATAATCCACCTCCTGAGGATAAGCTATATATTTTTCATCATTTTATCACTAAGCCATAAGTGATGCAAGGAAAATGTCGAAATTATACGTTAAGCTTTGACGGGTTTTACCTGATGGGCTCCGAGAAATTCCACATGGAGCGGGTAGATGGTCCAGTTCTCTTTGGTGACGGAGGGAAGTTTTTCCTCCAGCTTCTCCCTAAGGGAGGGATCCATGGTCAGACACAGCAGGGTAGGACCTGCGCCGGAAAGGCAGAAGGCGGCTCCGGTGGTGCGGATCAGGGCTTCGATGGATTCGTAGTCAGGAATCAGGGATTTGCGGTAATCCTGATGGATCCGGTCCTTCATGGCGGTTCGCAGCAGCTTTTCATTCCCCAGCTCCATGGCCTTCAGCACCATGGCGCCATGGGAAATGTTATAAATGGCGTCTGCCCGGGATACCTGGGCCGGAAGCACAGCTCTGGCCTTGGAGGTGGGCAGATCGAAATCCGGCACCAGAGCAAGAAACTGCCAGCCGGGATGAAGGGGGAAGCTGACGGTGACAGGCAGGCCGCCGTCCACCATGGAAGCCGTTAATCCTCCGAAAAAGGCAGGAGCGAGGTTGTCGGGATGACCCTCCATAGCGTTGGTGATATTGAGAAGTCCCTGGGTGGAGAGCCGGCCTCCCAGCAGAATGTTGGCGCCCATGGCTCCCGCCACCAGCAGGGCGGCGGAGGAACCGAGACCGCGGCAGATGGGAATATGGGCATCGATATGGATATGAAGATCTCCCACGGGCTCGCTGAGGGAGTCACACACAGCGCAGAAGGCCTCGTAGGCCATGTTGTCCGGACCCTGATAGCATTCGTCACAGCCGGTAATTGTCAGTCCGGAGCCGCTGGCGTCACGGATAAAAGTCACATCAGTATAGAGACTGAGGGCACAGCCGAAAGCATCGAAGCCGGGCCCCAGGTTGGCAGTGGTGGCGGGAACTCGAATGGTAACTTCTTTCATGGATCAGAACCTTCCTTCCAGAATAAATGATTTCATGTCCCTGGGATCGATGACCCGGGTATGAAGTTCCGGCATAGAGCGAAGCGCGGACAGAGAAGGGGGCACCGGCTCGCCGGTGGAGTGATGAAGGGCATCCAGCTGGGCAAAGGGGTCGGTGGGGACTTCCTGTCCCAGGGATTCCAGCACTGTGCCGGGGAACTTGTAGGGAGAAGCGGTGGAAAGCACGACGATTTCCCGCTGATCCTCCGGATGCTCCTTTTTGTACTGTTCGGCGGCGTACCAGCCGATGGAGGTATGGGGATCCATCAGATATCCGTGCCGCCGGTAGACGCTGCCAATGGTTTTTTTGGCATCCTGATCGGAAGCGCAGGCAGCGTAGAAGCGTTCCTTCATGGAATTCAGCAGTTCGCCGTCAATCTGATAGCTGCCCTTTTCCTTCAGCTGTTTCATATAGTCAGCGGTTTTTTCGGGGCTGTTTTCGGTCATCAGATAGAGGAGCCGTTCCAGGTTGGAGGAAACCAGAATATCCATGGAAGGCGCCACGGTGGGGTACAGAGTCCGGACCCGGTCGTAATGGCCGCTGTCGAAAAAGTCGGTCAGCACGTTGTTGCGGTTGGAGGCCACCATCAGCTTTCCGACGGGAAGCCCCAGCAGGCCGGCCAGATATCCGGCCAGGATATCTCCGAAATTGCCTGTGGGAACGCAGAAGCTGACTTCATCTCCCGGCTGGATTTTACCGGTCCGCAGCAAATCTCCGTAGGCCTTGAAATAGTACATGATCTGAGGAATGAGCCGGCCGATATTGATGGAATTGGCGGTGCTCAGGGAGATGCCCTTTTCCGCCAGCTCCTTCTTCAGAGATTTATCGGTGAAGAGGTTTTTGACGCCGGTCTGGGCGTCATCAAAGCTACCCAGAATCCCAGCGGCACAAACATTGTTCCCCAGCTGGGTCACCATCTGCAGCCGCTGCATATCTGATACCCCTCCGTGGGGATA
This sequence comes from uncultured Eubacteriales bacterium, assembly GCA_902783575.1. GTDB lineage: Bacteria > Bacillota > Clostridia > Lachnospirales > Bianqueaceae > RUG760. The sequence goes on from CACZRP010000105.1 coordinate 18,986, forward strand.
AAAGACAGTGATCATGGTGCCCGGAACATCCTTGAAGCCGGCCAGGGCAGCCTTTCCGGTGTCGCCGGAGGTGGCTGTCAGAATATGCAGCAGAGGAGCGGGAGCGCCCTGCTTTACCGTGAGGACCTTTTTGGCCGCGGTCATCAGGTGGGGCAGCACACAAAGGGCAATATCCTTAAAGGCACAGGTGGGGCCGTGAAAAAGCTCCAGCACGCTGAAGGGGCCCACCTCCTTGAGGGGAACCAGATCAGGGGCATCAAACTTGTCCTGATAGGCTGCCTTTACCAGCTGATCCATTTCCCTGATATCGGGGAAGAAGGCGCCCAGAATGCGGGCTGATATTTCTTCCGCCGGAAGGGAAAAAAGGGAGGAGGTATCAAGAGCGGGTATCTGATCGAAAATATATAATCCTCCGTCTGGAGCGAGTCCCTGAAGAACCGCCTCTGAGGGAGAAACAGGCTGCTGATGACTGCGGGTCGAATAATAAACCATAAACGTCTTCCTTTTGCGTACAAGTGTTCTTGAAATGAATACAATCCAGTATATCCGTTCTTGTTAAAAAATACAAGTGTTTTTCTGAAGAAAACAAAAAATCCACTTTTTAGCTAAATCAGCTTCCAAGTGGATTTGTTTTTTGTGATAAATTGTAAGGATCAGGGCTGGACCGTTACGATGAAGCCTTCGATATTGTCTCCGGAAATCACAACATTCTTTCCCTCTGGTACCGGAACTTCGATCTTGCCGGTTTCGGGATTGGGATTTCCCGGGGCATAGTAGAGGACATAGGTGGTTTCCCCGACGGTAATCTCGTAGGGGTTCTGCACGGTATGCTGATGGATCAGATCGATCCATTCCTCCAGACAGAGCTGCTGACGGTAGATATCCGTGGCAGCGGGAACGCCCACATAGCGGAAATGCCAGTCCTCCAGGGCGATCTGAGTGATGGCCTGCTTATCTTCGGGATAGCGGAGAATGAAGCCATAGTCACAGGCATGCTCATAGAACCAGGAAAGCTCCTCGTCTCCCTGCTCGATGAAGGAGCCGGTGGAGAAATATCCAAGATCCGTGGCCATACCGGAATGATGCTCGCTGTGGCCGGCGGTCATGGTATGGGAATCGGCGTATTCATCGCCCCGGTTTTCCGAGTCTTCCGCATAGAGAGCATCCGCCTCTTCTTTGGAACGGTATCCGTTGAGCACCAGAATATTTTCGTAGCCGGTTTCCGCATAGAAGGCTCCCAGCAGCTGATGCAGGGCGTCCGCGGTGTTTTTCGTCATCTGGATCTGGAAGCTGGACAGGTAATAATTGCCGCCCTCCTGATCGTAGATGAGGCTCAGCAGATCATCCTCGAGGAAGTGATATTCGTAGGTCTTGTTGATCAGCTGGAGCTCACCCTTGTGAACATCATCAGCCGTCATTTCCCTGAGGACAAAGCCTTCGGGAATCACAGCCGCTTCCTTCTCCTTCGCTTCCTGCTGGGCTGCGCCTTCCTGAGCCGCTTTCCTGGCCTCAGCAGCCTGAATCAGCTGTCTGGCGGATGCGGAAGCGCCGCTGATGATGGACTGTCCCTGAGAAGAAAGGGTCAGCACTTCGGCGGCAGGGGCGTCCACTGTTTCCTGCTGAGCGGCGATGGCTCTGGCAGAGGCGGCCTCGGCCCGGCGCTGCTGAATCATCCGGGAACCATAATAGGATATGCCCAGAACAATGACGAGAGCCAGGACGGCAGATATGCTGAGAAAAATATTTCTCTGTTTCAGTTCAATGCTTTGAACCAGCTGGAGACGTTCTTCATTCGTCATGGGAACTGCCCTCCAGACCAAGTTCATCGGCGAAGGGTTTCATCCCTTCGATGGTCAGTGCCATGACCTCGGAAAGATCCATTCCGAGAAGCTCACAGCCCTTGACAATCACATTCCGGTCGCATTTTGCCGCAAAGCGATGATCCTTGAATTTCTTTTTCAGGCTTTTGACTTCCAGATCGGAAATGCCCGTGGGACGCATCAGGGCGGTGGCGGAGACGATGCCGGTAAGCTCGTCCACCGTATACAGGGATTTCTCCATGACGGAAATGGGAGCAACGTCAATGGTGAGACCCCAGCCGTGGCTGATGATGGCTCTCATGTCCTCCTCGGATACCCCTTCGGGTGCCAGCAGTTCCCGGACATGAGCGCAATGCTCCTCGGGATATTTTTCAAAATCCACATCATGCAGATAGCCAACGGCCGCCCAGTGATCCTCATCTTCGCCGAAATGACGGGCCATGGCAGCCATGGCCGCGCTGACGGCCAGAGAATGGCGCAGCAGATGGTCCTCCGTGATGTGCTTGGGCAGGATCATTTTTGCCTGTTCAAGAGTTAACATGCTTCTTCCTTTCTTTCTGTGGCGGATCCGTCTCTTTCGAGGCAGATTCCCCGTTCAATGGCTGTGCGGCAAATAATAAACATCCCTGCCGCCGAAATTGCTCTATTTTTTTCTCTATTAATTCTTCCGGCACACTGAAGTAAGCGGCCAGACAGGTCTTGCAAAGAAACCGGCCGGCGCCCCGGTCCACCATCTTGCGGTAAATCGCGATTTCATCGGAAACCAGGGGGCGCTGACACTGATAGCACTGGGACATCAGGCATTCACAACTTTAGCCCGGAACAGACGGCAGCTGTGGGGGGCGATGGTCTCACCGAAGATGCCGTTGGTGACCTTAAAGGTTTCGCCGGTCCAAAGCTCTTTCATTTCAAGGGTTTTGCCGGTGGATTCGGGCAGGCCGATGCGGTCCAGAGCCAGGTAGGAATTCCAGCGGCTGGTGGGCTGATCCGACAGGTTGAAGAAACCGATGGCCAGATCGCCGTTCGACAGCTGGCGGACATAGATGGGATGCTCATTCTTCTCAGCATCCTGGAAGGTGACGCCGTAGGCGCTGGCATCGTAGGCCTGATTATAGTCGGGATCCTGATTGATGGCGATGACTTCCAGATTCAGCAGCGTCTCCCTGGTGAAATCATCCATCTGACGGATATCGCATCCGATCATCAGAGGAGAGCCCAGCAAAGCCCAGAGGCTGTAGTGGAGGCGGTACTCGGCGTCGGTGCAGCCGGCAAAGCCGACGTTGCCCACGCCCTTCATGCCGGTAACCAGCATGTCCATGTCGGGGTAGCAGTTGATGCTTCCGTAGGTGATGGCATCTCCCGCAATCAGGGAAAGCTCCTTGATGGAGCGCCAGGAATCATTGATATCCCCGGTGGTGCGCCACAGATTGGCGCCGGTCTGCTTGATCCATTTTTTGGTCTCGTCGCTGCCCCAGGAACAGGCGGAGAAGACGATATCCCTGCCGCAGTTGGCGAGGGCCACAGCCATCCTCTTGTAGAGAACAGGTCCGGGCACCGTGGAGGGATGGAAGCAGTAGTCATATTTAAGATAATCCACACCCCACTCGGCAAAGGTGGCCGCGTCAATGAACTCGTGATCAAAGCTGGCGGGATAGCCTGCGCAGGTCAGCATGCCGGCGCAGGAATACATGCCGAATTTCAGTCCCTTGCTGTGAACATAGTCGGCAACGTATTTCATGCCATGAGGGAATTTGACGGGATCGGGAACAATTCTTCCGTCCTCACCGCGCTCTCTCAGAGACCAGCAGTCATCGATGACGATATAGTTGTATCCGGCTGCGGCAAGACCCGTAGAAACCAGTGTGTCTGCGGAATCCATAACTACCTTCTCGTTGATGTTTTCACCAAAGGTATTCCATGAATTCCAGCCCATGGGGGGAGTTAATACTAACATAACAGCCATCCTTTCCTGTAATGGAACAAAAAAACCATGGCCCAGGCCATGGCATGGGCTTCAAGCCCTTCGACTGAATGTAATTATTAGAAAACTTGCTTCGATGGTAAAGGCATCGAGCCTTCCATCGAAAACAAGACCCGCAAGTTTGCTTTGCAAACTTGCTTCGATGGTAAAGGCGTCGAGCCTTTACCATCGAATGACCCCTGCGGGAATTGAACCCACGTTACCGCCGTGAAAGGGCGATGTCTTAACCTCTTGACCAAGGGGCCAACAGCA